>SOIH01000231.1 GCA_004376895.1 Anaerolineales bacterium | reverse complement strand
GTGAGTCAGGTAAAGAACCAGTTAATAGAAAAGTGCGCACCGAAGTGCGCACGACTATAGACGAGGAGAAAGCCATTGACTTCTTCGCCTTATTGCAGGAAATTATGAGGGTTTACCTTGCCATACTCATCGTGCATGATCTCGAAATGCAAGTGTGATCCCGACGAATTACCGGTTGAGCCCATCGCGCCGATCACGTCACCCTGATAGACGGATTGACCACAAACCACATTAATTGCGCTGAGGTGAGCATACAGCGTTTGCCACCCATTGCCATGATCCAGGACAATCACATAGCCGTATCCCCAATCATTCCAACCCGCATAAACCACAACGCCCGAATCCGAAGCGAAGATGGCATGACCGGTGCTGCCGGCGAGATCGATCGCCGGATGGATAGAGCTGTAATCGAAGCCGGAGACATAGTGCAATGGCGTTGGATATATGAATATTCCGCTGCCGACAACACCATCATAGATCGACCCGCATGCGCCCGGTCCAAGGACCTTGGCAACCGCGGGATTGCTGCGCGAGATGCGCGGCGCGCTCCAGGAGACCAGGGAGCGATGACCGCCGGGGATGATCAGCAACATACCCGCTTCGATATCTGGGTTCTCTGGATCCATGTCGGGGTCGATATGGTTCGTTGGCCACTGGATAATCTCACTTGGTTCGACACCGAAGAACCGTGCAACCCCACTCAATCCATCCCCTTCATGCCATTCATACAACGTTCCATCCACTGGTGAAATGTTGAGTTCCTGCCCGGGTTTGAGCCGGTGGGGATCGTCCTGGAGTACGTCGAAGTTGCCCCATAAGATCGTTTCAGGTTTCAGGCTGAATTTGTCTGCGATCCCAAAGAGGCTGTCCCCCTCTTGCACCTGGTATGTAATCACTTCAAGTCGTGGACGTTCAGGGAAAACCGTATGGATGTCCGTCGAGCGCCCTACACCTGCAAGTTGAGTTGAGCCGCCTGCGTACGGAGGAAGGTCGGCAATCCCGAGCCTTAAAATTGTTGGCGGTGTAAGACCAGCGCTTTCGTTTTCTTCCACCACTCCGGCGTAGGCGTCCAATGGGAGCGTATCCCAACCTAGACGAGCAGCCCACACCCCTAACGCTATGAGAGTTAGAAGGGCTAGATGGCCCGTGAAACGCAGGATAGGGTCACGCAACGTTACCACGCAGATTTTCGCCCACAACTCGATGCGCTTCCATGTTCGAATCGGAAGCGTGCCCTTGTCACGCGCGTTCGTCGCCTTTTCCTGCAATTTCTCCGCCTTCCCTTGATCCCGCGCGCGCATCATAACAAGCGCGTTGTAGACCGTCAAGCGCCGGCAACATACGTCCTAAGGAAGAACATACCACGGATTAACAAATCCATCCTGAAAACGGGTTTCAAAATGCAGGTGTGGTCCCGTCGAATTTCCGGTGGAACCGGCCAGCCCAATACTTTGCCCTTGGTTCACACTCTGCCCACAGCCCACACCGACTTGGCTCAAGTGGGCATATACGGTTTGCCAGCCGTTCCCATGATCAATCATTACCATATTGCCATAGCCAACCGTCGACCAGCCAGCGAAAACGACGACCCCACCGTCTGCAGCCCATATTCCTGTCCCCATCCCCGCGGCGATGTCGATCGCCAGGTGACCGGACCAATAATCATTACCAGAGATGTAATGGTTTGACGCTGGCCAAATGAAGCCGCCGGTTCCGACAACGCCAGTGTAAGTTCCAGTGCAGCCACCGGGTCCATATGCCGCGCCTACGCCCGCCTGCCCTCGAGCGATTGTCGGGACAAACCACTGTCTAAAAGCTCGCCGGCCTTCAGGTACGATCAACCACGTCCCGGGCATGATCTGTGGATCGACGAGGCTGATGTGGTTTCCCGGATATTCTATGATCTCCCGCGGCTCAACATTGAAGAAGCCAGCGACCTGATCGAGATCATCACCGTCCTGCCATTCATAATATGTCCCGTTGACCGGAAGAATATTCAACTCCTGGCCAGGTTTTAAAAGGTGAGGATCGTCATTCAGAACTTCAAAATTACCCCACAACAGCGTTTCCGGTTCGATCCCAAACTTCTCCGAAATCCCGAAAACCGAATCACCCGGCTGAACTGTGTAGCGAAGTACATCGACGCGTGACCGGCTTGGCTTCGACGTGTTTAAGTTCGCCGCCCGGGAGAGCATCTTCGTTTCAATATCAGGTTCGAAAACAGGGAGAGCGGAGAGATCTGTGAGGTCTCCAGAAGACACACGTTCGCCAGATGATACCGGTGAATCGCCGGCTTGGCTGCGCGAACGAATATTCAACCCGATCGCCCAGCCAGCTGCGATTACACCCAGAGCGCCAATGATGAACGGCGCGGCGGTCCACAGCCGCCGCCTTTCTCGTGGTGGGCGTTGGTTATTGATCTTCGGAGAGCGATTCAAGAAACTCGATATTGTTTTCGGTTTGTGCGATGCGGTGCAAGAGCGCTTCTGTGGCTGTTGTGATGTCCATTCCAGCTCCGACCGGCGGTTCTATCATTTGAGCGAACATCCGCCGCATCAGCCATACACGCCGCGTGAGATCTGGTCCAAGCAGTAGTTCCTCACGGCGAGTCGAGGAGCGATCGATATCAAAGGCGGGGAAGACTCGTCTCTCTTGCAGCTTGCGTGAGAGATGAAGTTCCATGTTCCCGGTTCCCTTAAATTCCTCATATACGACATCATCCATGCGTGAGCCCGTGTCTACGAGAGTTGTGGCGATGATTGTGAGCGATCCGCCCTCTTCAATTTTCCGTGCCGCTCCGAAGAATCGCTTCGGCGGGTAGAGGGCGGCGGGATCGATACCACCCGAGAGCGTCCTGCCTGAGGGCGTCACCATCAGGTTATAAGCTCTCGTGAGGCGCGTGATCGAATCAAGAAGAATGGCTACATCCTTCCCGCACTCCACCAAACGCTTGGCTCTTTCCAGCGCCATTTCTGCCGCACGGACATGTGAAGTAACCGGTTCATCAAACGTGGATGCAATCACTTCTGCATCGACCGAACGATCCATGTCGGTCACTTCTTCCGGCCGCTCGCCAATGAGCGCAACCATGAGGTGAACCTCTGGATACTTCAGAGATATCGCGTTGGCGATTTGCTTTAATACCGTCGTTTTCCCCGCCTTTGGAGGGGAAACAATTAACCCTCGCTGCCCTTTGCCAATCGGTGCGATCAAATTAATCAATCGCGTCGCGAGCGTGAACCGATCAGTCTCGAGATCAAACCGTTCCAACGGGAAGATCGGCGTAAGGTCGTTGAACCTGGGTCGATCTTTCGCTTCTTCCGGATCCATTCCGTTTATCGATTCAACGCGGAGCAAGCCAAAGTATTTCTCTGTATCTTTCGGAGGGCGGATTTGACCTATGATCATATCCCCTGTTCGCAATTTAAAGCGCCTCATTTGGGACTGTGAGACATAGATATCATTACGACCGGGGAGATAGTGATCTGCGCGCAGAAACCCCATCCCCTCGTTCATGATCTCTAACACACCCCCGCGCAGTTCCAGCCCTCTGCGTTCCGCATCCGACTGCATAATCCGGAGAATCAAGTCCTCTTTTTTCATGCGGGATGCGCCGCTCACATCATACTCTTTCGACAAATCCCTTAGGTCGGTCAGAGTCATTCCTTCAAGTTGCCCAATATTCATTAATGTACTCCCAACGGAAAATTTCGTTTATTGTTTCTATCGAGTGGTATTCGAGATTAATAAGTAGGTAATCACATATAGTGATAAATATTCGAGGATAGCTCAAATGTTATTCTGGTCAGAGTTGGTTGAAGGGGGTGCTGTCCTGAGACAACAAGTCTTCTTGAACGCAGGCATTATAGCACGCAGGAAGGACGGAAGCAAGCAGGGCTCTATTCCCATTCACAATTCTCTACCCCAAATAATTCCTGCCTTTACCAACAAGACCAAAAGCGAATCATTTCGAAAATCATCGATATTTCGCTTATGCTGATTTTTACCTAATTAGAACCCTGGCGGTTTATCTTCGCGCCGTCTCTTCCACGCCGTGACACCTTTAGATTGTCTGCGGGGTCACCCGATGCGATCATACTGGATCTCGCTTACCACCATCAATTTATCCCAGCGGTGGGTTGCGGTGATCTCACGCACGGTTCCTGTTATCCCTCTCATCACAAGGCTGTGCGTATGCGCGCCAGCACCGAAGTACTTCACTCCATCCACTAACTCACCGTCGGTGATCCCTGTAACGGCAAAGAAGATGTCATCGGTTGCGACGAGATCATCGATCCTGAGCACCTTGTCCAAATCGTATCCTAGATCCTTCGCCGCTTTCTCTTCGTCTTCGTTTCTAGGATACAACCGCCCCTGAATCTCACCGCCCATGCATTTCAACGCGCAGGCAGCAAGGACACCTTCTGGAGTCCCGCCGATCCCAATTAATAGATCGATGCCCGAGTCAGGTTGCGCGGCCAACATTGCGCCCGCGACATCACCATCGGTGATCAATCGGATTCGAGCACCGGTCTCGCGGACGCGCTGGATCAGTTCCTCATGGCGCGGGCGCTCGAGAATAACGACTGTCAGGTCGTCTACATCTGCGCCCTTTTCACGAGCGATCACATTTAGATTCACCTCGACTGGAGCGTCGATATCAATATGTCCCTTCCCCGCTAAACCGACTGCTATTTTATGCATGTAAACAATCGGCCCTGGATTGAACATTGAGCCGCTCTCAGCTAAGGCGACGGTCGCAACAGAATTCGGTCTCCCTTGGGCAAGGAGTCGCGTGCCTTCGACCGGGTCCACAGCGATATCCACTGCTGGCCCATCCCCCGTTCCAAGTCTCTCGCCATTGAAAAGCATCGGGGCTTCATCCTTCTCACCCTCGCCAATGACGATAACTCCGTCGATATCGATTGAATTCAACACCAGGCGCATCGCATCCACAGCCGCCTGGTCCCCATCCTCCTTCAACCCTCGACCCATCCACCGTCCTGCCGCGAGCGCTGCCGCCTCCGTGACGCGGACGAGATCCAACGCGAGATTGTGTGATGGTTTTTTACTCATTCAGAGCCCCTCCGAGTTTGTGATTCATCCTGTGTTCGCTAATATTGTCGCCAGAAAGTAACCTATTACGGCTGACCAGAGCCAAGTATCGATCCTATCCAGAGCTCCACCGTGACCTGGGAGCAGTGCCCCTGTATCCTTCTCGCCGAATTGACGCTTGAACATACTTATACCGAGATCGCCAATCGGCGCTACGGTACCGACCACCCCTCCAATGATCGCACCCGACATCGCGTTTAATCCCGCGAGCGGTCCAGCCCCAACTCTCCAAAGCAATGCCAGACCCGCACCGCCTAGGATCCCCACTCCAATTCCTGCAAGGTAGCCCTCCCAGGTTTTTTTGGGACTCACGCGGGGAGTGAGCTTATGACGACCAAACCGGCGTCCGAAAAGGAGGGCTGCCGAATCCGCAATCCAAATCGACAGCAGGGACAATAAGAACCACCAAAGGCCATCGGGCATGCGACGGATCGTTATAAAGAAGGCTCCAATCCACCCGACATAAAGTATCCCAGTGAGGGTCAGGGCAAAATCCGTACCTGATTTAGGTGCTCCCCGCTCGAAGTCGATCACATGCCAGGTCATGGCGATTAAACCGATGCCTGCGAGAAGAAGATGATCATACTCGAATCCAAAATTGACGCGGACGAGTACAATCGCGATAACGCCTATGATTAATAAGGGTATTGCCGGACGGTAACCGCCAGCAAAAAAAAGGCTGCCATATTCATAGGCAGCCAATGCCAAAATGCCCATGATGCTGGCTGCGTACAACCAACTACCGTCGGCGATAACCCATGCAATCAGCGGGAAGAGTAGGAGAGCAATAGCGCTTCGCTCACGTAGCATATTTACCTTGATGATACATTGCCTGAGATACGCCCGTAGCGACGTTCACGCTGCGCGTAGACGTGCAGCGCCCCAAGTAATTCTTCAGGATCGAAATCAGGCCAATAGGTTGTAGTGGCATACCACTCTGAGTAAGCGCCTTGCCAGATGAGGAAATTGCTCACACGCATCTCACCTGACGTCCGAATAATCAAATCTGGATCGGGGGAATCGGAAGTGAAGAGGTACCGGCCAACGAGGGATTCAGTGATTTCCTCGGGTTGAATACCGTCCGAGACCATCTGCTTGATGGCACAAACGATCTCATCACGACCGCCGTAGTTCCATGCCACGTTGAGAATCAACCTGTCGTTTTTCTCGGTCATTTTAATGGCCTGCTTGACCTTATCTTGAAGCTCCGGTTTCAGTTGGTCAAGACGTCCGATATGACGCAATTGAACGCCATTCTCATTAAGCGATTTCAACTCTCTATCGATTACGTCCTCGAGAATATTAATCAATCCCTTCACCTCTGCCGGAGGGCGTTTCCAGTTCTCCGTCGAGAAAGCGTAGATCGTAAGATACTTGATCCCGTATTCCACAGCGGCTTCGATAATTCGACGCAAGTTATCAACACCAGCGCGGTGACCCGCCATGCGCGGCAATCCGCGCGAGCGCGCCCAACGACCATTGCCATCCATGATGATGGCAACGTGCTCAGGGATTTTCGCTGGAAGTTTAACTTCAGATCCGTCTGTCATAAGTTTCATGAAGTTTTGATCAACCTTCAAGGACCTCGGTTTCTTTACGTTCCCCGATTTCATTGATCTGGTCAATGTGATGGTCCGTTTGCTTCTGGAGATCGTCCTCCCCGCGTCTGAGTTCGTCCTCCGAAATCATCTTTTCGCGCTCGAACTCCCGCATGTCATTCTGGGCATCCCTGCGCACATTCCTTACTGCGACGCGGGCTTCCTCCGCTCGATTCTTAACAACACGAACGAGCTCATGACGACGTTCTTCGGTCAACGGGGGGATGCTCAAGCGGATGAGTTTGCCATCGTTGTTGGGATTGAGGCCCAGATCAGAAGCCATGATCGCCCGTTCAATATCTTTAATGCTGGCTGGGTCGAAAGGACGGATTGTAAGAAGTCGCGGTTCAGGGGCAGATATCGTTGCGAGCTGCATCAACGGCGTTGGGTTACCATAGTACTCAACAGACAGACGATCGACTAGAGCGGGAGAGGCGCGGCCTGTTCGAATCGAGGCGAGATCCTCCTCAAAGGAACTGATCGCTCCTTTCATGCGGGTTTGAGCCTCTGCGAGCGCATCCTTTACCATAGATACTCTCCTTTTATCGACTTTACCTTAAGTGTGGGTTACCTATAAGGATAGCGCAATTTTGAAATTTATGTGAAGGATAACTTTCATGAATCTCAAGGAGCGCGTATGCCAATTGCCCGGAAAGAGAACCACCTTCCCAACTCTTGCCGCCAACCGTTATCCCCGAGATGAGTGCCTGGGATAACGGATACATTTTGGGAATTTAAGTATCTGAGATTTCAGTACCAACCGGCTCACCTAGAACAGCTTTCGTGAGGCTGTCGGATTGCCACATATCCAAAACCAGGATTGGGAGTTTGTTGTCCATGCAAAGAGAGATCGCCGTGCTGTCCATGACTTCTAAACGCCGATTGAGCGCGTCGATATACGTGAGGTGATCAAAGCGTTTTGCGTCTGGTTTTTTCTCCGGATCGGCATCGTAAACGCCGTCGACTTTCGTGGCTTTGATCACGATGTCGGCTTCGATCTCCATCGCTCTCAAGGCAGCTGCAGTATCGGTGGAGAAATAGGGATTTCCGGTCCCTCCGCCGAGGATTACTATTCGGTCCTTTTCCAGATGGCGAATTGCGCGACGGCGGATATAGGGTTCCGCCACGGCGCGCATTTCTAAAGCCGACATCACTCTAGTAACCGATCCGCCGCGCTCGAGTGCGTCCATGAGCGCAAGAGAGTTCATCACGGTCCCGAGCATCCCCATATAGTCAGCTGTAGCCCGTTCCATGCCGCGCTCGATTCCCTCCAGACCGCGCCAGAGATTCCCCGCACCTATGACGATTGCGATTTGGACACCGAGTTTTCGAACTTCTTCTACGCGCGCAGCAACATCCTCTGCCTTTCGGGGATCAATGCCGATGCCGCCATCTCCCGCCAGAGCTTCACCGCCGAGCTTGAGGAGGATTCGTTTGTACACAGGATTAGCCATTTTTATCCCTCATTAATTCCCGGAAATTATCGCCATAAGCAATCGGGCCAACAAATTGTTGGCCCGATTCATTACGCTAGCTCCTCACCGATTTCCCATCGCTCAAACCGTCGTAAGGTAATATTCTCACCCGTGCTCACGATAATATCATTTAATAAGTCGGTGACAGTCTTGGAATCATCCCGAACGTACTCTTGACGCATGAGGCATTTTTCATCTAGGAATTTGTTTAGTCTGCCTTCGATGATCCGATCAAGGACCTTCTCCGGCTTTCCCTCACCTAAGGCACGTTTGCGTGCGATCTCACGCTCAGTCTTGAGAACTTCTTCCGGGACGTCTTCTTCTTGGACCCACTGCGGAGAGGATGCTGCAACCTGAAGGGCAATCTCGTGGGCAAATTCACGGAAGGCATCTGTTCGCGCGACAAAGTCCGTCTCGCAATTGACCTCCACCATTACCCCCACTCTGCCATCCCCGTGGCTGTATAGCTCAAGCCTCCCATTGCGAGTCTCTCGATTAGCGCGCTTTTTTGCATCGGCCAATCCTCTTTCACGTAAAAGGACGATTGCCTTCTCCATATCGCCGTTGGTCTCTTCTAGAGCTTTCTTACAATCGAGAACTCCAACGCCTGTCTTTTCGCGCAGAGCTTTTACGTCATCCGCTGCGATGCTCATTCTTCTGATTTCTCCTCGTCCCCTGCGTCCTCGGCTTCAACTGCTTCAGGCTTTTCAGCCGTTTCGGACTCTTCCGTCACTTCAGATTCTTCTGTCGTTTCAGGCTCTTCAGTCGTTTCGGGCTCTTCCGTCGCTTCAAGTTCTTCTGTCGCTTCAGGTTCTTCATCTGCTTCGGATGCTTCAACTGTCTCAACTTCCTCGGTTATCTCAGCTTCTTCGGTGGCACCCTTTTCCTCGGAACTCTCTTTCTCCTCGGATTCTTCTTCGCTCTTTTCTTTTTCACCGAAGGCTCCGCTCTGGATCTTAGCCAGTGTGGCTGCACCCAGCAGCTCTTCATCGCTCATTTCGTGTCCTTCGACGGGCAGGGCTTCACCCGCATCGGCGACTTGCTCTTCTTCTTCATCTTTGCGCATCGCCTTGCCTTCGAGAACAGCATCGGCAACCTTGGACGTAAGCAGCTTGATGGCTCGGATCGCATCGTCGTTTGAAGGGATAACATAGTCAATGACACTCGGATCGCAATTTGTGTCGACCAGAGCGATAACGGGGATGTTTATCAGGTTAGCTTCGTGAATGGAGGTGCTCTCCTGGCGGACATCGACAGCGAAAAGCCCCTTCGGTAGAGTTCGCATCTCGCGAATTCCGCCCAGCCGGGCTTCCAATTTGTCAATCCGCCGTGTAATAGTTAGAGCTTCTTTCTTCGTGAGAAGCTCTAATTCGCCCGCATCCCTGCGGCGCTCTAGCCCTTCTAGTTCGTCAATCCGGCTGCGGATCGTCATCCAATTCGTGAGAGTACCACCCAGCCAACGCAAGTTGACATAGGGCATACCACAGCGTACAGCCTCCAATTCGATGGTCTCTTGCGCTTGCCGCTTCGTGCCTACGAAGAGAATACTGCCACCGGCGGCGGCGATATCTCGAATGACAGCGTAAGCCTCTTCGAGCGCTTCTAAAGTCTGTTGAAGATCGATAATGTGGATGCCGTTTCGCTCGGTGAAGATGTACGACTTCATCTTTGGATTCCACTTACGCGTTCGGTGACCGAAGTGGACCCCTGTTTCAAGCAGGGCTTTCATACTGACGACGGCCATGAGGTAACCTCCTGTGCGTTAGACCTCCGCCCCATTTATTCTACGCCGGAACCAGTTGGCCCACCGGCACGCCCGGCGTAATCCTGAGGCGTGCGAATTTGCCCGCATTGGGCAGAATTATTCCCGCCCGGATTCATGCTCAGGCGGGAGCGAAGGAGAGTATATCATGGGCGTGAACCTTCGTCAAAGAGCGCAAATAACTCATTCAACGCACAGACCATTGAAGTCACAAAGTTGAGGTACGAATCGAGGAGTGCTAGCTGGCGATTCAAGCTCCTTCAATCGAAGACCTTCAAGCTTGATCAAATGATCGTATTAACTCGCGCTCACAGTTGCGGTTTAGAGGGATTTCTTCTGGACGCGAGCGGTGAAGCGATCTATCTCGATCACTGCACGTTCATGTGCCACTTCACCGATCTTCTCCATCTCATCCCAGAGCTCAGCCTGGAATGAAATCACGTTCTTCTCGACCAGGACAATTTCCGCCTGAATGGAAACCTTTCTCCCCAAGGGAGTCGGAGCGATATGACGTACGGTAAGGACAATCCCTACCGTTGTCATTCCCTCAGGTAAGTACGGTTCCACAAGCTTCCGGCATGTCTGTTCTACGAAAGCGACCATCGCTGGCGTCGCATACACTTGAAGTGAACCGCTACCCAGATGCGACGCGACTCGCTCAAGGGTAACCTGCTGCGTATCCTCGATACGATTTCCTATGGTGATCTCCTGGATATCCATCACCTAATAATCCGCTATAAATACTTATGGGGCTTGCCGTAGCGCAACAGCGACCGCAACCGCGTGCTCATGTGTGTGACTCAAGCTAATCGACCAGGCTGTGATCTTTAATTCACGGGCTATCTCTTCTGCACGGCCGGACAGATGAAGTATTGGTTCTTTATGTTGTCCTTTGATGATCTCTATCTCTTTCCAACCCACATCTCCGATGCCAGTGCCAAGCGCCTTCGCGACCGCTTCCTTCGCCGCAAAGCGTGCCGCCAGTGCCGGTGTACGCCCTCCTGAATCAACCAATTCGTTGGCTGTATACAAGCGCTGAAAGAAGCGCTGACCATGGCGTAAGATGGCGCGGTCGATGCGCTCGACCTCGACAATGTCTACGCCGGAGGAGACCAGCATCACACCCCACCCCCATCCGGACCAGCAATGGCGACCGCAAGCCGTTCAGGGTCGAGATAGCGCTTTCCCACAGCCAAAATCTGATCGCGAGTTACCCCTGTGATCAGATTTTGATAGCGTTGATAGTAATCCAGCCCTAAACTATAACGTTCGATAGTCGAGATCGCCCCTGCAACCCCCTCATTTGACTCGAGTTGCATCGGGAGACGACCGATAAAATTAGCCTTGTTCTCGAAAAGCTCTTCCTCACTCACACGGCGAGACGTGAAACGCTTGATCTCTTTCTGGACAATCTCGATCGCCCGACTCTCGTCTTTCGGGTTTACCCCGGCAACCACCTGCCAGGGACCAGGGCCTGGTCCGCCTGAGATCGCGCTGTACGCGTAATACGCCAATCCTGCGCTGACACGCACAGCCTCACCAATTCTCCCCATTAGACCGAAACGCCCGAGGATGCTATTCCCCATCGCAGCCGCCAAATAATCTTCATCGTATCGACTTGGTCCAGCGGTCCCGATTACCAGTTCACTCTGTGCTTTTCCTTCGAGTCGGACTTCTACTCTCCTGGATTTCTTCAATGGCTTCAGTTTCGGCAGGTCAGGCATCTCCCGTCGCTGCTTTGTTTTCCATTGGCCGAGCGTAGAAGCCACGAGGTCCAAAACCCTTTCCGCTCTAACTCCTCCAACGATTGTTATCACAAGACCAGAGGGGCCGAAATATTCACGATGGAATCTTCGTA
>SOIH01000220.1 GCA_004376895.1 Anaerolineales bacterium | reverse complement strand
GTGGATCTGTCATATCAACAGTATAAGTCTATCGCTTGATAAGCGTAAGATATCATTTATTCTCAAAAAAGAGGTTTGCGGCTTCCCCCGCCACCGATTATTACGGCCAACAGCAGGTGAGCCAAACCGGCTCTTTCTTGAGGACGTTTTCGGAACAGAAATGGAAATCGTTGGCGTGTGCGCGGCTGGAGGACCCCCCAGGATGCGTTTCCCTCGCCTCGGACGCCACCCTGAATTGACGAACCGGTTGAGATCACAAGGGCACTTGATCTGCTCCAACGGTCCTTACAATCTCGCCTATACGGAGAGCACCCCTCCGTCTATTGATAAGAATTAAACCCTTTGTAAACAACCCGAGTAGATATCCGCGCCGATCAATAGGGAACCCCATACAACCCCCCAGGGGCCAGTAAGTTATCCCTGATTGGGACCCAGATCAACAAACCTAAAACGACGACCAACAACGCGCCGACCAGGAGCAGGAGGGCGAAAATGCCGATCGTCTTTCCCCAGGATATGCGGTTAACAGATTTCACAGCCAGAAGTGTGAGCAGCAGGCTGTAAATCCCAAGTGGAATTGTCAGGCAATTTACCCGGGGAATCCAACCGATTACACCGCTGAGGAGGGTGAGAGGTGCGGAGAAGGCGGTCAGCGCATACGTCATTGATGCTAAGGTCCCTTCTCCCCCGACGGCGCTTGCGGTGATCTGCACTACACCCGAATAAATGAGCATGCCAACAGTGCTGATAAGAACAACAATCGGCAGCCCGCAGGCAAAAATGCCAGTAATCATCAATCCCCCGGTGAGCAATAAACCTGCTTCCTGTTCGAGTGCTTCAAGCAAACTTGGTCCGGTGAAGAGACCCGAAAACAATAGCTGCACGGATACGGTGATCAGGTAGGAAATCGCGCTTGTAATGGCAATCCAACTTAACGCTCGACCGAGCGATCTGTTCGGGTCATCCGCCAAGCTGCGAAACGTCTCCTCGTTTGGGCGTGTGAGCGCCATTCGCCAAGCTTCAAACCAGGAATATGTCCCAAACTCGGTTGGAATAGCGCCACTCCCTGTCTCTGTGGCCAGAGCATTGCCATCTTCAATATCAGACATCGTCAAGTTCCTTTCACTCCCCTCATCAATGAAGTAAGTCTAGCTTATTGAGCTTTAAAATGTGAATCCTGACGTCTTGCCGGTGTTTCTAATGACAGTTAATCTAAAGCCCGCTTGAGGGGCATAATGCATTGTGTTTTTCATTACACAGTTTTATACCGTTAACATCACTATTTGTAAGTCAACCGGGTTAACTTGAGATGCTGTCATTCTGAGGAGTCCTTCGATGTGGCTCAGGATAAACTCCGCCGAAGGGATCAGCATGACAACACATCACAATCCCAATAACTCAACACCAGCGCTTGCCCTCATGCACCCGATTTCTCAGACCCTCGGGTATCTCTTTCAAAAGAACGTCAAAACACTTAGAATGTTCCTGTAAAATCCTTTTTCACACAATGACCATTTCCATCCATACATTGTTTTCATCGTCACAAGAAAGGTGTTGATCTAAGTATGCATGTCTTAGTTACAGGCAGTAGTGGATTAATCGGATCGGAAGCTGTCATGTTCTTTGATCGGCTTGGTTTCCGTATTTACGGCGCTGACAACAACATGCGCGCTGACTTCTTCGGCGCCAAAGGGGACACAACCTGGAATCGCAAGCGGCTCGAGGAAACTTGTGCGCACTTCACCCATCACGAATTAGATATCCGTGATCGAGAAGCCGTAGATGCTCTCTTCTCCGAGAATCGTTTCGACCTCATTCTGCACGCCGCGGCACAACCGAGTCACGATCTAGCAGCAAAGCGTCCGTTTGACGACTTTGATGTAAACGCTGTTGGAACCCTGAACCTTCTTGAAACTTGCCGAATACACTGCCCCGATGCTGTTTTCATACACATGAGCACCAACAAGGTGTATGGAGATCGCCCTAACAAAATCAAGCTCAAGGAGCATGAAACACGCTGGGATTACGACGACCCCAAGTATGTAAATGGGATACCTGAGGACTTCCCCATTGATCAGAGCCTGCACTCGCTGTTCGGCGCTTCAAAACTCGCTGGTGATATCCTTGCACAGGAGTACGGCCGCTACTTTGGGTTGAAAGTCGGGGTCTTCAGAGGAGGTTGCCTTACGGGACCGCATCACTCCGGTGTTGAGCTTCACGGTTTCCTTAATTACCTTGTGCTGGTGGCGCTGCGCGAGGGCCCCTATACCATATTCGGTTATAAAGGAAAACAGGTTCGCGATCAGATTCACAGCCATGACGTGATAAATGCGTTCTGGCACTTCGCCCAAGATCCAAAACCTGGAGAGGTTTACAACCTTGGCGGGGGCAAGGAAAACGCGGCCAGTCTGATCGAGTGTGTTGATATCATAGAGCGGCTCTCGGGAAAACGCCCCGAACTGACGTATACGGACCAGAATCGCATCGGAGATCATATATGCTATTACTCCGATCTCTCTAAACTCAGGTCTCACTACCCGGGTTGGGATTTAACGTACAATATTGAAGAGATCATCGAAGAGATGATCCTATTCATGCGTGACCGCTAAGAAACATCAGCGCGAACCTACAAAAACCGAAGCATGCGATTAACCATCCTAAACCAGTTTTATATACCGGATTTAGCGCCAACAGGGCATATGGCCGCGTCCCTGGCCGAACACCGCGCCGAACAAGGAGATGATGTCACCGTCATCACCAGCAGCGGTGGCTATGTTTCAGAATTGGCTACAGCGTCTGCATCGAAGTCGACGAACCCCAGAGTGTACCGCTTATGGACACCGCGACTGGGCAAGAGCACGACGCTCGCAAGGATTGTAGATTATGCCTCTTTTTACATATTAGCTTTCATCCGGTCGATCACGCTTCCCAAGCAGGACATCATTATTTCGTTGACAACTCCGCCTTTCATCGCCTGGGCGGCCATCCTCCACAAACTAATTCATCGGTCAACAAAAGTGCTCCTATGGAATATGGACTGCTATCCTGAAATCGCCGAGAGAGCCGGCGTGATTGAGAGGGGCGGTTTCATCAGCCGAGTCTTCCGGAACGTGAACCACGGATTGTTCAGGCGC
This sequence comes from Anaerolineales bacterium, assembly GCA_004376895.1. Classification (GTDB taxonomy): domain Bacteria; phylum Chloroflexota; class Anaerolineae; order Anaerolineales; family E44-bin32; genus E44-bin32. The sequence goes on along the minus strand of SOIH01000220.1, from coordinate 28,229 downwards.
CTTGACCAACTCGTTTGTCTCGACGGGGCTATGTTGGATCTTCTCGTATCCCAATACGTTTCAGCCGAGCATGCTCTCGCAACATGCATCATCCCGAATTGGGAGAAGGCCTCGCAGTTCCCGCCTGATCTTGCTCCCGATCCCTTGAACGCCGCGGCAACCGCGGTCACAGATGATGACTTCGTCATTCTCTACCTGGGCAATGCGGGATTCGGACACCGCTTCGAGACAATCATTGAGGTGGCAAAGCACCTGGAAGACAAACCTGTTGCATTCCTCTTCATCGGTGGTGGCGAGAAATGGGCGTGGATCGAACAGGAAAAAATCGCAAACAACCTGCGGAACATCCACCTTTTCCGATATATCCCCAAAGAGCTCACCCCCTCAGCCCTGGCAATGGCGGATTGCACGCTCATCACGATGAACGAATCGGCTCTCGGCGTAATCAGCCCCAGCAAACTGCACGCCTACATGGCGATGAGCCTCCCCACTCTCTATATAGGCCCAGAGGGAAGTAATGTAGACGAAGCGATCAAGCGCTTTGATGCTGGCGCATCGTTGCGGCATGGGGATGTTGAAGGAGTTGTCCGCTTTATCAACGAGCTGCGAACTCAGCCTGAAAGGCTTCAAGCTATGCGCAGTAATGCTCGCCGAGCCTTCGATGATGCCTTCTGCGATACCCAGACCCTCCCAATGTTCGACCGGATCCTAGCCCAATTGCTTTCTGAATAATCCATTACCTTAATTGTCAGTCTTTGTTGAGACATAAACTCTCTTCGCTGTCATGCCTCTGCTATAATTCATTTGTTATGTCTTTGACCGTTGATGAAGTTCGCCACATCGCAAACCTAGCCAGGCTGCAGCTTACGCCTGAGGAGGAGCGCCGCTATGCGCAACAACTCTCCTCCATCCTCGAATCCGCCGCTCGCCTGCTTGAAGTCGATACCGCACAAATTCCGCCCACGGCAACAGTCCTTCCCCTGCGGGCGCCTTTGCGCCCTGATATAGCTCGCCCCTGCCCGCCGCGCGAGAAGATCCTCTCAAACGCACCAGAGACGGAAGCAGGGATGTTCCGCGTGCCGCCTGTGCTTGAATAGATGCTTCTTGGGCGTTTCGCTTCCGTGTACTCTATGACCCGATCCTATGACTGCTCTGACTGACCTCTCCCTTCTGGAAGCCGCTTCCGCTCTGCGCAAAGGAGATGTCAGCTCCATGGAACTGACGGAAGCCTGTCTGGAGCGCATAGAGGCTCTCGAGTCACAGCTCCATGCATTCCTGGCTCAAACCCCGGATCTGGCGATCTCTCAGGCGAAAGCCGCAGACCAACGACTGCAAGAGTGGCGCAAAAAACCAGAAGAGCCGCTGCCCCTCACCCATGGCATCCCGGTCGCCATCAAAGACGTATTGTGCCTCGAGGGAATTCCGACCACGTGTGGATCCCGTATCCTTGAAGATTTCCGCCCTCCTTACTCGGCTACGAGCGTCGCAAGATTGATAGACAATGGAGTGGTGGTTCTGGGCAAGACCAATACCGACGAGTTCGCTATGGGATCTTCAACGGAGAACTCGGCTTATGGCACGACCCATAACCCTTGGGCTCTCGATCGGGTCCCCGGCGGATCCTCTGGAGGATCTGCGGCAGCGGTTGCGGCGCATATGTGTTTCGCCGCCCTGGGGACGGATACAGGGGGATCCGTGCGCCAGCCCGCTTCCTTCTGCGGGATCACGGGGCTCAAAACATCCTACGGGCGTGTCTCCCGCTATGGCTTGATCGCCTACGGATCGTCGCTCGATACCGTCGGAGCCTTGACGCGCTCCGCATCCGACCTTCTTCCACTCTTCACTGCAATGGCGGGCCATGACCCCTTAGACTCAACATGCATGCCGGACCCCGTCCCTGAGATTCGCCTGGACGACTGCAATCTGACGGGTGTCCGCATCGGTGTGCCGAAAGAGTACTTTATTGAAGGCATACAGGACGAAGTTGAAACTGCCGTCCGCTCCGCCGTAAAAGTGTTTGAGGCGCTCGGCGCTGAAATCCAAGAAGTCAGCCTGCCGCATACAGACCTCGCCCTGCCGGTGTATTACCTGATCGCTCCTGCAGAGGCATCTGCCAACCTGGCCCGTTACGACGCGGTTCGCTTCGGCCCTCGCCTTAAATCAGAAAAATTGTGGGACCAATATTTAAAAACACGCGGTGCGCTCTTCGGTCCTGAAGTCAAACGCCGCATCATGCTCGGGACCTATGCGCTTTCTGCCGGGTATTACGATGCATATTACGGTCAAGCACAAAAAGTACGGACGCTGATTAAAGACGATTTCGAAACCGTTTTTAAGGAAGTTGACTTGATCGCCTGCCCTGTCGCTCCGACAACGGCATTTCGCATTGGCGAACACGGCGACGACCCACTGGCGATGTACTTGGAGGACATCTTCACGCTACCCGCCAATCTCGCTGGTGTCCCGGGGATGGCCTTTCCGGTAGGGTTCGATCGAAATGATCTGCCGATTGGAATGCAGTTGAATGCACCCCACCTGGGCGAGATGGCTCTCTTCCAAGCTGTTCATGCCTACCAGACGCAAACAGACTGGCACCTGCGCAAACCAGATCTTTAGCATTAAAAGGGAAGGAAACAAACATGAAAATCGTAATCCCTATGGCTGGCTTCGGCACTCGCTTACGACCTCATACCTGGTCCAAACCGAAACCTCTTGTCAGTGTAGCCGGCAAACCCATCATCGGTCACGTCCTCGATATGTTCTCAACCCTGCCCGACATCGATGAAGTTGTCTTCATCGTTGGGTATCTGGGTGAGCAGGTCGAGGAATACGTCAGCGATATCTACCCCGATATATCGGCTCGCTACGTTGTCCAGGAGGAGATGCTCGGGCAGTCTCACGCCATATGGCTCGCTCGTGAGGGGCTCACCGGTCCAATGTGTATGGTCTTCGTGGATACGCTTATCGAGGTCGATCTCCTACTCCTGCCGAGCGAGAAGGCGGGTGCGGTAACTTGGGTTAAAGAGGTGGAGGATCCCCGTCGTTTCGGCGTGACCGAAGTCGGTGAGGATGGCTGGGTTCGTCGCCTGGTTGAGAAACCAGATGATATGAGCAATAACCTCGCTCTGGCCGGTTTCTACTACTTTGAGAAAGCGGAGGACCTCATCTCGGCGATTGAAAAACAGATGGAACAAGGCGACCAGCTTGGAGGGGAGTTCTACCTCGCCGACGCGATCAACATTATGCTTAAAGCTGGTCTCAAGATGCGCGTCGAGACCGTTCAGGTCTGGAAAGACTGCGGGAAACCCGACGCTTTACTCGAAACAAACCGCTATCTACTCGACAACGGGCGGGATAACACCGCAGAAGCGCAACTACGAGATGGAACTCTCATCATCCCTCCGGTATTCATCCATCCCAGCGCCGAGATATCCCAGGCGGTAATTGGGCCACATGTCTCGGTGGGATCCGGATGCGTCATTCTGCATTCCGTCATCCAGGACTCGATTATTGAGAACGAGGCTTACGTCGAAAATGCCCTGCTCTCGGAGTCTCTCATTGGGCGAGGCGCCCGGATCACCGGCAGATTCAAGATGCTGAATATCGGTGACACCTCACAAGTAGATGCGTTATAGACTGCTTGGGTGTTAAAGTATTGGGATCTTCATCGAAGAAGGGCTCCTGATACGTGCGCTCAGCTGCTTGTTAAAATCCCGAAACATGGAGCTTGCGGGATAGGGAAGATCATCGTCCCTCGCAGGGCCAAGTGCCACTGGCAGCCCTATCCGAATTATCCGACTATGTGAACAACACAGGACCTATTCTGATGGAACACAATCCCGTCGAATGCCTCTCGGGCCATACCTACGCTGAGCGCCCGATTGCTCTCTGGTGGGAGGGGGAACGATTAAACATCGTCGAGATCGTAGCCCGGTGGCGGATTCCCGGCGGACGTCGTTTCAGGGTGCAGGCTGAAAATGATCAGATTTTCGAGCTGTGCTATAGCGAAAAACAGGATGAGTGGCAGGTCTCGCTCTTATGAGAATTCACAACTTGAGAACCATTTTCCCGCAGTAGTGCGGTAGACAGAGGCAACAAAACGAGACCCTTGCTTTTAAACAAGAAGGAGTAAAACAGAATGCGTGATTTCGTCGCTCGCCGCATCGCCGGCGTTCCTCCTTCAGGAATACGCCGTTTCTTCGACATTGCCGCCACGATGGATGATGTGGTTTCGCTGGGTATTGGCGAGCCTGACTTCGTCACACCAGAACCCATTCTGAACGCGGGGATTAAATCCCTGGAGCAGGGCGAGACCCATTACACATCCAACTCGGGTATCCCCGAGCTGCGCCAAGCACTCGCAGAGCACCTGAAACAACTTTATGATGTCACCTATGATCCGGAGGACGAGATCCTCGTCACCGTAGGTGTATCGGAAGCGCTTTACCTGGCGCTTTCCGCAGTGATCGATCCGGGCGATGAGATCATCGTCCCCACACCATGTTTTGTTTCCTACCAGCCAGAGGTAATCTTCGCCGGCGGCACACCCGTCGTCCTGAAAACACGTGTGGAGGATGACTTCCAGGTTTCGGCGTCTGATCTCAAGGCGCTCATAACTCCCAAAACTAAGGCTCTTCTTTTCGGTTATCCCAACAACCCAACCGGTGCAGTGATGAGCCGCGAACGCCTTCAGGCACTCGCCGAGGTCGCCAAGGAACACGACCTGCTGGTAATCTCCGATGAGATTTACGATCGCCTCGTGTATGACCACGAACACGTCTGCATCGCTTCTTTGGATGGGATGCACGATCGGACGATCACACTCGGCGGCTTCTCAAAAGATTACGCCATGACTGGCTGGCGGATAGGTTACGCCGCCGCTCCGTCTCCCATTCTCGGCGCAATGCGCAAGATACACCAATACACCATCATGTCCGCTCCGACAGTATCTCAAATCGCTGCGCTCGAAGCTCTGCGTATCGGCAATGAGCACGTCGAGATGATGGTTGCAGAGTACAACCGCCGGCGTCGACTTATCGTCGACGGCTTTAACGAGCTGGGACTCAAGACCTTCGAGCCTCGCGGCGCTTTCTATGCTTTCCCTTCAGTGGAGGCCAGCGGGATGGACGATGAGGCTTTCGCCGAGAGGTTGCTCGATGAGGAACGCGTCGCAGTCATCCCCGGCAATGCATTCGGCACTGATGGGAACTTCGTCCGTTGTTCGTACGCGACTTCATACGAGAAAATTGAGGAGGCGCTGGAGCGAATGCGCCGCTTCATGCAGCGGCACGGCTGAGGTCATTCGAAGACGGAGTGAAGATATCTGTCTTCCTTTTATAAACTCGCCTACCGCTGGTATCCTTGTATCTAATGACAAACTCAGCCTTCGAACCCGTTATCGGCTTAGAGGTGCACGCCGAACTGCTCACGCAGTCGAAGATGTTTTGCGGCTGCGCCGTTGTTGATTCCACAATCGCTGAACCGAACACTTCCGTCTGTGAGATATGCACCGGGATGCCCGGTACACTTCCTGTGATCAACGAGCGTGCCATCGAGTTCGCCGTGCGCGTTGCGCTGGCACTGCATTGCACCATCTCCGAAACGAGCGTGTTTGCACGTAAGAATTACTTTTATCCCGACCTCCCCAAGGGTTACCAGATCTCACAATTTGAGCTCCCATTAGCACATGATGGCTGGCTCGCCATAGAGACCGAAGCCGGGGAGAAGCGGATCCGCATCCGCCGCGTCCACCTTGAAGAGGACACCGGGAAGCTCTTCCATCGCCAAGGTCATTCGCTTGTCGATTACAACCGCTCTGGTGTTCCGCTGCTGGAGATCGTCAGCGAACCTGATCTGAGTTCCATAGAAGAGGCAAAGATTTATACGACCGCTCTTCGGTCCGTTCTCCGCTATTTGGAGGTGACCACTGGAGACATGGAGAAGGGTGTCATCCGCTTTGAGGCGAACGTCTCCGTCCGCCAAGCGGGTTCAACTGAGCTGGGCATTCGCACGGAAATCAAGAATCTAAACTCATTCCGGGCGATGACCCACGCTCTCGCTTATGAGGTCGAGCGCCAGAGCAATATTCTAAAAGAGGGCGGCGAGATCTCTCAGGAGACCCTCGGCTGGGATGAGACCAGTTCCAGCACAGTCTCTCAGCGCAGCAAGGAAGAGGCGCACGACTATCGGTACTTCCCCGAACCCGATTTGCCTCCGCTTCACGTCGAACCGACGTGGGTTGCGCAGATTCAATCCGAATTGCCAGAACTCCCGCTGGAAAAAAGCAGCCGGTTCGTTGCGGAGTATGGTCTCACGGCCTATTCGGCCGGCGTCCTTACCTCCGAGCGTTCGATCGGCGATTTTTTTGAGGCCGCGGTAGAGTCTGCCCCAAAGGTTCCTCCGGTAAAGCTCGCCAACTGGCTCTCTGGCAATCTCTTTGGTTTGTTAAATCAAGCTGGTATCGAGTTCCAGGACAATGCCGTCCCACCCGGAGATCTCGCCCGCCTGGTTGAACTGGTCGAAATCGGCGAGATCAACGCCACGAGCGCTAAAACAGTTCTGGCCGAGATGGTCTCCTCGGGGAACCCCCCTGACGACATCATCCGCTCTCTCGGGCTGAGCATGATCCAGGATCCTGAGGTGATTGAGGGCATCGTTCGCCGTGTTCTCGATGCACACCCCCGTCAGGTAGCGGATTACCTGGACGGTAATACAGGCATTTTCCAGTGGCTCTTCGGTCAGGTTATGAAGGAGGCGGAGGGCCGCGCCAATCCATCAGCCGTGCGCGCCGCCTTGAGCGCTGCCCTAGCTGCACTGGAGTAGAGTCTCCAGTGCGGAGGGTGAGAATTGTCACTTGACCCATGTGTGCAGTGGCGATAGGGTTCTTCTGAGAATAAGTCGATGATTCGAGGCCTCGAAATACAACGACTGGGAAGCTGCCTATATTGGAGCTAATCTGAACGAGCGGGTGCCTGAGGCAGGTGCCCGCATGTCATTTTAGGAGAATGATGCGAGCCGGCCAGCAGAAATTTCAATGTGAAGTCTGTGAAATAACTCCGCTTAATAGGGGAAAGGTGTTTTCACGTGCGGAGCTGCACAACAGGTGCATACTTTGTTTCATTCCGACAACACACCTCTTTCCCAAGGGACAAGCCCATGCAAATACCCGTCAGTGAAATTCACGAGATCATCGACAGGGAAGCCTGCGACGAAGGCTCGATCATTTCTGCATTGGAAAAAATACAGCAGCACTACCGCTATCTGCCCAAGGAGGCTTTGATCCTTGCCAGCCAGCGATTGGGTGTGCCGCTGTCACAAGCCTACGCTGTTGCCACTTTCTACAATGCCTTCAGCTTGAAGCCGAAAGGGAAGTATTGCCTGCAAATATGCATGGGCACAGCCTGCCACGTTCGTGGTAGTCCGCAGCTCCTTGACCAGATGGAAACTAAATTCAATATCAACGCGGGCGAGACGACTCCCGATCGTCTCTTCACTCTAGAAACGGTTAATTGTCTGGGCGCTTGTGCTTTAGGGCCAATAGTTGTGGTTAACGATGAATACTCTGGGCAGATGACAGTCCAGAAGTCCGATACTCTCATGAGGCGTCTCATGCGAACAGAAGGATTGGATTAGCATGGCTAGTATCCACACCGCCCAAGAGTTGGATACCTGGCGCGAGTCACTTACAGCAAAAGTAGACCCGGATCTCCCCTTGATTACGGTCTGCGGTGGCACTGGATGCCGTGTCTATGGTAGCGAGAAAGTATGGACCGCTTTCCAAGATGAGCTAACCAATCAGAAGGCGAATGCCAGACTTAATTACGACGTCAAAGTGACAGGCTGTCATGGTTTCTGCGAAAAAGGTCCCCTCGTGGTGATTCATCCCCAAGGGATTATGTATACGAATGTTAAAGTGTCGGACGTCGCAGAGATTGTGGGCGAGACCGTAGCTAAAAATACGGTAATTGAGCGCCTTCTGTATGTCGATCCCCAAACCAACGAAGAAATTAAGTGTGAGCAGGATGTTCCGTTCTATAAACATCAACATCGACTAATCCTTGGCCTCAACGGGTTGCTCGACCCCACCCGGATCGAGGAATACATCTCTCAAGGCGGCTATGATTCCCTCAAGAAGGTCTTAATTTCCCTGTCCCCTGACGATGTTATCGAAGAAATGAAAAAGTCCGGTCTACGCGGCCGCGGGGGTGCGGGATTCCCCACCGGGTTTAAATGGGAACTATGTCGCCAGCAACCTGGTGACGTTAAATATGTGATCTGTAATGCGGACGAGGGCGACCCAGGGGCATATATGGACCGCTCAATCATGGAGGGGAATCCGCACTTAGTCTTGGAAGGCATGATCATTGGCGCATACGCCATGGGAGCAAACCAGGGCTATGTCTATATCCGTAATGAATATCCACTTGCAGTGAAACATCTGCGGCAGGCTATCTCCCAAGCGGAGGAGGTTGGCTTGCTGGGTGAAAATATCCTCGACTCAGGTTTTGATTTCACAGTGAAAATAAAATTGGGCAGTGGCGCATTTGTCTGCGGCGAAGAGACCGCTCTCATAGCATCAATTGAAGGGCAAATCGGTGAACCTCGCCCACGCCCACCATACCCTGCAGAATTTGGCCTTTGGGGGAAACCTACCAATATAAATAATGTCAAGAGCTGGGCTTCGGTTCCGCTCATCATCGACAAGGGATCAGATTGGTACGCGAGTATCGGCACTGAGACGAGCAAAGGCACTGTGATCTTTTCTGTTGTCGGTAATATTAACAACACCGGTCTTGTCGAAGTACCTATTGGCATTTCTTTACGAGAGTTAATTTTCGACATCGGCGGAGGCATCCCCGACGGCAAATCCTTTAAAGCGGCTCAAATCGGTGGGCCATCGGGAGGATGTATCCCCGCCGAACATCTCGATGTACCTATTGATTATGAATCTCTCCAATCCCTTGGAGCGATCATGGGCTCCGGGGGGTTGGTCGTCGCCGATGCAGACACCTGCATGGTTGATTTCGCTGCCTACTTTATGCGATTTACCCAGGAAGAATCTTGCGGGAAATGTGTGCCCTGCCGCGTGGGAACGAAGGCAATGTTGGAAACACTCGAGCGTATCTGTGCCGGTGATGGCCGACCTGGGGACGTGGATTACCTTATCGAGCTCGGGGAGGAGATCAAACGGTCCTCCCTCTGCGGCTTGGGACAGACCGCACCAAACCCGGTGCTGTCCACCATCCGCTACTTCCGTGATGAATATGAAGCCCATATTGTCGGTCACACCTGCCCTGCCAAGGTATGCAAGGGCCTGATCACCTACTCGGTGATCGAGGAGAACTGCACCGGCTGTATGGTCTGCTTGCGCAACTGTCCTGAAGGCGCGATTCAAGGGGAGAAGAAAGAGGTTCACGTCATTGATGCCGATCTATGTACGCGTTGCGGAATGTGTATGAGCGTCTGCAAGTTCGACGCGATCCTGGTGGAATAGCGGCAGACGATCAGACTCGGTAGACGAGGAAACAATGCCCAAGTTGACTATCAATGGCCGCGAGATCCAAGTACCAGAGGAGCGAACAGTGCTGGAAGCCTGCCGCGAGCATGGCATCCACGTGCCCACTTTGTGTTATCACCCCGCACTTGAACCCTATGGTGCCTGTCGGTTGTGCATGGTCGAGGTGTCTTCCCCTCCACGCCCTTCCCGACTGGTAGCTTCATGTGTTCATCCCTGTGAGAAAGGCGCTGTTGTTGAGACGGCATCCGATGCTGTGAAACAGAGCCGAAGGACCACCATCGAGCTGCTGTTGGCTGGCGCACACACTGATCCTACGCTGCTGGCGCTTGCAGAAGAATATGGAGTGAAAGAGATCCGCTTCACGCTGCCCGAAGAAGATTTATGTGTGCTCTGCGGCTTGTGCGTGCGTGCCTGTCGGGAGATCGTCGGGGTCAGCGCCATCAGCCTGATCAATCGGGGTATGGCCAGGAAGGTCAGCACACCTTTCCAGATCGCTTCTTCGACCTGTATCGCCTGCGGAACCTGTGTGTTGATATGCCCGACCGATGCGATCAAGCTGAAGGACATCACCCATTTTCACAGCGTCCATGGTGCGGATTCCGAGTACGAACGTGTGTACTGTCAAGTGTGCGGCGATGTAGATTTGAGTCCGGTGGCTATTCAGGATGTTGAAACATTAATAGAAGCGACGATGGACCAAGAAGTGGATCACGAGTAATTCTTATCACACCAGAAGGGTTTAAACGCCTCGAGCGCCTGGCCTTCTCAGTTGTGACACAAGGACGTATTTATGGGAGCGGACGGAAAACCGCATAAGAATTCCCCAGATCTGGATGCGTCGCCCCGCATGGGCGTGCTTGTCTGTGAATGCGGCGATGAGATCGCAGGTGTATTGGATACCAATGCACTCTGCGCTTCGGCTGCGGTCCTGCCAGGGGTCGTTTTGGCAAGCTGTGAGGCCTATCCTTGCAGCAAGGACGGCCTTTTACGCATGCAACAGGCAATTGAAGAAAAAAAACTGGAACGAGTACTTGTCGCCGGCTGCACACCGCGTTTGGTGGAAAAACACTTTCGAGATGCGGCGCTTTCCGCCGGGCTGGAACCGGGTGCCGTTGATGTGGTCGACATCCGCGAGCATTGCTCCTACGTTCACGCGGACGAACCTGACGCCTCCATGCAAAAAGCGGCGGATCTGATTGCGATGGGGGTTTCCCGACTCGCAGCAACCAGAAAGCCCTTTCCACATGCCCATGCCCTATTGAGCTCGGCCTTGATCATCGGGAGCGGATTGAGCGGATTGACCATTGCTAATTCCCTGGCCAACGCCGGTCATCACGTCACGCTGGTCGAAAGTGCTCTTGAGCTGGGCGGAACAAGCCACACTTTTCAAGAGAATGCGAAGGACTTGATTGACGGTCTTATCGAGCTCGTGTCAACCCATTCCAGTATCGATGTTTTGCTCAATTCACGCCTCACGCAAGTGACAGGCCCTCCGGGGTCCTATGAGGTTTCGATTACATCTAGCGATCAGGCTAAGACGCTCACGGTCGGAGCGATTGTTGTCGCCACAGGTGCGAAGCCACTGCCCTTAGATAGCAGTCGACATTTCGATCCTTTGCGCGTGGTAACACAAGCCCGCTTTGCACATGAACTAAAAGGTGCGGCGACGGCTGGCAGCGACCTGGTAATGCAGGATGTCGTGCTGATCTTGTCTTCCGAAGATGGGGATGAAGACTATTGCTCGCATTTGAGCAGCATAACGGGCGTCCGGCAGGCTATTCAGGTAAAGCAACTCAACCCGGCGGCCAATGTTACCGTTCTCTTTCGAGAGCTATATTCAGCTGAAGAAAACCATCATCTGGGAGAGAAGATTCAGCAGGCTAAGGAATTGGGAGTTACCTTCTTCCGCTATCGTGCGGAGACTCCCCCGCTGGTCGCCGACAAAACCGTGGATATCGATGACCCCTTAACGGACCAACCCGTGCGCTTACCTTATGACCGGGTGGTGCTCGCCATGCGGCTCGTGCCACAAGACAATTCCGACACTCTGGCAGCACTCCTAGGCCTACATCAAGACAAGCATGGCTTCATGGTCGAAGCGCGCACACGACTACTTCCCGGTCGTTATAGCGACACCGGGATCTATGTTGTCGGCAGCGCTCACCAACCCGTGGATACCACCGATGTGCTGTTACAAGCCTATATGACAAGCTCTCGTTTACAGCGTTTTCTAAATCAGGACTCACTTTCCACTAGCGCACCAGTAGCCGAGATCGCTCAGGAAACTTGCACCGGTTGTGGAAACTGCGTTCAGGTCTGCCCGGTAAACGCCATCCAGCTTATACAGAAAGATGGCATTCTTTCGCTGGCGGAGGTTGAATCTCTACGTTGTACAGGTTGTGGTAATTGCGCGGTAGTCTGCCCGGTAAACGCCATATTGATCCCCGGCTGGGACGATCTCGCCATCGTGACTCAAATCAACGCAGCTTTCAGTTCGTCTCACACAAAAGACGAGGCAGAAGGCGTCGTCCATCCTCCCCGAATCCTCGCTTTTGCTTGCGAATGGAGCGCTTATGCATCGGCGGACCTGGCCGGCACGCTGCGGATACCGTACTCTTCCGATGTGCGCATCTTACGTATGAACTGTTCGGCTCGCTTTGACCCCCAACACATCCTGTGGGCTTTACTCAACAATGCGGATGGTGTTTTACTTGGTGCATGTCATCCTGGTGAATGCCATTACGGTACCGGTAACCTGTACGCAGATGAGCGAGTGAAAGTATTGAAGCAACAACTTGCCGACTATGGCATCGACCCCCGCCGCGTTAGGCTGGAATTCCTCGCTGGGGATGACGGCGAAGGGTTCGTAGAAACGATAACTGCTTTTCGAGAGGATCTTGGGAAAAAGATGGTCAAGACATAAAGATCTATCTCCTAGAGGAAACATTTTGAACATTAGACAAGACCTGGAAAAAAGTGAGGAGCCTTATGTCTAAAAGACTAGAAATGGAGGTTTGGTCACTCGACAACTGTGCCGGGTGTGGCCTATGCGTAGCCGCCTGCTCCAAGCAAGTGCTGCGCTGGAATGGGGGCGATCATCCAATCTTAGAAACTCGCATTAAGACGGTTGGGTACACGGTGGGACCGCTGGATAGCTGCTCCTTCTGCGAGAAGTTCTGTGAGGAAGCTTGCCCGCGCTTGGATCGCTGGGCCGTCATAGAACCCAGCGCTCTGTTCGCCGCGCGTGCGCGCGGTCCAGTCGAATCTGGTGCACCGAACGATGTGATCCGCAGTATTTTAACCGCAGGTCTCACCACAGGCATGCTGGATGGCGTCGTAATGCTCGACCTCGACCCGTGGACCCTCGAACCTAAAGCCCGCGTGGTAACGACCGTTGAGGAGATCGTCTCCAGCGTCGGACCACAATATCTATGGGCTCCTGTTTTTGATGCTCTTAACGAGGCCATCTTTGATCGGGGTCTGAAGAACATCGCCGTCGTTAGCACACCTTGCGCTGCGCAAGCCATCCGCAAAATCAAAGCCTCTCCAAATACCCTGCTGAGCCCATACCAGGATAGCATCCGCTTGAGCATCGCCGTATTCTGTACCGGCATCTACCGTCCGGAGATGATTGAAGAGATTCTAGTTAAGAGCATGGGTATCTCCCGTGACCAGGTCAAGCGGCTGGACGTATCAGCCGACCGCGACGATCTCTCGGTGGAGCTATGGGACGGCAACGTACACTCCATAGCCCGACAAGATGCCGAGAAGTACACGCTCACCGGCTGTGGGAGCTGCGACGACTACCTAGGAGAATCAGCGGATCTAGCTGTCGGCACTCTTGGTGCGCCTGATGGCAAGTCTACCTTGATCGTTCGCTCTCCTGCTGGCGAGGTATTTGTTCGCAACGCCAACCAGCTGCATCTGTTGGATTTAGCCCCCGAAGTGGATAGCGCCAGCCTTGAAGCCGCTTCCGGCGAGAAAGACCGACGCGAGCGAGCGCAGGCGTTTAACGATCTTAATATTTTGATGCTCGATGCATTGGCTGATCCGATGCAGCGGAATGAGGCTATTAAGCAGTTTGTCCGTCTGTACCGTACGCCCACGCGCTCCACCTCACCGGCAAAGGCATCAAACTCCTGCACGGGATGCTGATACCGGAAACCTTGATTTCTGCTGCTGGAGTTCAGGAAGGAAATACGATGACTGTGATAAACGCAAAATCCAAGAAGCTTAAATCTCTTAGCTCTCTACTGAAAGAGGCTTTGGGCGAAGAACCGGTGGAGGTTACAAACACCAAGCATCTAAATGGGGTCGCCGCCGGATACAAGCATGGTGAATTGATTATTAAAGGAGATGCTGGCGACTACTTAGGAGTCCTGAACGCCGGAGCCACCATCAACCTAACCGGGAACGCCGGAAAATACATTGCAGACAATATGACTGCAGGCACAATCATCGTTGATAAAGACGCCGGACTTGGTGCCGGGATGTATTGCTACGGGGGCAACCTTGTAGTACGCGGCGATGCCGGTGACTTTACCGGTACCATGAATAAGGGCGCAACCATCCTTGTCGTAGGCAATGTTGGAGCCGAAGCCGGCACGTACATGCTCGCTGGTGATTTGATCGTTGTCGGCAACGCCGGAGAAAATTTCGCTAATTACATAATTCGAGGAAATGTCTTCATTGGTGGCGACTGGGAAACGCTTGGCAACAATACCCATGTCGTTCCGTTGTCAGAAGAGGACATCGAAAAATTACGTGCACTTTTTGAAATCTATAAAGTCGAAGCCCCTGTCACCGAGTTTAAAAAGGTCGTGGCTGCGTCAGAAAAGCCATTCTATCACTAGGAGGACATTATGTCCGTTGTCGGCGCCTTCTGTGTAAGTGTAAATCGAGAACTTTGCGTCAACGCTCAAATGCCGGGCAAGTGCGCCGTGTGCGCCGAGGTTTGCCCCCATGGCGTATATGCGCTTGACCCTTTTACGGGGTTGATGCATATTCAGAACTACAATGCCTGCGTGGGATGTCGGATTTGCTCCGAATTTTGCCCCGTGGACGCCATTCGCATTAACCCAGCCGAATCTGAATATCTCAGCCGGTTCCCCTGGACGCTGTCGACGATTGAAGAGATCCACCATAAGGCCCAAACGGGTGATTACCTGCTGAGCGGTTTCGGCACTCAGCGGCCAACACCCCATTTTGACACCATCACAATCGTCCCTAGCCAAATCGCCAGCGCGGCGCCACGTGATAAATATCGTGAAGAATGCGATATGGAAGTTGTCATTGGCGAGGACACTTGCGAGAAACCTCTTCGCCTAAAGCTGCCGTTTGTATGGGCAGCGATGTCATACGGTGCGCTGAGTAAAGAAGCCAAATTGGCGTTGGCGATTTCAGCGGCTCAAACCGGAATCGCCACTAATACCGGTGAGGGCGGACTTCTTCCTGAAGAGGCTTGGTTGTCGCGTGGCTACGCTGATAGCGACTTCACACAAAAAGAATGGGATCCCGGCGGGCACTTGATCATTCAGTGGTCTACCGGACGCTGGGGTGTGTCGGCTGATTATCTCAACAGCGGCGATGCGGTTGAAGTTAAGATCGGACAGGGCGCAAAACCGGGTATGGGGGGGCATTTACTGGGCGCTAAAGTGACTGAAGAGGTCGCCCGCGTACGCGGGATACCTGTGGGATCGGACGCTCTCAGCCCATGCCGGTACTATGATGTCCAAACAATCGATGACATGAAGCATATGGTTGAGTTTCTGCGCGATGTGACGGACTATCAATTCCCCATCCTTTTCAAACTCGGTCCTTCACGTCCCTATGATGACGTATCAGCCTGCATTGAGGTTGGAGCAGACGCTATCAGCATCGATGGATTGGTCGGAGGTACCGGCTGTTCGCCTAATGTCGTCACCCAGGGAGTAGGCATTCCCACGATCGCCTGTCTTCCCCCGGCCGTGCAAGCACTAAAAGATCACGGCGTTCATCGCAAGGTGAAATTGATCGCCCTTGGCGGAATTCGCAACGGCTTAGATGCCTATAAAGCGATGGCAATGGGGGCTGATGCGGTGGGTTTCGGCAGCGCAGCTGAAGTCGCCATGGGCTGCCGGGTTTGTTACGCCTGCCAAAAAGGAAATTGCCCTTACGGAATCACCAGCCAAAAACCTGAATTCCGTGCTCGCCTCGATCCTGTGGAGGCCGGCCAAAAGCTGACAAACTTTATTCACGCTTGTGCTGAAGAAGTCAAGATCCTAACGATGCTGTCAGGACACAACAGCATTTCTGAGCTTACCACCGAAGACATTCGTGCTATGGACTTGAATACAGCAGCTCTGACTGGTCTCAAGTTGGTCGGCTATGAACGACCATTATCCATGTGGGAGGGTGGCTTCACTCCCGCAGCGCTCTCGCGTGACAACGGGAAATAAGGAGCTTTATCCTCCTATTCAATTGATGCAGCCGATAGACTGAATGAATTCTCTCTGCGGAGATGCCGTAATACTCCTCAGAGTAACTCAATTAGATGGTTCTTCTCTATCGGCTGTATCTATTCACCCACTCGACTCATTAGAATTCGATCATCCATTGTGAGAATATCTTAGGCGCGTTAGAATTTAACGATCCTTTTTCTTTCAAAGTAGAAGCAAACATTGTTTGCTAATAGAGATTCGATATACGACGATGCTTCCTATTGGCTTTCTACATCCTGCTCTCCAGATAAAGCTGTTTTTTCCTTGTCTATGTACTTCTTCTCCCCACGTTTACTTATGCTCATCTTCGTATCCTATGAACATAGGGGATAATAAATGGACACATCTCCTAAAAACTACCTTATATGAAAGGGAATGCATATATGAAACCCCTGGCAGACGGAACAACCCCCCCGAAAAATAGTTCTTATTGGGTCGCTCTCCAACAATTTGATGAGGCTGCTGCAGTACTTGGCCTCGAAGAGGATATGGGAGATCTCCTTCGACATACCAAACGTGAATTGACCGTTAATTTCCCGGTCACGATGGACGATGGCTCTATTCGGGTTTTTACCGGGTTTCGTGTCCACCACAATACTGTCCGCGGTCCGACAAAGGGTGGCATCCGTTACCACCATCTTGTAGATATGAATGAGATCCGTGCCCTCGCTATGTGGATGACCTGGAAATGCGCCGTTGTAAATATACCTTTTGGGGGTGCGAAGGGTGGCGTTATCGTTAATCCGAAGGAACTCTCAGAAGCCGAACTCCGCAAGCTCACGCGCCGCTTCGCAACGGAGATATCCATCGTTATGTGCCCTGAGGGAGACATTCCGGCCCCTGACGTCGGAACCACCCCCCAAACAATGGCCTGGATTATGGATACCTATTCCATGCACCAGGGCCACTCCGTCAACGCCGTCGTAACTGGGAAACCGATAGAGATCGGAGGTAGCCTTGGCAGGTTCGAGGCAACCGGGAGGGGTGTTATGATCACCACCCGGGAAGCCCTAAAAACTCTTGGGAAATCCTTCAGAGATGTGACCGTCGCCGTCCAGGGTTTTGGAAATGTCGGCGCGGTGACGGCCATGTTGATGCAGGAAGAGGGAGCAAAAATAGTCGCCCTATCTGATGTATCCGGCGGGATTGCCAATCCAAAGGGGCTGGATGTTAAAGCGGTCGCTGAATATTGCGAGACAAATGGTAGATTGGTAGGATTCCCGGGTAGCAATGAAATCTCTAACGAAGAACTGCTCACCTACCCCGCAGACATCCTCTCTCCTTGTGCGCTCGAAAACCAGATCACCGACAAAAACGCTGATAAAGTTCAAGCATGGATGATCGCCGAAGGAGCCAACGGTCCCATGACTCCCGAAGCGGATCGCATCCTTGAGGATAAAGGTGTCTTCATTATCCCCGATATTCTCTGCAATGCCGGCGGCGTGACGGTTTCCTATTTCGAGTGGGTGCAAAGTCTGCAATTCTTCTTCTGGAGCGACGAAGAAATCAACGAGCGTCTCGAACGGATCATGGTGAACTCATTTCACGCTGTTATGGCAGAAGCAGAAAACCGCAAGATAGAAAGGCGAGTAGCGGCCCAAGTTCTCGGGATTGACCGGGTTGTAAAAGCTACTGAGTTACGCGGTATCTATCCATAGCAACAAGTCTCTGTAATCTAAAGATAATCTTCAAGAGAGGCGAAATAGGATAAATCGCCTTTCTTGCTTTTCCCCCAATAGAATCATCACTTTTTATATGATTAATTAATAATAGTAGCCGTAGTAGAGGCTGTGAGTATGTTGAGAAAGAGGTAAAAGGAGTTAATTTCACCCATATAGGGGGGTGGAATCAAATAGAGATAGCATATATTGGGACAAAGTGAGGGTTCTGTATCTACAGTATGCTTGTGGAGAACAAGTGGATAAGAGAAAGGGCGAATTGAGAGGCTTCGGGATAGCAATGGATTGCAAAGTATTGTGCTAAAAGAAGGGGAAAGGGAAGGTTTCAAAGGGAAGTTATCCAAGCTTTCTCCCCCTGCATGGGCAGATATCCACAGCTTTAATGGAGTTATCCACAGGCAGGAAGGGATGAGATAATGGTGCTGGAGAAGGAAGCGAGGGCAAAAGGCAGAAGAGATGGATAGAGACAAGAACCAATTTGGAGAGTTCGTCGGTCGCTGGGGAGGGGAGATTCTCAAGATATGGGACTCTCTTCCGCAAGATGTGAGAGATGACCTATCGAAAGTATTAGGACAGCTGCCTCTGGAGCCAAAAGGGTGGAGATCCCTGATTGAGAGCGCTCTTGAGCATATCCAATTTGCCGCAGGGGATAAGAGTTTGATAGCGATTGTTGGACCTGCGAACGCTGGCAAATCGACGCTCTATAACCAATTGATTCGAACTCAAGAGGACCGCGCAAAGGTGAGCGCTGTTCCTGGAACGACGCGCGATCCGCAGGAGTCAGATGTGGGGCTTTTTCTCATCGTTGATACACCAGGGGCGGATGCAGCTGGAAATGTAGGAATAGTTGAAAAAGAAAAGGCCCTTGCCGTTGCCACTGAAGCAGATGTAATCGTCGCAATGTTCGATGCCGCTCATGGCATACGGGAACCGGAGGAGGCGTTGTTCCGGGATCTTCGTGATCTCGACAAGCCTATCATCGTCACATTGAACAAGATGGATCTGATCGGCAGGGAGAGACCGGAAGTTCTGGGAAGAGCGGCGGCCGGCTTGGGAATTGGGGTCGAGCAGATTGTTCCGCTGAGTGCGAAGAAGGGGGATGGTTTGGTCTCCATTCTCCTGTCGATTGCGAAGAGCGAACCCAGGATCGTCGCTGCACTGGGCAAGGCACTTCCAGCCTATCGCTGGGATTTGGCACAGACAGCGATTGGGCGTGCGGCATCTACGGCCGCAGCGATTGCGATTACTCCACTGCCTTTTGTTGATTTCATTCCCCTTTTAGGTGTGCAATCGGCTCTCGTGCTGGGGATCGCCCGAATCTATGGAAAGAAGATCACGCTGCAGCGTGCGCGCGAATTAATCTTGACATTCGGCGCAGGGCTGCTCGGGAGGACCCTGTTCTATGAACTGAGCAAGTTCGGTGGTCCACCAGGCTGGATTCTATCTGCCGCCGTCGCCGCGGGGACGACCGTGGCAGTAGGATACGGGGTGATGGTCTGGTTCGAGAGAGGGGTGAAGATCTCAAGCGCTACGCTAAAACGAATCTCCGGAGCGGTTGGAGAGACTCTTTTAGAGAGATTGAGAACGATGGGACGGCGCCGACCTCATAAAAAAACGCTGCAAGATAGAGTCAGTGAAGTGCTGGAAGATGTTGGCCCCCCAGGCGAAATAGATGATCTGGTTGATTAAAAGATGGCCAGAACAAGTTTGAAAGAAGGATCAAGGTCGTTGGACACAACCATCCGGCTTTCTTGTTTTTAGTTCCCCATGAACAGCCACTAATCAATTGCTGTTGTATTCTGCTCTCCGATTTTTTCTCCGCCTTAG
Organism: Anaerolineales bacterium; assembly: GCA_004376895.1. Classification (GTDB taxonomy): domain Bacteria; phylum Chloroflexota; class Anaerolineae; order Anaerolineales; family E44-bin32; genus E44-bin32. The sequence continues at coordinate 8,727 of SOIH01000220.1, read as the reverse complement.
TTCGCTTGTATAGGTTATCCCAAGTGAACCGGCGTGCTCTCTCGCCCACTGGGTCAGTTTTGTTTGTCCCGTTGGAGGGGAATCAACGTACAGTAGATCAGCCATAAGTCCCTCAATCTCCTCGCGAGTGATCAAGACATCGCCTACCAGCTTTCCGATTAGCTTGCCGGCAAGGTAGCCAACGCTTGGGTGAATAGAGACGAGGGGCTTTTTCTCCCCAATAATCTCTCCAACGGTCTCAACTAGAGATTTATAAGTGAACGTTTCGGGGCCAATGGCGTTGACGATAACATTTTCGTTGTTTTCTCCTTCATCAACGGCCATCCGCGCAAGATCGTCTACGTAAATTGGTTGGAGACGATACTCGCCGTCACCAAACACGCCAAAAAAGGGGAGTTTTCGCAGCAACCAGGCAATATTGTTGATGAGGATGTCCTCTTTACCGAACAGGACAGTGGGGCGAAGTATTGAATAGGAAAGCCCCGAGCCTATAAGAGCCTTCTCGAGTCTTGCTTTCCCGCTGAAGTACTCTAGATGAGATTTCTCCGATGGGTTGGTTATGCTGATGTGAACAATCCGATTGACCCCAGCCGCTTTAGCGGCATCAAACAGAACCAAAGTATTTTTAACGGCATCTTCATGGCGGAACATCTTGTGATTGAAGCGAACCCAGTAGGTGTTGTAAAGAACAGATACCCCCATCAACGAATCAACCAGTTTCGTGGGGTTAGTAAAGTTGAAAGGGTAGGCTCGTATCTTCTTTCCGAAAGGGTTTGAGCGGTGAGGAGAGTTGGTCAGCGTGATTACAGAATGACCTTTTTCCAATAATTTCCAGGCAATATATTTTCCTGAGTATCCATAGGCTCCTGTAACTGCATGGGTTTGTGATTCGCTCATGTTTGCTCCAGGTAACTAGTGCTAAGTCCTACAAGCCGTGATGGGAGGTCTTTCTGAGCCATAGTGTCGCATTTCGTTCTTTGGAGAGGAGGCTAGTTCTTCCAGGAACGAGATTCTTCGTCGCTCCGCCCCTCAGAATGATGTCATCGAAACGCCAACACAGAGTCGATCAGGCATCGATTTTCTCGTCAAGCAGGAGGTCGGCGAGGTCCAGGGTTCTTTCTAGAATGATATCTGCTCCGGCTTCTGCGAGTTCCTGCCTTTCGCCAAAACCGCTGAGAATACCAGCCGTCTGTGCACCAGCGGCTCGCCCTGCGCGGATGTCGACTGTTGTGTCGCCAACCACGAGCAGGGATTGTGGAGGAACGCCTAGCTGATCAGCAGTCCAAATAATTGGCTGAGGGTGTGGTTTCGCTCGGAGCGTCGTTCGGGCAGTCGCCACGCTCTGGAAGAAGCGATTAAGGAGTTCTGCTTCCAGGATAGCTGCCGCACTCCATCGGTCGCGGGATGTCGCAATGCCGAGAGGGAAACGAGGGGCAAGGCGCTCTAGAGTGGCGAGAGCGCTAGGGACCAGGCGTATTTCTTCTACGGCAGCGAGGCCGCGTGAGCGGTGGAGCTTGTCAAGCAGCGGTCCTAAAGCTTCATCCAAATTGAACCGATCAAACAATCCAAGTAATGCATTGACAGGGGTTTCAACGACCATGACAACGCGGCGGGCAAGAGTCTCTGGATTGTTGTCGGGCAGGATAAGGGAGATGGGGCGCAGCCACCGGGCAGCACGCTCGACGTAATTGTCGTCTGTGTCAACGAGTGTACCGTCGAGGTCAAAGCAGATCGCCCGGATACGAGAGATGTCGAGGGTTCTTGTCACGAGCTCGTCCGCACCGGAAGCGGGATAGCCTTCTGCAGGACCTCCAACGTCTGCTCGTTAGGAGCCAGGATCCAGAGCGTCTGGTTGGAGACGCGCTCGAAGTATGAGATGCCGTTTTCATAAGCCCACTGTGCCGAAGTGATGGAAGAAATTTCGGGATCTCCGAAGCGGGAAAGACCGTAATCATGGAAGGCAGCGGAGAACTCATGTGCATCTCGCATGGTGTCCCATTGCGTAATCAATACTAAGGCCTCGACGCCTTTTTCTTGATAGAAAAACAAGAGCAGGTCACCGCCCCAGCCCTCGGCTGCCAATGATGCCTGGTCTATCGGCAAATATTCGTTGAGGACCATGCGTGTAGCCCACTCGCCGAGCACGTCATGTACGGTCTTTTCCCAGTCGGAGTTGATCTCATCTGATGCGTTCGGTGAAACGAGATCTACGGGAGAATCCTTTGGATAACGCTCCGGATGGAGGATCTGCTCGCTTGAAAGTGGAGGATTTTGATAGGCAGTATCGACTGCAGCCCAGCCCCCTTCGAGATAAAGAGAGCGGACAAAATGCAACCCCCAGAAATATGGGAATGTGAGTTCCGATTGTATATAAGGCGGTGCGTTATCGAAAACCGGCATGTCGAAATCAGCGAAGAATTCGAGCAGATCCGAGCGATCTTCGTCTCCCGCAAACGTTCTCAGCCATTGTTCCTGGAGCAACGTAGCATCACCTTCAATCAGGGCTTGGATGGCAAAACAGCGTTCGCTATCGGTGTCACAGGCGTCGTTGTTGTATTGCAGGCCATCCCTGATGTCATAGGTTTGGTCTTGAAGTGCGTGCGTGTATTCATGTGTGTAAGTGAGACGTTCAATTCCCCCGAATCCCGAGCCACAGATCACGATCATGCCATCAGCCTCGGTATCGTAGAAGCCGGCGACCTGCTCGGTGAGCAGGTCAGCGTAGAGCTGCCACAGATCGATCCCCGGTTCGATCAAACCCAATAATGAGAGAAGGCGGACATCTTGAAGAGCATCTTCGTGATTGTAATCACCGAGGAAATCCTGAATCACACGCTCGCGGAGCTGGTCCGAGGTGAGCAAGCTGCGGCTGACGGATTCGGACGGCAGGAGACCGCGCAGCTGGATCACCTGGGATTCGATTTCGGCCATCTGGCTGCGAAGCTCTGCGTCGAGAGGGGGACAGGCTGATGGATCTGTCACCTCTGGTGTCGGGTTTGGAGTCGGAGATGCGGCTGTCTCCGTAGGGGTAGGTGATGCTTTCGTGGGAGAAGCCGTCACGGTGGTTGGGCGCGCGCTACTCTGGCAGCTGTTCAGCGTCAGGGCAACGGCAAAAGCGATCCATAGCAGGTGATGTTTGATTCTCATAAAAAACCCCTGTAGGTCGAGATTGTATCACCGCTCTTCTGGGCATCCCAAGAATACAATGATCCAGGAGCATGAGTTTTTAGATTCTATGCTCTCTGAAGGGTGCGAAACGGTTCTATTGCGCCGCGAGGGCGATTCTAGGGGAGGATGGGGGCCTGTAGCTGCCATTCCAGAGTCTTGCATAAGCATCTTGTTCGAAGGTCCAGCGGTCGTCGTCCCACCCCAGTTCAGGTTGCACAACGGCTCGAATGCGATCCATCAGTGGCCAGCCGCCCTGGGGCAGGGTCAATCCCAGACGAATCCGCCGCATAAGTAGATCTTCGAGGTGAACGATTCCCTCGGCGCGCGCGGCCCAGCGCAGCTCAGCCCAGATGTAAGGGGATTCGCCGACTGTCTCGAGTTCGCCATCTTCCGCGCAGGCTACTATCTCAGGGGCATCATCCCCGTATCTGCCGAGCAGCCGCATGCACACAGCGGGGTCAAAATCACAGGCCAGAGCGTATTCGCGCGGAGGTTGGTTGAACACTCGCTGCGTGCGATCAGGGAGGTGCGATCCGGAGAAGTAGCTGTGGATTGAACGCAGTGTGTCGAGGGCCATGACCCGGAAAGTCGTCAATTTACCTCCCGTGACCGTCACCAAGCCTCGATCATCCCAGATGACGTGCTCGCGCGATTCGCGAGACGGGTCAACCTTCCCTGTGTCTACAACGGCACGCACGCCAGCGAAAGTAGCCAGAAGGTCATCAGAATTGAGATCTACCTCGAAAACTTGATGGAGGCCATCCATGAGATAGTCAATCTCTTCAATTTCCATGGTGGGTTCCATATCCAGTGAGTGGCGGTGTTCGATATCCGTCGTTCCGTAGAGCGTGACTCCTTCCCAGGGTAAGGCAAACACGGGACGGCCGTCGCTTGGATGGAGAAAGCTTACTGCGCGAGTGAGAGGAAGTGCATGTTGAGGGAATATCAGATGGCTGCCGCGTAGTTTTCGCAGGCGCGGCCTCTTGTCGATCATGGATCGAACTGTGTCCGCCCAGGCGCCGGTGGCGTTAATGACCACCTTGCTCTGGATCTCCGCTGTGCGATCGCGGCCATTGGGCGAAAAGTCCCGTAGTGAAATTCCACGAACTGACCCATTCCGCGCGCGCAGTACACCCTCAACCTGAGCATAATTAAGGGCCACTGCTCCATCAGCGACGGCTTCGCGTACAACGCGCAATACCAATCGAGCATCGTCTGTCTGCGCGTCAAAGTAGCGGTAACCGCCTTGCAGTCCCGCTGAGGCAAGCTGCGGGCAGAGCGAACGAAGACCCTCCGGACCGTAATGGCGGTGACCCCACTGCAGGCCTATGAGGTCATAGAAGATCAATCCGGCGCCGAAGACCCATCCCGGGATGCGGTCATTAGCGTAATTGACAAGCAGGAAGCCCAACGGATTGACCAGCCCCCTCCCTTGCTTGAGCAACACTTCCCGCTCACGCACGGAATGGTATGTCAGGCGAAACTTGGCCTCGCGCAGGTAGCGAAAGCCGCCGTGCACGAGTTTGGATGAGCGGCTGGATGTGCCGGAAGAGAAATCCTTCCCTTCAACGAGGAGAGCACGCAAACCCATTCGAGTCGCCTCGCGCAGTATCCCCGCGCCGGTGATACCTCCGCCTATTACAATGAGATCCCACGGTCCCTCGATGTGAGACCAAACCTCGTCGCGCCATCCGCGTTGCCACATTTCGCTGTTCAACCTCCCCTTGGTCGACGGGTGTGCCGGACGGGAAGGGTAATCATGAATACGGCCATCCCTTCCCCGGGTTGAGGATTTCTTGGGGGTCGAGGGCTTTGCTCATTCCTTCCATAAGGCGCAATCCGATCGGTCCCTTCTCTTCCTCCATATAGTCGATATGGTCAAGACCGACGCCGTGTTGGTGGCTGATGGTCCCGCCATTGGCAATGATCCTGACGGATGCTGCATGCTTGGTCATGCGCCAGACATGCAGGGTCTGCTCAAGATCCTCACCGATGTGGAAGATGTAGGTGATGTATAGGCTTGCGCCATCGGTGTAGATATGCGAGAGGTGAGAGAAAACGAGTGTGCGGGATCCTTCAGATTGGAAAGATTGTTCAATCGCTTGGATTACTTCGGCGCGCACCGCATCAACCCCCCTCCAGGGAAGCGCAGTTTCTAGTGTATCCAGGGCATATCCCAGATCCCAGAGCGTATTACGCAGGTAGGGGGTATGGAAACGCGATTTCTCCCACTGGCGACCGATCATCGCTCCGACGGGAAGCCCGCCGAAGCGCCGCAGGATAGCGCTGACCTCCTGCCGGGCGCTGGAAACGAAGCCGTGGTCGCCGGTGATGCCGTAAATTAACAACGTGCGGCCAACGCTGTGTCCAAGGAGACGAAGGCCGTAATCCGCGAATGTGATGAGTCTCTCCCGCCCGGCAAGAGCCAGCGTGGTCTCTGTCTCGAGCGGATCGCTCAAACGAGCCATGGAGATTGGCGCACTTGTCTGGGCCAGGGCGCGCGTAGCCGCCATCCCGCTTTCCCAATCACGGAAGAACGCGCCGAAGAACATCTCCTCCTCAGGGAGAGGGCTCACCCGGACCTCGGCTTGAGTAATCACGCCAAGACGCCCTTCCGACCCGAGCACGAACTGGCGCAGGTCAGGACCGGCCGCGCTGGCAGGTAGTGAACGTAGTTGGATTCTGCCCACAGGAGTCTCTATGGTTCCGCCGGCGAACAAATCTTCGATTCGGCCGTAGAGGTAAGACTGCTGACCGCTCGAGCGGGTGGCAATCCAGCCTCCGAGCGTCGACAACTCCCAGGATTGCGGAAAGTGGCCCAGAGTATAGCCATGTGGCTTGAGCTGCGCCTCGATTTCAGGACCGGTTACGCCTGCAGAGAAAATAGCCAGGCGGCTTTCCTCGTCCAAGTTTAGCAGCCGGTTCATACGCCTCATGTCAACGGTGAGAGATGGGCGATCTCCCGGCAGGGGGTTAATGTGACCTACGACGCTGGTGCCGCCGCCATAAGGTATCAGAGCGCATCCAATTTCCTGAGCGAACCAAAGGAGTTCCCTGACATCATCGCCGGTCTCAGGCGTGGCCACGCCGTCGGGGAATATTCCGATTTTTCCAGATCGCAATGCGATCCAATCCGGCAGACTTTGTCCGCGGGCGTGAAGCAGACGGGTTTCATCGTCAGTGGAAATTAGAGGGTGGTCAGGAAGTCGTGAGGGAGGCACTGTATCGAGCGATGTCTGATAATCCCCGTCTGGGATGTGCACGCCGGCGCCGAGGAGTTCCTCAAGATAGGTACGGGCCGCGAGCGGTAAATGGAAAGTTCTTTTCGTTTCTCCCCAGCCGTTCCAACGTTGCATGGTTTTTATCTCATGACGCATGTAATTGCAGTGTGGTGAACAACCCTCGGTGACGCAAGATATACGTTATCAGGCTGTGTTGTAGATGTATTATGCACCAGTCTGAGAAAGTTATCTACCGATTATCTAACTTGTAAGAACTCAGGGTGAAAGTGAAGATTGATGCAGCGAGGGACATAATCGCGCAGAGGCGAAAAATCGCTGCTAGCGGGAATGAGACTAGGAGCCAGAAAGCAATAGGAGGGCCGAGAGCGCTGCCCAGGTCGCCAAAAGTGAAGATCACGCTGAGCGTGCGCCCTGACAGACTTGGTGGGGTGTTGTCGCCCACATATGCGGTTGTCAGCACCTGAACGCCGCTGGCCGTCAGGGCAGAGAGCAGCACTCCGAAGAGCGCCAGCGGTAGGAAAGGGGACCCCATGAGCCACAGCCCGGCGGCGCCGATCATCAGCGCGGCTCCGATGATGATTAAGCGTCGGCCATGGATGCGGTCGGAGAGGAATCCGGCGACGGGAGCGCCCAACATACTGAAGGCGGTGCGCAAAGCGACGAGCGTCCCGGTGAGCGTTGCGATGGGGATAAAGAGACCGGGGGCGTGTACGCCTTCGCCCGCGAATCCGGAGAGCCACAGGATGGATGTCGCCGCGATCACGCCGGCGAAAATGAAGCGCACTGTGAAGATGGGAAGGGCGGAGACAAGCACGACGCGCCAGCGAAAACGACTACCCTCACACCTATCCCCGCGCTGCTTTTGGACATGTCTCGGCGCGGTCTCCGGAAGGAGAAAAAGCCACATGAATGCCGCAGCCGCGGTGAGGCCCGCACTGAGCAACAGCCCGCCGCGGTAACCGAGCAGGTCGGTGAAGAGACCACCCAGGAAGGCTGAAAGGCCGATACCGAGGAAGAACCACATTTGATAGCGTCCGCTAAGACGCCCGCGGTTTTCGCGGTCGGCCAGATCGAGCACGATCGCCTGTCCGCCGATCCACAAGCCGGACCAAGCGGCGCCCCAAAGTATCCGCCCCGCGAGCATCACCCAGAATCCGCTTCCGATTGCGTACGTCAGTGTGGAGAGGGCGCCGATGGCGAGCGATCCGATCATCAAGTATCTGCGCGGAAAACGGTCGATCAGACCGCCTGCAGGTGCGTTGAAGAGGATGCGCACGAGCCGATTCGCCCCCAGCAAGATTCCCACCTGTGCAACGGGAACTGCCGCTTGGATGGCGAACTTTGGGTCGGGGAGCACGGTGTAGAGCGTGCTGTCGCCCAACAACGAGACCGCCGTGCCGATGCCGAGGACGGCCAACACCCGGCGCGGAGTGGATTTCATTCTCGCCGTCATATCCTGAGCGCCATGCGCTTCTTCACGGCGAGGATGAACTCATGACCGGGAGGGGTGATGAGCGCTAAGAGATGACACATGAGGTACAAGCTTCGTGGTTTTGTCATGAAGGAAGTACTGAAGAGTACAGCTCCTCGAAAACGGTTTTTCAGCGTGTGCGAATGCTACAGAGGGGCTGATGCGCTGTCAAGTGAGGGTGTTGTCGGTGGGGGCTTCGCGTGCCCGCGAGTTTTCCCGGTCGCGCTTATAAGAATGTACTCATTTGTGGGCATACCCCCTGATCATGAACGTAAACCGAAACGGAGATGGGAGTCAGTAAGAACGGCGCGATCCGGGCCATCTAAGGAACAAGCAGCAGATCGACTTTCGCTGCGAAACACGCTCGTATCCTGGAGGCTTTATGGATGCATCCAATGTGACGGTTGGCCTGGCGCTACTAGCCGGTCTGGCATCGTTTCTATCTCCCTGCGTATTGGCACTTGTGCCAGCTTACGTCGGCTATCTTGGCAGCCGAACAGTTCGACCGGATGGCACGGTGGTTGAAAATCGCGGCTTGACGTTCGCACACGGCGTGGCATTTGTGCTCGGATTCAGCTTTGTCTTCGTCCTGCTGGGCGTGGCAGCCGCCGCTCTCGGCGGAGTGCTCTTCGGAATCCGCCTGTGGATTGCACGCATCGGCGGCGTCGTTGTGATTCTCTTCGGCTTGCACACGCTCGGGTTGATCAACATCCCCTTCCTGAACTACGACACCCGGCATCAGTATGCGCCGAGAAAAGGCTCGGGTTTCCTCTCGTCGGCGTTGATGGGCGTCTTTTTCTCGGCGGGCTGGGCACCCTGCGTGGGTCCGGTGTTGGGAGCTGTCCT
>SOIH01000177.1 GCA_004376895.1 Anaerolineales bacterium | reverse complement strand
TCTTACTTATCAACCGATGGCTGCGGGACCCGCGTCATCGACCTGGAAACCCGCCAAGAGCGCCGTTCTCGCAAGGAAGATGTGGCCCGCATGGCCCGTATCTGTGACGCACTACCGACGATCAGCTTTTTCTGGCCACTGGTAAGCGCCCAGGATCATGGGCTGACCGCTCCACTACACGAATGTCATGCCGGACTGACCAACACCCTCAAACATGTGCGCGGTGGAACGACGGTTTATCCTGAACTGGCTGCTTACTTGGTCGAGATGGCCACCGTTGTAACCGGAAGTGAGGCAGAGCGCCGCAAACGTCCGCCGATCTGTGCCAATATTTGCAGTATCGCACCACTCTCCCACGACGAGCATGGTATCGAATCAGCACTCGTCTACGCCGAAGCGGGTATCCCTACCAGTTTTATGGCCATGCCGACCATGGGCTCCACCGCCCCTGCTACGCCTTGGGGCGCCCTGGTTGTGGGAGATGCGGAAGTCGTCAGCGCCATGGTGCTGATGCAGTTGGCCCACCCCGGCGCGCCAGTCTTCCACTCGATTGAAGTATCGCTCATGCACCCGCGTACGGGCGGTTATGTGACCGGTACGGGTATCCCCTTTGGCACAATGACGGTGCAAATTGGGCATAACTGGAACGTACCCAGCCTGGGAGGGGGTGGTACCAGCAATGATGCCAGGGACATCGGCTGGCGCTCCGGCAGCGCTGCCGGGCTTGGTGCAGCATTCATTCCCCTCAGCGGCGGTGAGATTTGTGGATACCTGGGGATGCTGGACGGCTCGATGCTGCTCTATCCTGAGCAGATCATCTTGGATCACGAGATTTGCATGGAAGTTTACGAACTGTTTCAGGAAGTTGAGTTCGACGAGACCGACTTGGCCTTAGACGTGATTGAAGCCGTGGGGCCGGGATCCCACTTCATGCGACAGAAACATACCCGGGATCATATCCGCGATTTCCTCTTATCCCCAATATCGGATGAGATCTATATCAGCGATCATCCAAGGCCTTCCCGAGAGATAGCGCTGGAAGAATTCAACCGCATTAACGAAACCCATCAGCCTGAACCCCTTCCCCAAGAAGAATTAGACGAACTGGATCGTATCTTGACCGCGGCTGACCGTGAAGCAGAACGGTTGCAGTAATTGGAGCGATCTATGGAAACAGAGACACCGAATAGCTTGGGTTATCACATGCCTGCTGAGTGGGAACCCCACGAAGGTACCTGGCTGATATGGCCGCATAACGATACCCACAAAGATGGCCAACTACGCTTGGAACATCTCTGGCTGACGATGACCATCGCTCTACACGAGCATGAAACCGTGCATATTGTCGTGCCCGATGAGCGCCGCTTGGAACACCTGCAGCGCCAGGTCAGGTATTATGGCTTGAATGAAAGTAACCTAGACATTCATATCATCCCCAATGACGATGTTTGGGTGCGGGATTGCGGACCCATATTCTTGGTGAACGAGAGCGGTGAGTTGTCTATCACTGCATGGAACTTCAATGGCTGGGGCGAACGCTACCCCTATCAAAAAGATCAAGGAGTTCCCGCGGGCGTGGCCGGGGCGCTGTCGCTGCCCTTATTCACTGCGCCTATCACATTAGAGGGGGGTGCTCTCGAAGTTAACGGCAAAGGGACATTGCTCGCCACGCGCAGCTCGATTATCAACCCTAATCGCAACCCTGGGAAAAATCAGGAAGAGATCGAAACTGCAATCAAGGAATATCTGGGTATTCAACACTTTATCTGGCTATCTGGTGCCCCACGGGAGTTTTGTGATACTGTCGGCAGCGATACGGATCTCCACATCGACGGCTATGCCCGTTTCACAGATGAATCTACCGTGCTGTACTCCTGGGCTGAAGATGAGTCCAACATATTTCATCCATATCTTAAACAACATCGCGATGAACTTCGCAATGCCAGGACAGAGTCTGGTAAACCTCTGACATTAATCCCCCTTCCTAAACCCAAGAATGAGATGTATTCGACCCTTGTCTCTTCCACGCGGCCACCGTTCGATAGCTTCTTATCGTTGGCGGGCTACGCAAACTTCTATATCGCTAACAATGTGGTGCTTGTGCCCGTCTATGGTGATGTCAACGATGCAGGGGCTAAGGACATCATCGCCGAGCATTTCCCAAGTCGGGAGATCATCGGCATCCCAGCTTGGGCAGCGGCTGAACAGGGCGGCATGATGCATTGTGTGACCCAACAGCAACCATTAGGTAAGGTTTCGAAATAGGAGTTCGAAGTGAGCAAAGCAGTCAATCTTGGCTTGATCCAGATGTCCTGCAGCGCGGATTTGCAGGCAAATTTTGAGAAGACGCTTGACTATATTAAGGATGCAGCTGCGAGGGGTGCCCAGGTCATCTGCACCCAGGAGTTATTCAAATCGCTGTACTTCTGCCAATCGGAAGATCCCAGCCAATTTGATTTGGCCGAAGAGGTCACTCAAGACAGCCCCACGGTTCAAACGCTGAGAAAATTGGCGAAGGATTTACAAATCGTGCTTATTGCCAGCCTGTTCGAAGAGCGAGCCTTGGGCCTTTACCATAACACGGCCGTCGTCATCGACACAGATGGGGGGTTCCTCGGAAAGTATCGCAAGATGCACATCCCCGATGATCCGCATTATTACGAAAAGTTTTACTTCACACCGGGTGATCTGGGATATAAAGTCTTCCATACCCAATACGCCGATATCGGCGTACTGATCTGCTGGGACCAATGGTTCCCCGAGGCTGCCAGGTTATTGGCTCTGCAGGGGGCTGAGATCATCTGCATTCCCACCGCCATCGGATACTCAAGACTGGAAGAAGGACCTACATACGACCAAGCATGGCAAATCGTCCAGCGGGGTCATGCGGTTGCCAACGCCTGCTTCCTGGCTGCGGTCAACCGGGTAGGATTCGAGGCGGATCCATCGATTGCACTTCCAGCATCGCAGGACTATCCTTCAGGGGTAGGTCCCAATAGAGAAAGCGGGATCAAGTTTTGGGGCCAGAGTTTCGTCACTGACCCCGACGGGAGCATCTTAAAACTGGCCTCAAAAGACCAGGAAGAGATTGTGATCTGTCCCATCGATTTGAATATGATTGAAGAAACCAAGAAGTTGTATTCCTTCCCCTACCGTGATCGCAGAGTTGACAGCTATCAGGATCTGTTAAAACTCTATTCGGATTAGTCCCTGGTTTCTGGGAAACAGAAAGAGGAGAGAAAAAGATGTTTAGTGAAACTCCCCCCATAGAACCGATCGCTCCCGCATATCACCTTCGCATTCTGAGTGATGAGCAGCTGGAGAAGTTCAAATCCAGCGCCTTTCAAATACTTGAAAAAACGGGCTTTCACTGCCCATCAGAGCGCGCATTGAAAATCTACGCCGAGCATGGCGCCCAGGTCGATTCCAAGAAACAAATTGTCAAACTGTCTTCGGATGTAATCCTCGATGCCCTCGCTCATGCACCGCGTCATTACACAATGGGAGGTCGTTCTGAAGCGTTCGACCTTGATCTGTCGAAGCCGGTCACTTATGAAGCCACGGATGGTACTGGGACGAAGACAATCGACTATGTTACGCGTGAGTTGCGCTCATCCGTCAAAGACGATGTAGCCAAGTCAGCGCGTGTGTCAGATTATCTCCCATCGATCAGCTTTTATTGGCCGATGGTGAGCGCCCAAGATCACCCT
>SOIH01000139.1 GCA_004376895.1 Anaerolineales bacterium | reverse complement strand
AAATCGTCGATGCCGTCGGCGGCGCCTTGGCTTATGCTCACAAAGAAGGCGTGCTGCATCGTGATGTCAAACCCTCAAATGTCCTCCTAAGTCCCGATGGGTCGATCTACCTGGCCGATTTTGGCCTGGCGAGGATGGCGCAAGCAGGGGCGTCGACTCTCTCGAAAGATGTCATGCTGGGTACTCCCCAGTACATCTCTCCAGAACAGGGGCAAGGGGTGCGAGATCTAGACCAAGGAACAGACATCTATTCCTTTGGTGTGCTTCTCTATGAAATGGTCGTCGGTCGGGTTCCTTTCAATGCTGACACACCCTTTTCAATCATCCATGATCATATCTACACACCATTGCCGCTTCCCACCGCGGTGAATCCGAATGTTCCGGAAGTGGTGGAAAGAGTGCTCCTCAAGTCACTGGCAAAGGATCGAAAGGATCGCTTTGAGCAGGTGGAGCAGCAGGTTCAAGCCTTCCGTACAGCAGTCCTGGAGGGTGAGGGGGCATTTCTTGAAACGATCACTTTACAGCCGGCTGCTGATGATGGATCGGGGGGAGAGGCTAGCACTCCAATAATCCCCAGTGACTTAATCGATGGAGATAAGGAGGCGGTAGAGCAGGAAAAACTCCCACGCAAACGCTGGCCCTGGATCGTGGCTGGACTGCTTATCAGCGTAGGGTGTTTGTTAGCATTCCTTGGCACTCTTGATGGCGAGAATGAGACACCGGAACTAGATCGCCCCAATCCACCTGTTGAGGTGATTGTAGAGGACATCCCGGATGAGCCGGAGTTGATGAGCCCGGACGCTCTGTTTCGCCGAGCGGAGACGCTCGTCGAGAACGGGCGTGATATCCTTGCCGCCCAGGAATTTCTCAAGGCGGGCGATCTCTTTATGGAAGAAGGGGATTACGCTCAAGCTGTAGATAGCTACCTGCGGGCGGTTGAAGTTCATGCTCCCAGCGTGGAACGCAGCCGTATCGTTGAAGGACAATTCACCCAGGCCATCTTCCTTGGCTCTGCCGAGGAAGATGTTTGGCCGTGGATCGAAAAGATCGGGCAATTTTATTCGGATTGGCCAGTCCTAGCGATAGCGAAAGCACGTCAGAGTCTATTCATGGGTGCGTTTGATGAATCTCGGGAGTTAATGAATACGGTTTTAGAAGAGGAGCCCGGAAATCCACTGGCGCTGGCCGTACTCGCTGAATACCACATTAAGCTCGACGAATTTGATGCCGCGGAGCGAATCATTGTAAAAGTACTCGAGAGGTCAGATGAGTTGCCGCCTTGGCTGGATGGACATTTTCATTGGTTGAAGACAATGCTCCCAGAATAACCTTTGGAAGAAAACATACCCAGGTGCCCGTAGATTTCGGATGATTTGAAGAGGCAATTAACCATCGGCGAGCGTGTCAAGCTCGTCGATGTTTTTTTAAAATTGGGTTAATGTTTGTAGGTCGGCGTAGTGAAGTGCACGCCTTTTACCACTTCAACAAAGGGCATGAAAGCCCGTTGTGTTTCCCGGCGCACTCAAGCGGTGCCGAATTGCCGATCACCCGCGTCGCCTAAGCCCGGGAGGATATATCCATGCTCATTCAATTCGCGATCGATGGCCGCGAGGTGAATGTGGACATCGGGATGTTTTTTATGGAGTGTTGAGATACCCTCGGGCGAAGCGATCACGCCGATGAACTTGATCTTCTCTACGCCCCATTCTTTCAGGATGTCAACAGTCGCTATTGCAGACCCACCGGTTGCGAGCATCGGATCGAGAATTAGACATACTGAAACCGTCGGTTCGATCGGTAGCTTGTTGTAATACTCTACAGGTTTGAGGGTCTCCTCGTCTCGGAACAAACCGATATGCCATACCTCGGCTGAGGGCATAAGTTCCCAGACTCCCTCAATCATGCCTAGCCCTGCCCTTAAGATTGGGACCAGGCCGATCTTATGCTGCAGAGATGCCCCTTCGATACGTTCGAGAGGCGTCTCGATTTGAATTGGTGTTATGAGCAAGTCACTGGTTGCTTCATAGGTGAGCAGTGCAGAGATCTCTCGGATCAGTTCGCGGAATTTCTTCGGCTCCGTCCTTCGATCACGCAGCTTCGTCAATTTGTGCATGACGAGAGGGTGCTTAGAGGGGAAAACGTTTTCCATTGAGATACCTCGAATCCTTCATAGTAATTACCGCTCTTGACAACGAATTGTGAGCACAGTTAGGTCATCTGATAGGTCAGGTTGACCGCGGAACTGGATCACTCGTTTGACAATCGCATCGACAACATTGTTCGCGTCCCAATCTTCAAGACCCAACACGAGATTTCTTAGGCGCGAGAGACCGAATATCCCGCGTTCACCGCCATATGCCTCCGTCACACCATCGGTGTAGAGAACGAGCAATTGTCCCGGCTTTATTTCGATGACTGAAGATGAATATTTCGCATCAGCTTCCACCCCGAGGACGATCCCATGGTCGCGGATGAGACTGCCGGCGGATTCCGGGGTGAAAAGGAGAGGCGGGTTATGCCCGGCGTTAGAATAGACTAATCGGCCTAGCTCCGGTTCCCAAATAGTGTAGAAAGCGCTCACGAAGAGGTCGGCACTTGTCTCGGAAATCAGCAGGTTATTTACTTTTTCAAACGTGCGGCCGGGGTCAATCTGTTCGGTGGCGATCGTGTGGATCAGCGTTTTGCTCAGGGCCATGTAGAGAGCGGCAGGAATTCCCTTATCGGCGACGTCGGCAATCACGATACCCCACCGTGGACCATTCTCGCCATCCGGCAATGGAATGATATCGAAGAAATCACCACCAACCTCACGCGCAGACTGCCAGTTAGCTCCGATCTCCCAACCATCCACGATTGGTAATTCCTTCGGTATGAAGCTGGTCTGAATGCTCTTCGCCATCGCCAATTCTCGTTCCAGGGATTGCTGATGTGCGGCTTCCTCAATCAGCCGTGTGTTTTCAAGGCGGAGGGAGAGCTGGTGGCCGATGCCAGCTAGGAGTGCTGGCAGTTTGCCTGAGAATTCCTGTCCCTTGAGTAAAAGCAAACCGAGGAGTTCCTGTTCGGCGCTTAATACGAGACAAGAAGCCTCGTCGGTTGCGAGGGGTTCTGCTAGAGCTGGCGGGAGAGTGATCTGGAATGGTTCATGACTCTCGCGATAGGGAGGTGAAATTCCAAGGTCTGATGCTTGGATATGCAGGTCATGAAGCTTGTAGATATCCGAACGCCGTAATCCGGCAATAGGTCCGATGTGCATATCACCATGAGAGTCATATGGGAGGAGTAGAATGGTCCAGTCCGTACCGGTGAGCAATGTCGAGAGCTGCAAAACGGCTTGTAAAGCTGACATTGTTTCACCGGGACGTGCTGCGTGGCGGGCGACTTCGAGCAGAACAGTGGTAATCCAGGCCTCTTCCTGATGTTGGTTGTAATTCCGGGCTTCGAGGATGGCGAATGCTAACTGGGTCGTGACCATCTCGATAACGGCGATGTGGTCAATCGGGAGTCGTCTTGAATCCACGCACTGAATGTGGAGTACTCCAAACACTCGGTCGACAACCTTCATAGGAAAGGCATATTCAAATGCCGAAGGCATAGATGTCTCTTCAGTCTGAGCGTCAATGTTGGCCGTATTTAGCGGCTCCCCTGATTCTGCAACCTTCTCAATTAGCCAGGATTGCAGTTCGTTCTCCTCCGCTTGCTCCCTTTCATCCCGTGAAGATGCCCTTAATAATAGTTCTCCTTCGATGATTTCGAATATCTCTACTTTTTCGTACTCAAGTACCTGCGTGACCAGATTCGTGATCCTCGACAAGCGCAAGGCAATTGGATCGAGTGAGATCAGCAGCCTTGACACCTCACGAATGAGCAGCATTTGGATTGACAGCGTTTCAGTTTCTGATTGCAGATTGAGATTCGCCAGTAGTGGAGCCAGTTGATTGGAGATGACGAGCATAATGGATAAGTCATGCTCTGTGAAGGCATGGCTCCGTCGGCTCTGGATCGTAAGTGCGCCAATAACACTATCGCCTGACCTGAGAGGGATGAAGAGCCCCGAAACGGGTGGGTCTAGAGCGTCGTAGCTGGGGTGGGCAGGAAGGCTGTCCGCTTCAGATTGAAAGTCTTTGATCAGGAGCGATTGACCCGTCCGGCGGATCCATCCAATCAGCCCTTCTTGATCCGGTGTGATCTGAAAACTGAGATTCTCCTGGCGGCTGCCATCCTTCACCCAGATCAGTGTCCGGTAGTGATCATCCTCGAAAACGCCTAACTGAAAGAAATCGGTTTCCATCAACCTGGCGATCTCGATAAAGGCGACCTCAGCGAGTTCTTGGGGGTCGAGAGCTGCTGAAGTGATTGAACGTCCGACTTCAGCTAATGTTTTGAGTTCTCGCGCTGGATCATGTTCAATCGCCATATTTGGCGTGCTCCGTTAGGAGAGATGTTTCGGGTTTAGGAAAATGGTAGCTCGTATCGTAGCACAGAAAACCCATCCCGAAAGGAGGGGATGGGTTTTGGCTTTGAAGTGTGTCTTCAGTATGTGTTTTGTTAATATATCTCCGGAAGCATGTATCCTGCTTAGGCTGGTGATTTGCGGGCCCTTCGCATACTTAATTGGTTGCGCCCCTCCCTGCGGTTGTATTCCACATCATCCATCACTTTGTGAATGATGACGAGTCCCAAGCCGCCAACAGGCGGATTATCAGTCGACCTGTCAAGTTTGGTGGGGTCATTTGCAGGGTCGAACGGAGGAGCATCATCCCATAACTCAATCGTAATATTGTCAGGTTCGGTTTGGACTGCGACTTCGATCTCCCCGGTCGAATCATCTCCGTAGCCATGCAGGATGATGTTCTCACAGGCCTCACAGACAGCCAGCTCACAAGCGTAACTTTCCATCTCGTCGAAGCCCGCATCCTGGGCTGCCTCTTGAATGAAACGACCGATGCGTTCTATCTGGTCAAGATGACCGTTGATCTTCATACGTTTCTCTACCATGATCCGTTAGAATGCGGCGATTGCCGTTTCGCGATCAGGGAATTGTTCAAAAAGGACTTCCAAGCCTGCAATCTCAAGTGTTTCTATTACTTGCTGGCTGGGTTGCGCGATCACAATCCTTCCCCCGGAGCTTTTAACGGTTTTCCTCGCATTTACCAAGACCCGCAACCCTGCGGAAGAGATAAAATCAACTCCGGAAAGATCGAGAGCGATATTGACCTTCCCTTGCTCCATCTCCGCCTGCAAAGCACTTTCAAATTCACTGTATGTCACAGAATCCACACGCTCGGTAACCGTCACTACAGTAACGCGTTTATATCCTTTTACGGTAATTTCCATGATCGTCTCCTTTTATCAGGAACTGCGGTTGACTACGTATCGGGCGAGTTCGTAGAGCGCATCACGCTCAGGGTTATCCGGCATTAGTTCCAATTGAGCCTCGCCGGTTTTCGCAAATTCATCCGCTTGTTGAAGAGCGCGGTTTATTGCAGAAGAACTACGAATATCCTCGATAATTTGTTCAAGTTCGCTTTCTTTGATTTGCTTCTTCTGCAGCCTTTCTGTAAGCATTTTACCGTTGGATTGATCTTCTAGGAAAAAAAGAGTTGGGAGCGTAATTAATCCATGGCGCAAATCGCTGGCTACAGGTTTTCCGATCCGGCTTTGCTCACCTGTGAAATCCAGTACGTCATCGACAATTTGGAATGCGAGGCCAATATAATATCCATATAGCTTCATCGCTTCTATTGTTTCCTCGCTCGCCCCACCGAGAACTGCAGCACCCTCTGTAGCCACCTCGAATAGGGAAGCGGTCTTAGCGTAGGTCCGATCCAGGTATGATTGGTGGGTCGTAACGAACTCTTGGTTGAATAACTGCGTGATCTCGCCACCAACAACTGTCATCAGCCCGCGGGCAAAGGAGTCCATCAGGATAAGCGAATCGGTGGCTGCTGCAAGGCGTGCTGCTCGGGCGAAGATGTAATCCCCAGCCAGGACAGTAGCACCTTGGGTCCATTGGGCATTCAGGGTCGGGAAACCTCGTCGGAGCAAGGAGCCATCGATTAAATCATCATGCACAAGCGTTGCTGTATGAAGCATTTCAATTGCAGCAGCGTGCACCATAATCCGGTCGATATCTGCGTTGAGCATCTTGCCGATGAGAATAACGGCAATCGGACGGATGCGCTTGCCGCCCGAGGAGAGCAGATGATCAATTGCCTCGTCTAAGTTGGCGTGATGATGCCCCGCGCTCTGGCGCATGACGAGCTCAACTTCCTCTAGATAAGGACGGGTCAGATCAAAGAATGTTGCTGTTTGTGATGTCATGTGACCACTGGAATAGGTTTTTGGCATTTTCTGTTGTCGTCCGTATTGTGCTGTAATCGTCATCGCGGATGTCATTTACCTTCTGTGCGATCCACTCGAGATGCGCTGGTTCATTCCTTCTTCCTCGGCGAGGTTCCGGCGTCAGGTAGGGAGAATCGGTCTCAATAACCAACCGGTCAGAAGGCAGTTGTGAGACGATGCTGCGAAGCGCCTCGGCTTTCGGAAATGTAATCGGACCTGCGATCCCAATGTAAAAACCCTGCC
This sequence comes from Anaerolineales bacterium, assembly GCA_004376895.1. Lineage (GTDB taxonomy): Bacteria > Chloroflexota > Anaerolineae > Anaerolineales > E44-bin32 > E44-bin32. The sequence continues at coordinate 5,330 of SOIH01000139.1, read as the reverse complement.
GAATCGCTTCTGTCGCAGAATCCAAATCTGCAGAGAAGGCATGCAACACGCCCGCTCGGGTCGAGAGGGTGGGGGGCAGATTGCGGATCCAAGTGTTTAGGTGTTCCAGTATATCCTCTATCGCTTCACGGTTATGGATCAGAACTGGATATTGCAATGCACTCGCGATCTCGAGCTGGTCCTCGAAGGCGATCCTCTGCTCTTCTGGCGGCGAAAGGTTACGGTAGTAGTCTAAGCCAATTTCGCCAATGGCAACAACTTTCGGTGATTGCGCAAGGCTGGCAATTTCATCGGCAAGGGCTTCAGACCATCCACTCACATAATGAGGATGAATGCCTACAGCAGCGAAGACTTCATCGTGCTTTTCCGCAAGTTCGATCGCGATCTGACTTGTCTGGAGGTCAACCCCAGGGATGAGTATCCTCTCCACTCCCGCTAACCTCGCCCTATCCAGGACTTCCTCCCGGTCGGCATCATACGCCGATAGGTTCAAATGGCAATGAGTATCCACCAATGCGGCTAGAGGTTCGCTCATTTAACTCCGACTAACTTTAAACCATCTTCGAGTAGTGGTTTAACGCGATCCGCCTGTGTGGTTTCACAGTATACGCGAACGATTGGTTCGGTTCCAGAAAAACGGACCAGGAGCCAGCCGCCATCCTCGAGCGAGAATTTATAACCATCCACTTTAAGGATATCTGTTACCTTCAAACCGCCAACTTCTTTCGGGTTGGCATTGGAGATCTTTGCTTCATATTCCGTTCGTTTCTCGGGTAAAAGAGGTGTGTCGATCCGGTCATAGTAATGGGGACCAACCTTCTCGAAGAGCAGCTCCACTAGTTGGCTTGGTTTTCGATCGAGGCGAACCATCATATCTAATAGATACAATCCAGCCAGTATGCCATCCCGCTCTGGGACATGGCCGTGGAAGGCGTAGCCGCCGGATTCCTCGCCGCCCACCAGCGCGTCGACTTCGAGCATCTTCGGCGCGACGTATTTGAAACCAACACCTGTCTGGTAAACAGGGACATCATAGATCTCTCCGAGTTTCTCGAGCATCGAAGTAGTCGAGAGGGTCTTGACGATTGGACCGCGTTCCCCCCTGGCCTCTAGGAGGTAATACGCGAGAAGCCCAAATACACGCAGCTGGTTGACGAATTTTCCATGTTCGTCACCTAATCCAATCCGGTCAGCGTCGCCGTCAGTGATGAGAAGCACATCGGCGTTTTCTGCAACGGATCGCTGCAAGCCCACATCGATATTGGGCGGGATCGGCTCCGGACGGCTCATCTCGGGGAATATCGGATTGTGGGTATCGTGGATCTCAATCACCTTTGTGGAACCGCCGGATAGCAGTTTTGAGAACCATCCTGCGCCATTTCCCCACATCGCGTCTACCAGGATTGTTAAATTCGCGTCTCGAAGCGTGTCTAGATCCACCAGCTTCTCAATCTGGGCGAAATACGCTGGGCTGGCATCGAAGCGCTCAACTGCTCCTGAAGCAAGCGCTTCGCGGATATTCACTCGCGGGATTTTCTGGTCGTCATCGGGGATCCCGGCTTCGATGATGCGTAGGCCGCTAGGATCGATCGCTCCACCATGTTGATCTCTTACTTTAAAGCCGTTATCGGGCGATGGGTTATGGGATGCGGTGATATTAATCGCTCCAACGGCACTCTGATGGACAACGGAGTAGGAGATTGTTGGTGTAGGGGTAGGACCGTCCGTGAGAAGCACGCGAAAACCATGGCCGGCCATTACCTCTGCCGCTGATTCCGCAAAAGCCTCTGATGCAAAACGTTTGTCGAAACCGATGACAACAGGTTTTTCCGATCCTTCAACATCAAGAAGGTACTTAGCAAAACCATGACTGCAACGGCGGACAGCTTCAAACGTATAGTTTTCAGCTATTCGCCCTCTCCAGCCGTCGGTACCAAATTTGATCGGATTCCGTGTCATGCTGCCTCCCCGGATATCGGAGTTAGCTTGCCATCAAGTGTACGCTTACAAGAAGCAGGCCAGGCGAACCTCTTGACCTGGCCTCGCGAGAGAATAAGGCGCTTGCACCCATTGTGATATGAGTTCAAAGGTCAGTACCGATACACTCAGCTGCCCTAAATGATACTGATGTACCTCACCCGAAAGATTATACCGTGAAAGAAAGCATGGGACTAGAGAAGGTTGTCAAAGAGTGGCGTTCGTGATAGACTTTTCCCCGTTGCGACGCCTGTACTCAGGCGTGCTTTCCGCTCTCATACAATTTCGCCCGAAGTTGAAATGAGGGTAAACCCGAGGAAAGGAGGACCTCTATGCGCAACTACGAAGTTGCATATATCGTTGACCCCGATGTAGATGAAGAAGGCCTTGATGAACTCGAGGGCAAAGTCAAAGGTTGGATTGATGTTGCCGGTGGCAAGATCGGGGAAATCGACCGTTGGGGGAAGCGTCGGCTTGCTTATCCTATCAACAAGAAGAATGAAGGTTATTACATCTTCATTCAAGCCGAAATGCCAACGGACGCACCAATCGCAGTCGAACGAGATATGAGTCTGAACGAACAGCTCATGCGCTTTATGGTGACGCTCCAAGAGACGACTTAATCCGTTTTCTCGATTATTAACCTACATCATTTGTAGGAGGAAAGCGATATGAGTCGGGGTTTGAACAAGTTGATGATCATCGGTCACCTGGGGCGTGATCCTGAAATGCGTTATACCCCTTCTGGTAAACCGGTCACAACCTTCAGCGTCGCCACATCGCGAACATGGCACTCCGCCGATGGTGAACGCCATGAGGACACAGAGTGGTTTAATGTCGTGGCGTGGGGGGGACTGGCTGAGATATGTAATCAACATCTTCAAAAAGGTATGCAGATTTACGTTGAAGGCCGGCTGCAAACCCGACGTTGGGAAGATGCCGAGGGGAATAAACATTTCACGACGGAACTTGTCGCCAAAGAAATGATAATGCTCGGCGAGAAGAAAGAGACACTGCGAACGAGTGTTGACCAGGACGAGGAAGAGGGTGGTTTCCCCTTCTAAAGGCCTATGCGTCTGAGTTTGAGAAAAGAATGGAGAGAATGCTTTGACAGAACGAAGAAATCAATCAGAAAGAGACTCGGCAGGCACAAGATCAAGAGGTGGACCGCGTCGACAGTATCGTAGACGCCCTCGACTATGCAAGTTTTGTGCAGATAAAACCACGCATATTAATTACAAACAACACGAGCTCCTTAAACGCTATATCAAGGAATCGGGGAAAATCCGCTCCCGCCGTGAGACCGGGAATTGCGCAACACACCAACGCATGGTTGCCGGGGCGATAAAGAGGGCGCGCCATATGGCCTTGCTTCCCTTCACGGTAGAGAGATTGCGTTAGTATCAACTTAGAGTCGGCAGGTAGGCGATGGGAGTCATTCGAATGTTTGCGCTCTCTAGGCCGACTTTCTTGATTTAACTCGTGACTTTGATTGCCTTAGGGCGAATAAATAGGAGCTCACGAAACGCGAAGGAGTTAATGTGGCATGACGAAGAAAAGGGCTCCACTGCGCACAACGAAAAAGCATCTGGCGCGTGCCGAACGAGAACGAATACAAAGCCGCTGGCTCTTAGGAGTTACAATCGCAATAGCAGTAGTGGCAATTGGGATCCTAGGCTATGGCTGGTTTGATAGTGCATATGTGCAACCTAAAAAGACCATTGCGATTGTAAATGGAGATACGATCACGAAGGGTGAGTTTCAAGGACGAGTGCGGATCTTTCAGCGTGAACTTATGAGCCAGTTGAATTCCTATGTGCAAATGGAGCAATTCTTCGCATCCGATCCACAAACTATAGCGAGTATCCGTGAACTCCAGAATCAAATCCGAACACAGCTCGCATATCCGGAAATTATCGGCCAGGATGTGATCATTGCGATGATCCGCGAGGCTTTGGTCCGGCAAGAGGCGGAGAGATTAGGTATTCACGTTCTTCCTGAAAATGTCGAACGTCAAATCCAACAGAATTTCGGTTTCTACCCGGATGGGACGCCTACTCCATTCCCTACACCTACACCTGACGCAACCCGCATGGCGGAGATTGCAGTTGTATCTGAACCGACTACAGAACCATCCCCGACATCTACACTCCCGCAGACTCCTTTTCCAACAGCAACTCCGTATGTGCTGGAGGCATATGAAGATGATTATGAGCTGTTCCTTGATTCGCTATCCGCTTTCGATATAAGTGAATCAGACTTTATTGCCTATGTCGAGGCGCAGCTGCTTGAAGATAAGCTTAGGGAACAATTTCAGCCAGAGATTGAAGATAAGGCGGAGCATGTCCTTATCCAACACATATTCACCTTAGAAGAAGAAATAGCTCAAGAAGCGCTGGAACAACTTGAGTCGGGGGATGTTTGGGATGACATCGTATTGGAGTATTCGCAAGATCCAAGCTCGCGCGAATCTAGCGGGGATCTGGGGTGGAATACCCTGAACGATCTGGTTGCACTCTTTGGCCAAATGGGTATTGTCGCTTTCTCGGCACCGGTTATAGAAGTTGTCGGACCGATTGAGTCGCAACAAGGATGGCATATCTTGCGTGTTATGGATCGGCAGGATCGAGAGATCTCACAAGCTGCCTATCAGGAAGCCGTCGATAATGCTTTCGAGGCTTGGATCGCTGAGTTGACCGCGGATGCAGAGATCACTGTCGAGGATGAATGGCTGGATCATCTCCCGCCCTCTGGTCCGTTGGGTATCTGATCAATACATATTCTTTTAAGAAATTCCAACTCAAGTCGGGGTTCACACTAGGCTGGGTCGATCTTTGACTCAGCCTATTTATGTAGATTAGACACTTGAGCGCGCTTTGGGACAGCGCTATACTATGCATAGGGTATAAGTACGTGGATATTCAAGGTCTTCTCGATTCTCTACCAGAAAAAACATCTCCTGCCGACCGGGAGATTGTTCAGCGCGCTTTCAAGGCCGCGAAAAAAGTTCACCGCAAGCAGAAACGAGCCTCAGGAGAGCCCTATGTCAACCACTGCCTTGCAGTGGCGGGCATACTTGCAGACTTGGGGGCGCCTATCCCCGTTATTGTTTCTGGATTGCTTCATGACACAGTCGAGGATACTTCGATCACACTGGATGACATCAATCGTGATTTTGGCGAAGAAATCCGCATACTCGTCGATGGTGTAACGAAGTTGACCCAACTTCCAAGGGTAAGCCACAGTGGGAAGCGGGCTCAAGACCCACTCGCCTTGAAAGGTGACCTGGCGCAAGAAACCCTGCGGAAGACGTTTCTTGCCATGGGTGATGATGTCCGTGTCGTCGTGATCAA
>SOIH01000183.1 GCA_004376895.1 Anaerolineales bacterium | reverse complement strand
ATTAATTGTTGCTGCTTCGAGTTTCATCTTCTTGTCATACCCCAACGGCTTTGAGATCAGCCGCCCCGCTCGAACCATCGCTTCCTTCTCAAGATTCCCAAACCAGGACTTTCACTAGCAAATCGCCCTGCCCGCGGGGTCAGCTGTAGCGTTTAGGATGCCCTTATTTTATAATCTCAGGCACGCATCTGCTGCTAGCCAGAAAAGTCGATCCCGCACGTCACCTCGTGACTGCCACCCACGATTATCCCAATCATCACCACTAAGATCATCTCCTGCATAGAGAATTTGTCCAAATGCAACTTTACGAAACTCTGCCACGGACATCATTGCAGCAGCTTCCATTTCAACCGCGATACAACCTTCACCCCTTCGAGCATCAATCCTTGATCGTGTTTCACGATAGGGTGCATCAGTCGTCCAAGTTTTACCGAGGATAAATGGGATTCCTCTATCCTTGAGGACTCCCTCAACCTTGCTGACCACATCAGGTTGAGCTTCAACTTCACGCGCGGGTGGAAGGTAATGATACGAGACACCTTCATCGCGCACAGCCGAAGATACAACGATCAATTTTCCAACTTCCATATCCCTCTCAAGAACACCACATCCACCGATTGCGATAAACTTGCGACATCCAAATGCTATAACCTCTTCTAATATTCCTGAAGAAAGTGGTGCTCCAACTCCAGGATGAAAAAAGGCTAGCCTTCTACCTGAGTATTCGATTTCATAAAGTGGATGGGGTCCGTCCTCCCAGCGATTGTGGGTCAGTACTTCTGCTTTATGTTCACTTACGACCTTCTCAATTACTTCGCCAAAGAAGCAAATAATGCAATGCTCAGAAACATCGAGGGGGTCAGCAATATCTGAAGGCTCTACAAAGGCTTTCCGATCTGGATCGAATTCAAGAATTGGATACATTTCATCTATCCATTGTTGTAAAGACAGGGTAATCTAACAGTTTCGAGCTGCGAAGTCCTCCGCACTTTGGGGGAAGCCCCGGGGTTTGGTCCATAGCCGGCAATCCCAGCATTCCCATCATACAATGTAGTTGGAAAATCGCGCCGCATCCCCGATCGCATCCAGCGAGTAGATGCCACCTGATATTGAGAATAGCACAAGCCCGAAGAAAACAGGATTCGATATTCGATCCGCCCGGCAGTCATGCTGAGATGGGATTCAATCTTGATCTCCGAAGATTTCCTCCAAGATCAATTCTTATTTCCTTATTATGCGCATTCATCCGATGCGCTAAGAGAATCGCGCATGGCAACTAGTTGACAGCGCCAACTAGTTATGATACAGTATCTATGCCCTTTTATGGATATACCCAAGTGAAGGAGAGCTCACTCATGAACACTGGCCTGGATCTCGACGAGCTTACAAGGCGAACACGTCGACGTGAATTCGATGACGGCCTCATGGATTTCGTATTTGGAGGCTTCGCCCTTGTCGGCGGCTTGCTCGTTGCTTTTATATACTCCGCTTCAGGTATGAAGTGGTGGGTAACTTCTCTAATAAGGCATCGCGACCTCACGATCATAGGGCTAATTACCCTGATCCCAATTATGGTTCTGATTATAGAGGGTGCCAAGAGGTTGATCGGTCGAATCAGGCGCGCCACATTCTGGCGAGACAGTGGATTTGTTACGCCGTTGCGTCAACAAGCAAGCTGGCCCATCAACCTTCTTGCCGCAGCGATTTTCATTAGCGTGGTCATCGTCAGCGCTGCGTTGATGTACAGGGGTGTGATAGGTCCTGAAGCAGTGTTCCGGTCTCTCGTATCCGGTGCGGGCATGGCCACGGGCGTAACGTATTTTGGAATGGGTGTTTCCCTAAAGCTACGTCGTTACCAAGTTGTCGGTTTAGTTGGCGGACTTTTTTCGGCTGGCATTTTACTAACATCGGTTTCGTTTGCTATGAGCTGGGTCTTGTTTGGCTTGGCCTGGGGAACTGTATTTTTCATTTCTGGTTCCTGGGCGCTCCGGTTAGCTATTCTGTCTTTCAAGGCGATTGACCATGGGTGACTACTCGTTGCCAATGAAGTTTGACCGCATGATCCATCAGCCGTCGCGGCTGGCGATCATGGCATTGCTCGCAGGGTGTGAAAGTGCCGATTTCGCCTATCTGCTCAAGGAGACAAATTTGAACAAAGGAACACTATCCAAGCACTTGTCAAACCTGGCAGAGGCAGGATACATCGAGATAGTAAAGACTTTCAAAGGGAAGTACCCAAACACTTCAGCTGCATTGACACCAAAAGGGCGGCGGGCCTTCAAGAAGTATCGTCGGCAGTACCGTAAATTCAGCAAGTCCATAGACGACGACTAGTATCTAGTAACCGGATCATTGGGAATAGCAACATGTAGGATTGCTCCAGCAATTTGTAATCGGCGTCTCGAAGAACCCTTTATTACGCTGTGAGACGCTTAGATATTTGGTGGCATTTAACGGCTGCAACCGCGGGGTAGCACGCACTTTGACCACAGATTTCTAATCCCACCAGAGAGCAATCTGCCCCTTGAATTTCGTTGGTGCTTCATTTATGTCGGGGCAAAAATCGAGCAACCACTTGCCCAGCTTATTAGCCTCTTTCCCTTGCGGAATGTGCTTCAGGAGGAACTCCACTACATCGAAACCTGCGCCCACGATATCAATACCGTACTTGGTATCCAGTTCCTTCAGCTTTGCTATAACTCCTTCTGTATCGAATCCGTAATTTCCTGCGTTCGTGTGTTCAATTCGCAGGATATCATACTGATTGATCGTATGTGCAACTACAAGAAGACTAGCAAATGATACATCGAAAGCCATCCAGTCAAGATTCGCTCGATAAGCAATAACCGGCTCATCTTTGAGAAGCTCTCTGACCTTCCATAGGATATTATTGGCTCCTTGCTGCAGGTCGCTGGCTGTGAGTTCACTTGCGCTCACTACTGGGAATCCATGCACCATAGTCGGTTCATAAGGTGACATAAGCTCCTTGAGTTCAGTCGTGACCTGTGATGGCCGAAAATGTACATCCGTTCTAGAAAATGTGCCAAAAAATACTCTGAGCGATATGATCACGGTCCCGAAATCCTGATAAGAAAGATTGACCCTGGTTTCATTCAACAGAACCCCTCCAGAGCATCATTATCGGATTCGCATGTCCAGAGTGAAGCGTGGGAAACTCAGGATCCAGAGGTTCTTTACTGGAATCCAGTAATCGAGGGTCCGGATAGTAAGGCTGAATTAGTGTGAGCTACCATTGAATGCACCTGCGTCCTCCCAGATGTCAGGGTTCACCCTTTTCTTTTTTGGCCAGGAAAATGAATTGAAAGATTTGGAAAAGCCTGACGGTCTACATTTCTTCCGGGGGGCCGAAATTCAGAGCTCAAGAGCCAGTCTCATAACCGCCAGATCCTAGGTCCTAATCCTGTATAAGGGGGCTTGGAAGAGAAAGAGGCTCAGATTCGAACTGAGGACCTTAAGAGTACACCATGCCGCACCGTAGCCGGTGCAGTGTGAGCCCGTATCCGATGGGGGAAAACTCTCTTAATTTAGGCTCGATTATTTCTCAAATTTTCTGATGACGTACATGCAGGTGAACCAGAAATGCCACACATGTATTAAACATTCTTTCCCGGTACGACAATCGATATGATGGTTGCATCATCTTGGTCTGGCCCGCTCCAGCTTGCCACCCTCACATTTGTCAGATACGAAATGCTCTCTTCATCGTCCAT
>SOIH01000254.1 GCA_004376895.1 Anaerolineales bacterium | reverse complement strand
TTTCTTGGGACCAAGCTAACTGTATAATCTGCATGAGGAGGGTGAGTGGCTAAATCTCGAACGCAATATATTTGTCAAGAATGTGGGCGGACGGCGCCGAAAGCTTTAGGGCGCTGCCCACAGTGCGGCGCCTGGAGCAGCATGGTTGAAGAAGTAGTGGCGCCGCCCCGGCAAAGAAAACGCAGTGCAGGAATACATGGCGCGGGTGCGCCGAAACGTTTGTCGGAAATCGCAGGTGATGCGGAGGAAAGGATCCCTCTGGGGATTGCGGAGTTCGCTCGAGTTCTCGGCGGCGGGATTGTCCCGGGATCGGTGGTTTTAATCGGCGGTGATCCCGGGATTGGGAAATCGACATTGCTGTTGCAAATGGCACTCGCAATGTCTGAGCGTGAACGCGTGCTCTATGTCTCTGGTGAGGAATCAGCGCGCCAGATAAAGACGAGAGCACATCGACTTACTCAATCTGAAACGCTATCCCATGAATTATTTGTCTTGGCCGAGACTGATCTGGAGTCCATTGCGCAGCATACCGAGCGGGTTGCGCCTAGCGCATTGGTGATTGACTCAATTCAGACAATGCACTTCTCTGAACTCGAATCTAGCGCGGGTTCGATAACCCAGGTTCGGGAGTGTGCGGCTCGGCTTCAACGCCTGGCAAAGTCATCCGGGATCGCCGTCTTCCTTGTTGGACACGTGACCAAGGAAGGAGCGATCGCTGGTCCGCGCGTGATGGAACACATTGTCGATACCGTGCTTTATCTGGAAGGTGATCCCTACCATGCCTATCGCATCCTGCGCTCGGTGAAGAATCGCTTCGGCCCGACCACCGAAGTTGGTGTTTTTGAAATGCAGCAACACGGGTTGGTTGAAGTACCAAACCCTTCAGAGGCATTTCTCGCCGAGCGTGTTGTGAACGCCCCGGGTTCGGCCGTAGCGGTGACGATGGAGGGCACGCGCCCTCTTCTGGTCGAGATTCAGGGTCTCACCAGCAAGACATCGTTTGGGAACCCCCGCCGCACGGCCAATGGCATCGACATTCACCGTTTGCTGCTTACCGTCGCAGTACTCTCTCGGAGGGTTGGCCTTCGTCTTGAGGATCAGGATGTCTTCATCAATGTTGTGGGCGGGTTGCAAATCAGTGAGCCGGCTGCAGATCTGGCAACTGCAATCGCGATTTCCTCCTCATTGTCGGATAAACCAGTTCCTGCGGATGTCGCCCTCATCGGTGAAGTTGGGCTCACGGGTGAGTTGAGGGCGGTGGCGCAGATTCCTGCTCGCCTGCAGGAAGCGGCCAAACTTGGTTTCAAGCGGGTTGTGATTCCCAAGCAAGTGCGTGGAGAACCTCATGCGCCTAAAGGGTTGGAAATCCTATCCGCGCGTTCAGTGAGGGAAGTATCCGCGCTGCTATTGGTGTGAAAACCAGCGGGGACGAGACTGTAATGCACAATTTGCTTACCTGATTTGGCGCACGAGACACTCTTATTTACCCCTCATTATCAATTTTCAATGGGCGAACCCGCAGTTATCGGGTTGGTTTCATTGTACTGCAGTGTGGCAACCCCAATAAAGTCTTTAAGGTTAAATGAAGCTTAGCAAATATCAGTGCGCAGGGTTTTTCTATCCGAAGATGTGGGGGTCTGATTGGCGCAGTTGCATGTATCTACGGATATGGAAAGGGTTCAGGACGCTCTAGATTTGCGAAGGGAAAATTAAAGCCGAATCTTTCTTTAACATTACGCGACCTTAAAACATTTAAAAATTTTAGGTTCAGGCGAGCTTAGCTATTGTAGGTGGGACCGCGATTTGCTACAATCGAATGACTGTGGGAGAGAGATGTTTCATCGAAGAAGGAGGAGTATCCACGGTCCTCCAAACATCGCAGTGGATCGGTAGGGCGTTTCCTCAACGACCGCAGACCAACCTGCGATTTATCATCTGGGTGTAAACCCGCACATTGGAAAATGGCAAACGCCCGTCGCCGGAAATGAAGGAATGCGCTTCGGGCTCCTTGGAGATGTGAATGAAAGCGGAGCGACACTGGCAGGCTGCGCTCGGTCAACTGCAGATGGAGATGCCACGCGCAGCTTTCGACACCTGGGTTCGCGACGCGGAGTTTATCGCCTACGAAGACGGAAATTTCATCATTGGCGTGCAGAATGCCTATGCCTGTGATTGGCTTGAAGATCGTCTGCTATCCACCGTAAAGCGCGTTCTAACCGGAATCCTCAGCCGAACCGTCGGCGTAAAATTCGTCGTCTGGCAAGGGGATTCACCCATTGATGATTCACTAGAACCTGCATTGGATCCACCTGAGCTTGATGACGATCGCGACCGGCTCGCGTCATCCATAAATAATCGATATACCTTCGAGACATTTGTCGTAGGGAAAGGCAACCGCCTGGCGCACGCTGCCGCGCAGGCAGTCGCAGAGAGTCCAGCGAAAGCCTATAATCCGTTGTTCCTCTACGGTGGGGTTGGACTCGGAAAAACACATCTGCTGCACGCTATAGGACATGAGTGTCTCGACGCGGGACTACAGGTGCGCTATGTTTCCTCAGAGGAGTTCACAAACGATCTGGTCGATGCCATTCGAGCGCGAAACACCGCGGTTTTCCGCGAGCGCTACCGCAGAGTTGATGTTTTTCTGATTGATGATATTCAGTTCATCGCCGGTAAGGAAGCGACCCAGGAAGAGTTCTTCCACACTTTTAACACACTCCACGGGCAGGAAAAACAAGTTGTAATTTCTTCCGACCGATCGCCGAAGGCGTTCGTGACGCTCGAAGAACGATTGCGCTCACGCTTTGAATGGGGTTTGACGGCGGATATCCATGCGCCAGATTATGAGACACGATTGGCAATTCTTCGATCGAGGGCGGAAAGATTGGGGAGGGATGCCCCCGACGAAATTTTAAGCGAAATCGCAGAGCGCGTGCAGAGTAACATTCGCGAACTCGAAGGCGCACTCACACGAGTTCTCGCCTACGCCGACCTTCGCTGCGAAATCTTAACCCCAAACCTCGTCGATGCGGCATTGGCGGACATGGCTGTTCAAACACGCAACGTGACAACTGAGCAGATAATCTCCGTGGTTGCAGACCAGTTCGGGATAGAGGAGTGCCGGCTGCTCAGCCGTGAACGCTCGAGAGATGTCGCCTTCCCGCGGCAGATTGCAATGTATCTGATCCGTGAGGAAACGAGCAACTCCTTGCCGAAGATTGGCGAAGCTCTCGGCGGACGCGATCATACAACTGTGATGTATGGTTATGAAAAAATTGCCGACCAGCTTGAGATTGACGATGCCTTGCGCCGGCAGGTTGTGGCGCTGCGAGACCGTATCTATTCCCATTAGCGCCGCGGATTACCCCCCCTGATCCCTAGACGAACAATCTACTTAGAACCCGTCATCGCTCTCGAGCGGATTTTCTTGCGCGACTTCATCAATTTAGAGAAGATGTGATCTCCTGAGCTCGTGCGACGCTGTTTAAGAGGTGTCATTGAAGTTAAAGGGGCCGACATGCCCTCATCTAGCCTGGCTGAGGGTATTGGCTGGCTAAGACGTCTCTCGAATCAAATCGGATAGGCGAATAGGCCGATGATCCCTGGTCCGCCATGTACAGCGAGCGAGGCGACGAGATCGCCGAAGAGAGTTTCCTGGACGTTGAAGACGTCCTTGGCTCGTTCGAGCAAAGAAAGACCTTCTTCCCGTGCTCTCGCATGGATGACGGCCAGATTAA
>SOIH01000004.1 GCA_004376895.1 Anaerolineales bacterium | reverse complement strand
ATACCGAAGAAGATTATCGGGCTTTGGCAAAGCTTGTGCCCATCGTTGCTTTTCGAACGATGAATCTTCAAAAGGCGAGGACGCTTTATAAGCGGAATCCTGCATGAACGTGACAAAACGTATCCTACTTTATACAGGAAAGGGCGGGGTGTGGAAGACCAGCGTCGCGGCGGCGGTACTGCGCTGTGCAGAGCTGGGCTATTGCACCCTGGTGCTCAGCACGGATACGGCCCACAGCCTTGCTGATTCCTTAGACACGACCTTGGGACCGGAACCGGTGGAGGTCATACCCAACCGATGGGGACAAGAGGTTGACATCTATTACTCCATCCAGAAACACTGGGCCAAGCTTCAGGAATACTTGGCGGCGCTTCTCGTTTGGAGGGTGATGAATGCACTCGTGCAATGAATGCATGCGAGGGAAGCTCAAGGAATAGGGGCAATTAGGTGAGGTTGCGCTATCTTGGTCACTCCTGCGTCGAAATCCTGGGACGGCACCATGTTCTGATCGACCCGGACTTCACCCGGCCTCCCGAGGGGGGCGTGGAGTACATCTGCATCACGCACGCGCACAGCGACCACATTGGACGTGTTATGGAGGTTCCGATGGCGTGGGTAGTAGCATCAGCAGATGTCTGTGAAGCTGCGTTGAAGCTGGGCGTATCTCATCACCGATTGATCCCCGCTGAACCTGGCTGGAAGGTCGCCAATGTCGAGGTGCTGCAGGGATACAGCCGTGTCAACGACCCGATCTATTCGATCATGTATATGCTGTTCAGGCGCCGTTTGCCCGAGGCAGGAGGCTCGCCGCTCTCCTTCCTGATCCACGATGAGGTCTCCGTGCTTCATATAGGGGATGCCCATGATGCGCCTTTACCGGTTTCTCCAGATGTTCTTTGCTTGCCTTGGCGTTCGACTCCATTTTGGGCTGATCGTTACAAGGCCAGGCTGATCCAGCTGGCGGAGCAGTTTGGCTCACCCTACGTGCTTCCGGTTCACCATGACATGCCGCCGAACGACGCTGATCCTGAGGAGTTGCGAGATCGGCTTGAAGCAACGGTTCTGGATGGAGAGGGATGGCATGTCTTCGATGGTAATCGACTAAGCGGGAGGGTTGATTAGATGGATGAAATCACCGATCTCCCACATAAAATCAAGTCAGCGGCCGCATCTCTTGCTCGAAGCCAATATGCGATCGCGTTCACCGGGGCAGGCATTTCGACTCCTTCAGGAATACCAGACTTTCGCAGCCCCGGGGTCGGTTTGTGGGCGCACGGGGAGCCCCCACGCGCCGGAACGATCCAGGGTTTTGCAGCGGATCCGGAGGGATTCTACGAATGGTTCCATCCACTTCTGAAGCGCATCCTATCGGCTGAACCAAATCCCGGCCACCGCGCGCTTGCTACGTTAGAGGCGGAGGGGATCCTTAAAGCGCTCATCACCCAGAATGCAGACCTGCTACACCAGCGCGCCGGCTCAAGGTCGGTCATCGAAGTTCATGGGACCCTCGCTCATCTGACCTGCATCCGCTGCTATTGCATCGCTCCTGGACCACCGATTCTCAAACGTTTCTTGAGAGACCGTGAAGTGCCTCGCTGCCAGAGTTGTGGTGGAGTGATGAAGCCGAATGTGATTCTTGCTGGGGAGCAGCTCGTATCAGGAGTGATGACGGAAGCACGGAGGCTTGCGCAAGAATGCGACGTCATATTGGTGGCTGGGACGTCATTGCCTGGAGGTCCGGCTTCGGAGCTTCCGGAGATTGCGGTCGAGAAAGGAGCTCGCTTGATTATCATCAACCGCACACCGACGCCCCTCGATCAAGAGGCGGAGGTTATCATTCATGGTGATGTTGCTGAGGTTTTGCCCGCCATCGTGAATGAGCTACAAAGGAGCGCTTGAGACGGGTGAGGAGGTTGTCTTGGAAGGTTGGCCATGGCCGCATCGGAGGCGCCCAGAGACTCATAGGCACGGGCGCTATCCATCAAACCGCTTCGGCATCTAGAGAATGGTCGTATCGAGATCCTGGCCTCCGTTCGCATAATAAACAGGTTAATTGAACGGTTGCTGCAGATCGCAGAGGAAGATCTCAATGGAAGTGGAAAGATCCACGCGACGGTTCTGCACGTCTCCGCTGAGGAACTGGCGGGGATAATCTTCAACGAGATCGCCGCTTACCTGGAACCAATCGAGCTCTTCAAGGCCGGGCTAAGCCCGATCGTCGAGATCCACACGGGTCCGGGTACGGCAGGCTCAGTGATTACGCTGAGGGGTGAACGTAAGCGAAAACAAGTTGCATCTCGGGATCAACGAAGCTGCTCTATGAGGTAGACACTGCCGGGTTGCCTGAGGAAGATGCATGAAGACTCCTATCGACGGTCAGTTGGAAAACCCAAGGATCAAGTCACTCGTTCGAGGGGTGAGACCAATTATCTATTGGGGAACCTGTGAATACGCGTTTCTGCTATATCCGCCTTTCTCACAAAGGTGGCTCACTGCGCAGACGAGTGATCCACCGGTCGATCGAGGATTTCTTATCGCAACGATTGTGGCCCTTGCCGTGTCTCTTGGCCTGGCCTTCCTGTTAGGACATATGAATCGGGATGAGTAAAGGGATGGAGCACAGTGACCCAAGCAGCGCTCGATATCGGGGAGTTGAGTGGATACGTTAGCTTTCAGACACGGACTTAGTATTTCCTCTGCGCCTTCGCCCTTAGGTTTTTCGGGGAACGCCTGGATGACATGCAAGGTCCAGGTCTAATGTGTGATGCCAATGCCATTGAAAGTTACAGGTAAAGGAGTGAGACTATGTATAACGAAACAGTTGCTTTCGTCATAATTTCCTCCGGATACCTTCTGGGCTCGATCCCCTCGGCCTACATTGCAGGCCGGGTGTTGCGAGGGATCGACCTGCGCCGGTATGGAAGTGGGACAGTCAGCGGGTCGATGGTCTGGGAGCATGTAGGGCGCTGGGCGATTGTTCCTGTTGGCTTGTTTGACATCATTAAAGCCTCTCTGCCGACATGGCTTGCGTTACGCCTCGGTCTAAGCTCGACCGTCGCAGCTGCAGCGGGACTGGCAGCTGTAGTTGGGCACATCTGGCCTCTCTTCCTGGATTTTCATGGCGGGAGGGGGTTAAGCACAATGCTGGGTATTTGGTTGGTCTTGTTCCCGCCCGGGGCAGCATGGATGTTGCTCTTCCTTTTCATTGGCTGGCGGCTTCGCTCAGCGGTGTGGGTATTGATTGGACTAGGGACTTTACCTGTTCTTTCGCATTTAATCGAAGGTCCGGATATCGTGACGCCCCTCTCTGCGCTCATGCTGGGTCTTACATTCCTGAAGCGACTCGAGGCTAATCGCAGACCTTTGACTAAAGACCTCTCTGAGCGCATTCGGGTCATTTTACGGCGGTTGTTCCTAGATCGCGATATTCCTTCCCACGAGGATTGGATTCGTCGCACACCAGGGTCGGATCAAAGTCGAAGACCGTAGATTCAACTCGCAAGAACAATCCATGAAGAACGAAGATGACGTATTTGTGGTGATTCTATTCAAAACCCCGTTGAACTTGCCAGGTTTACCCTCCGCGTGTAGGATAATTGGAACTAATGCTCGCTGGGTTCCGAGTAGTCGAAAATCGCAAGGCCACCCTTGGAACACCAGCCTGACGGTCCAAGCCCCCTGTTTTAGGAAGCGATCTCATAACCTGAAGGTCCTTGGTTCGAATCCAAGCCCCGCTACCTTAAAGCACCC
>SOIH01000200.1 GCA_004376895.1 Anaerolineales bacterium | reverse complement strand
AGGTAACTCTCTTGAGAGTCTTTCCAACAATTCCAGCACCACATCATAGGTCTGGTCTTCTTCTCTCAACCCCCGAATAAATCGCAACAAACCCAGGACAACCGTAAAGGCTCCGTTCTGAGCTTCATTACTTCTTCCCATGATGGAGATTTTAATAAATCTAAGATAACCATCTATATAATTTTCGTGAACAACCACGACCCTTACCTTTCCTCAGCAAGCTTAAAGAGAAACATGCCGAATGAGGGAGGTGAAATTGATGTCATTGTCATTATCGATGTTTTCAACTCTCCCTAACTCTTAACCCACTAATCCCACCATCAAATATGGCTGCATCTGCAGGAAGTTACGGGTACTAAGTGGTAATCACTGAATGAAGGAAAATCTGACCCCGAGCAGCTTCCCGAATCGCAGTCAATAGCTCGTCAGGTGCAGCACGCTTGGGAACATACCCGCTTGCGCCGACAGAGAGCATCTTCTCGACATATTCGCGATCCTCGTGGATCGTGAGTGCAACGACGACCATATCTGGATAACGTCTCTTGATTTCCGCTGTGGTGCTGATTCCAGACCCGTCCGGCAATCCGATATCCATCAGCACGAGATCCGGTTGAAGACGATCAGTTAATTGAAGGGCTTCCGCTGCAGTATTTGCCTCAGCAATGATATCGATATCAGGTTGAGCATCAAGGAGCATCTGTAAACCCATACGCACAACAGGATGATCCTCAACGACGAGGAGTTTGATAGGCATTTAGATTGACCTTTATCGCTCTTGGCGGCTCATCTAAGAGTTCCGGATGGTTCTAACCTCGTGGATACGCCTTCTCCAACACTAACAGATGTTGAAACGCGCCTCTCCCAAGCCTATTCTTCTGAATATTCTTTGCTCAATGGGAAATCCATCTTTTATGCTGGTACTGCCAGGCTTGCAGCCGCTTTGACTCTCATCGCGCTAAGTCGACTTCTGAGGGTCTTCGCTACTTCCTTCATCATGGCGTAGCCAAAGTCTGTGTTGTCTTTGCACATGCACCTCAGCTCACCAGCTTCGATCTCGATCAAGGACCCAGCCTTGTTCGCAACTCCACTGGCCGTGAGAGTATGGGGCTCTAATAAGGCCGACCAAGCAAGTGGGTCACCAGCAACTAACGTGTCAGCGACGACTTCGCTGCCATCACCCAGTTGATAGACGATATGAATCTCGCCAAACATCAGTAACATCAAATGAGTTGCGGTATTGCCTTCCCTGAAAAGTTCTTCTCCTGACTCGAAATTCCTGATACGGCTGATCTTAGCGATATCTTTTAGATATTCTTCTGACAATCCGGCAAAATTCGGATAGCGACGCAGTACTTGAGATGAGAGCATCTTTATCCTCCTGCGTGGACGAGAAGCATTCCAGTCCTTACATCTAGATTCAGACCAAGGTGATAATAAGCGTCTGATTCAATACAAATATGTCAAAGAACGCCGAGTCCTTCAATCAGGATTGTTTGACATTCGATGTAGGGAATCTCCCTATAACCTGGAAGAGCTGGCTGATCATTTCGCAGCTGTTGCTCTATACTGCGAGGGAGTGCCGCGTCTTACTTATTCTAATGAGGTTAAACCGTGCTGGATGGCAAATTTGACGAGGGAGGGAATGTCATGCACATCAAGCTTCTTCATAATACGGCTGCGATAGGTATCAATAGTCTTCTTGGAGAGACAAAGAATATCCGCAATTTCAACTCTCGACTTTCCCTCAACGATAAGTTGGAACACCTCACGTTCACGTGGAGTGAGAAGCGAGAGGGGATGATCATCGTGGGAATCTTGCCGCAGCCGGATGTATTCGTCGATCACATCATCGGCGATTTTCTGGCTCATATACCGACAACCAGCATGAACGGCTCGTACAGCTTCGACCACTTCAATCCCGGCAGAATCCTTTAGAAGGTAACCCTTCACTCCGGCTTGAAGGGCACGGAAAATGAGTTCATTATGCGCATACATCGAGAGGATGATGACGCGGGTTGAAGGACTTGTTTCCATGATTTGATGCGTTGCCTCGAGGCCGTTTAGCTCGGGCATGTTGATGTCCATTATCACGATATCGGGCTGAAGTTCTCGAACACGGCGAACTGCTTCGCGCCCCTCCGCGGCTTGACCGACTACATGAATATCAGATTCCGAATTCAGTAAAACTTCCAAACCGTCGCAGACAACCTTATGATCATCAGCCAGGAGAACATCAATGGTCATCGAGGCACCTCTGATATCACCCGAGTACCCCCATCCGTGGTGCGAGATTCGATACGAAAATTCCCACCTACGGACTCCGCCCGTTCCGACATAGTTAGCAATCCCCATCCTCGATCCTGATCCTCGCGAAATGGACGTCCAGTGTCGAAGCCGACCCCATCATCAGATATCACCAATTGGAAGGTGTCTTCGTCAAACTCAATGTCCACGGTCACTTGAGATGCCGCTGCATGTTTGGCTACGTTGGTCAAGGCTTCCGTCGCGATACGGAACAAGGCGATTTCGGTCCGCTCGGGTAATCGGGGGTCTGGCTCATCACCTGACACCACAACGTCGATCCCTGCTCGATCGGAAAATTGCTCTCCATACCAACGCAGTGTGGACACTAATCCGTGATCATCCAACATGGGTGGTCTAAGCTCTGACATTAGATCACGAATACGTTCCGTCGTCTTGTCAACTAGAATTAGTGAATCGTCCACATGCTGCTGAAGCTCCAATTGGTTACTCTCCATCAATTGCTTGCGAATGATCCCCAGATTGATCCCCAGGGCTGTGAGGGATTCCCCTACTTGATCGTGAAGCTCACGGGCAATCCGCTGCCTCTCAAGATCCTCCGCCTCTGCAAGACGTCCACTCAATGTACGGAGACGCTCACTTTGTTGACGGACTTCTTCGAACAGCCTGGCGTTCTCAATCGCCACACTAATCTGATCGGCGACGGAGGATAAAAGCTCGACAACATTTTCGCCGATCTCTTTGGATGCAGGCAGACGAACAACCATCGCTCCAAAAACATTTCCGCGCACTTTCAATGGAAGGCTCACATCTTTGTGCGGCGGCATAGTTGGCCAGGATCGTGTGTGCCGCTCATCAATGAAGCAATCGTCTGAGATTACAGGTTCACCCAATTTCACGGCCAATCCACACAGACACTCACCAATGCGGGGAGGGTGCTTCAGGCAGGGATGATTAACGGGGACACCCAGATGTGCGGCTAACGACAGAGTGTCTCTCGCATCTTCAAGGAGGAAGATCATCCCCTGAGCGCCTTCGCCGAGGATATCAAGATGAATAACACCTTCCAGTGAGTCATCAAGGATCTTCCCAAGGTCAAGTGATTGGCTCACCGTTGCAGCGATAGCATTTAAGGCTGCCAGCTCGATGTTACGCTGTCTGATCTGGTCTTCGACCAGCTTTCGGGCGGTGATGTCATGGAACACCGCCTGGATCGCCGGTTTTCCTTTATGAGTGAAGGGAACTGCTGTAAGTTCCACATCGACAGGATGGCCGTCAAGTCGGAAGAGCTCCATTTCAATTGGGGGAGACTGCGTTCCATCCTCCGCCATCTGTCGGCAGCGTTTTTCCACGATGGTTTGATATCTTTGTCCTACGAATTCCCAGATTGATTTTCCAATTAGCTCCTTGGTCATATTAAAACCAAAAAGCATAGCTCCTGCTGGATTCACATAGACGATCTTATTTTCACTTTGAACGACTAAAGCATCCGGGGATAACTCGATCATCATGCGAAGCTGTTCTTCGTTCTCAGTCATCACTAATTCTTCCCAAACACTCTTACTGGTCGCCTGAAAAGCGAGGAATGCGAGTGCAAAATGCGGCAACAAGAAGCAATAATTTGTATGTAGCGTCCCCAGTATGATCTAGTGTCATGTACTGCACTCATAAAAACTGTTCAGAATCACGAATCCGACCTAAGCCGCGGAGATTGACAACAAGTATGAGGAAACCAGTCAGTCTTATTTACGCCTATCCATGTAAATCATACACCTTATCGAGCCAACGAGTCTCCTTCAGGCTTTTTCCGTAAGACCGGATTCACATAGATTAAATTATATATTGGAAACAAAGGAGGAGTTCTCAGATCGATCAATGACCATCCCTTCGAACCCATGGCAATGAGAAGGATGTGGACACTGAAGGCGATGCGTTGTGCTCCCATCACTCGACCCAAGGACACAAATAGCTTCTGTAAGTGCTCATCAATCAGATTCCAACATTACCAAATGCCGATCTGGCCTCTACGAAGGGCGTCGATGACACCTGGTATCAACCCACCCATCCTACGCAGGAGTGGGTAAAACCGGGAACGCTTTCAGACGACAGAACCATCACCGTTCGGCAGTAACATCTGACTTGACACGACCCCGCGCTCAATCCGCCGGGGAGGGCACCCATTCGCTGCGCCGGTCGCGCATACGGCTGGTGAGCAAGAGTAGGCTGAAGCCGATCAGCCCCGAGAAGAGCGAGCCGATCAGAATGCTCACCTTCGCCATGGCCAGTTGGTTGTAATCTGTAAACGCCGAATTGGCGATGAAGAGCGCCATCGTGAAGCCAATCCCGGCCAACCACGAGGCGGCGAAGAGCTGCGACCATTCGACGCGCGGCGGCAATTCGGCGATCTTTAGCTTCACGGCCAACCAGGCGAAGGATGATATCCCCAAGGGTTTCCCCACCGCCAGACCCAGGATGATCCCCAGCGAGAGGCGGCTGGTGATTCCCGTTCCTGCCGCCGCGCTCAACGCCACCCCGGCGTTCGCCAGGGCGAACAAGGGCAGCACCAAAAAGGTCGCCCAGGGCGTCAGGCTGTGCTCCAGGCGATGAGCAGGCGTCTGCATACGCTCGGCGATCGCTTCTAGCGTGTGCGCTGCCGTCTGTTGACGGTCGCTCAGGTCGACCTGTTCGGACTCGTCCCCAGCCGGGCGGTCCAGCCCACCAAGCAGCGCGGTGCACTGCGCCATGAAGGCTTGAGCCCGAACCCGTGTTTTTGTCGGGATCGTCAGCGCCAGCAGCACGCCGGCGATCGTCGGATGCACTCCAGATTCGAGAGTGGCCAGCCAAAGACCGACCCCCAGCAGAATGTAGGGCAGCGGCCTACGCACGCCGAGTCGATTTAACGCCACCAGCGCGAGCAGAATCGCCGCGCCCAGGATCAGACTCGACGACACGATCTCGGATGTGTAGAAGAAGGCGATCACCAAAACCGCGCCGAGGTCATCCGCGATCGCGAGGGCGGTGAAAAACACGCGCAGCGAAAGCGGCACCCGGCGACCGAGTAGGGCAAGCAGCCCCAGCGTAAAGGCGATATCCGTCGCCATCGGCACTGCCCAGCCGACAACCTCCTCTGTTCCGGCGTTGATGAATGCGAATATGAGCGCCGGGAGCGCCATCCCCCCAATCGCGGCCACGATGGGCAGCGCCGCCTGACGCGGAGAGGAAAGCTCACCGACGGCGATCTCGCGTTTGATCTCGAGCCCGACAACAAAGAAGAATAGCACCATCAGGCCATCGTTCACCCACCCCGCCAGATGCTCGGAAAGCGAGAGATCACCCAGGGAGAATGTCAGACTGGTCTCCCAGAACATCAGATAATCGTGGGCTGCGCCTGAGTTTGCGAAAATCAGCGCCAGTATGCTGCTGATCAACAGCAGGATGGCGCCGGAGGCCTGCATCCGGGTGAAACGATGGAAAAGGTTGCGCACCTGGATTCCCAGCGGGCGCTCGATCTCCTCCAGGAGCGATTCCACGTCCCAGGGCCCGTCAAAGCGCTCGCCATTAATATAGAAGGTCGGCGTCCCATTCGCCCCGCTTTGAACGCCGCTGCGGAAATCCTCGTGCACATGCTCCGCGAAATGATGTCCTTCGAGGTCTCGCTTGAAACGCTCGACGTCCAAACCGAGCTCGGCAGCGTATTCAACCAGACGCCCGTCGCTCAGCGAGCCTTGATGTTCGAAGAGCACATCGTGCATCTCCCAGAATTTCCCCCGCGCCCCGGCCGCTTCTGCCGCTTCTGCAGCGTGCTCAGCATGCGGGATGATGCATGCGAAGAGGGAAATGCCGGTAGACGTAGCGGAATCGATCGCCCAGCCGCTCCTGGATTTCCTTAACAATCGAATGCGCCTGAAGGCAGTGTGGGCATTCGTAATCGCCGTACTCCACGAATGTGACGGGCGCGTCCAGGGCACCCTGGCTGTGGTCCCGGTCACCCACCGGGAGTGAAAGGCGCGCGACAGTCTCGGCGCTCATAAGGATACCTCCTCACCCATTTTACGTTGATGCTCGTTCATACGACGCAGAGTTATAGAACGTGGCGCATGATTGTACAGCCGTATCCCGCAGTTTCTAACGGATTGGGCTCACGGCCGTTCAGCAGCGCGTCTACAGCATCTTTGAGGTAATGCACCGTCGGTTCACGTTGACGGAAGGAGGTGTCATCCGGCGCCCCGATGTAGCGAAGAAAGCCTTTTTCATCAATGACGAAGAAATGCGGTGTCGTCACCGCTCCATAGAGATCGGCGACCACATGCTCTGCGTCCCTCAATACAAGCCCGGGTTCTCGTGCCGCAGCTGCGAGCGCCAATTGCTCATCCGTCTCGTTGGCGTTGGAAGCGATTGACCAGAGCTCGACCCGATCTCCCCATGTCGGCTTCAGCTCCGCTAAAATTTCGTCGGCTCGCTGTGCCCAGGGACATTCCGATGACCAAAAATTAAGTACGAGCACCTGCCCTTGAGCAACCGCCAAACGGTGTAGAACGCCTTTGAGATCGGGCAGTTCAAATTCAGGCGCAGGTTGATTAATCTGAATCAGGGAATCCATCTCGGCAAAAAACCTCCTTCAACGATAGGTCTCAATTGCGGCTCGCTGATATCCAACCAGACGATCTCTGCCGGCTGTGAGAAGTCAGAAGCACTACGACGCATAAAGACGAGCCGTTTCGAATCCAGGCTCCAAGCGAGGGATGTATGCAGTTTTGTGGTGTCATCAGTAAGTGGCCGGGCTTCTGAACCATCCGCGCACATCAGCCAGATCTGGCGGCCGGGTGTCCAACGCGAAGGATCCAGGTACCGTCGCGTGAACGCGATCCAATTTCCGTCCGGGCTGTAGACCGGAGAGGCATCCTCCACCATCAACTCTTCCCCGGGGGAGATATCTTCGATCAAACCCAAAATCGCTTCCACACGATACAGGTGGCTGTAAAACAACGGCTCCCCTTCCACTCTCCCATCCGTATGCTCAAAATCATCTGGGGCCTCATCGGGGAATACGATCTCCGGATAAACCATATAGAGCCCATCCGGGGACCACGTCCCAGCGACCCCCAGGTTGCTCGGTAGATAGTTAAAAGGTGATATCTGCTGGTTTCCTGCGAGATCCACCAATGCAATCGCCTGTAAGCTGGTGTCGTAATATGTGAGCCAGCCAGTTGGAGACCATCCGGGGTTGCCCGTGATATGTTCTTCGGGACCCATCGGGATTGGCTCCGCCTCACCATTTACAGGCACGACCCAGACGCGGCTTCGAGCCGTGACCGCCACACCTCCAACACCGGTTGACAGGGACTCCCGCTCATATGCCAGCCAGATCCCATCGGGCGAGAGGCTCGGAGCCTTGCAGCGCACCCCGGGTTCACACCCCAGGATTAGGCGATCCTCCCCACTAAGGAGGTTGTAGAGTCTAAGGTCGTTGCCGCGATCATCCCGTACGGCTGCATAGACAATCTGAACCCCATTGGCGCTCAGATTGTAATCAAGGACACCCGCAGTCGTCTCGGTGAGATGTTGAGGTTTCCCATCCTCTGCTATCGAATGAATGTAAAGATCCGCTTGTTCGTTCGCAGGCCAAAGATAGACCACCCGCGGCTCCCCGACCTGGAATGACCATGTTGCCCCGATCAGAAGCGGCAGGAAGCGGTCCGAGCGAGCCCCGGCTCTAAGCTTTATCGTTACCGTCTCACCTGACGGCCAAGGTTCCTCAGGCGAAAAGGAAATCTCATTGCCCTGCCAGATGACCTGACCTAAAAGCTCTGGTTGGATTTTTAGATGGGACAGGACCGATTGTGAGTCCATAGGACGATTGAAGAGAATGCGAATAGGCGCAGTGGATGGAACTTCGGTCGTATTCTTGCCGGGTTCCACGGCGATCACTTTTGGTGAAGCCAATACCCCTACCAACACGACACCCAGAACAAACCCGAGTACGCCAAAGCCCAATAGAGGAAATCGTCGCCGGTCCTTGTTTAACATGTCGGCATTATACACGCCACTACCACCCGGGCTGTAACTAAGCGTCCTTCCGGTGCCTGGCTATAATATCAAGCGGGGCAGGATGTGAATACTGCCCCGCACGGGTTCTACCGGTATCACAATAGGGATTATGTTCGCAGGCGTCGCTTTAGATCCTCGATCGCATCCACCGGCGTGGGATCGACGCCGTATGCCATCGCCAGGTAATAAGACGTATAGTCTCCAAAGTGTAGCGCGGTCCACTGCTGTGCCAGTCTTGTGTCCCCGCGAGCTTCGATGACGTCCGTACCGAAACCCTCCAACATCAAGATTTCGCGTGTGACCTGCGATCGCAGGTCATTTCGCTCGTGCACCTGTGATCCCTGCAGGAAGACAACCATCGTGTTTGATATAAGCGACTCGGGATGCAATACGCCAGCGACCATGTTGTGATCCGCCTCTGGAAGCGATTCAAACCCCGCCACCGCTTTCGCCAGCTCGCTGATCTGAGTCCGCCAGCGGCGCGCAACCGGCGCCAGAATCTCCGCCCCCATGATTGTCGGCCATCGTCCTACCAATTGCCCAGCCATACGCTTGGCAGGATTCTCAACAACGGGCGACTGCGCACGAAGGTCCTCCTGTTGAGAACGCATCTCTCTCACCGCAGCGGATATTTCTTCCTCGGGGTCGGGAATCAAACCCAAGCGTGTCATCAGCGCCAACAGTAAACCGAACGAGTAACCCACCGCGGCGCGCGGTTGGCCCACATGATCGAAATGCCATAGCGGAACGCCGTTCGAATTCGCCTGCTTCGTGAGTTCGCCACCGGTGGTCATCGCTAACAATTGCGTCTCCGATTCCATCCCCGCGGCGAAAGCGGACAGTGTCTCCTCCGTGTTCCCCGAGTGTGAGCAGGCGATCACGAGCGTTTCGTGGTCAGCGCAAAAAGCCGGCAGGTCGTAATCCCGCCATACGACAATTGGGACCGTCGCCATCGGTGCAGCGTACGCCGCTAGGAGGTCAGCAGCGATCGCCGATCCGCCCATCCCGGCGATTAAAACCTTTCGTACGCCGGAGATCTCTCCGAGTGGCAGCTTCCAACCGAGCTTCCAAGCTGACTCAAGCTGATCGGGAAGCCCGTCGATCTCGGTAAGCATCCCTGCTGGATCTAATTCCTCGAATCGCGAGACATCATCCAGATTCATCTTTCCTCCAGGCTCAATCGATAAACTTCCTGCCGGGTCCATCCTGATTCGGCGGCGATTTGCCGCGCAGCCGATGAGCGGTTCAATCCTGTTTCTATGTGCGCGCGCATCGCTTCCATCACTTCAGATTCCGTCCATTTGCCCGGCGCGGGTGCCCCTCCGAGAACGAGCGTGTACTCCCCACGCGGTTCTCTCGAAGCAATATGCGCCTGCACCTCGCCAAGCGTGCCGCGCACGATCTCCTCATGCAGCTTCGTCAACTCTCGACCCAAAGCAGCAAGCCTGCCCTCGCCAAGAATCGCAATCAGATCTCCCAGCGTCTTCTGAATCCTGTGGGGAACTTCGAAGAGGACGAGCGTGCGGCGCTCATTGGAAAGTGATTTGATAAGCGCGCGACGCGCGCTCGCCTTTCGTGGAAGATAGCCAAGAAAGATGAATGAATCCGTCGGCAGACCCGATGCCACCAGCGCTGCAATTGGCGCCGAAGGGCCCGGTATTGAAGTGACCTCATAGCCGTGCTCCAGCGCCGCCTGCACCAATTCAAAGCCCGGATCCGAAAGCCCTGGCGTACCCGCGTCGGAGACCAATGCCAGATCGCCCCCCTCAAGCACGTCTAACAGGAAACTCTCGCGTGCTTCTTTATTGTGTTCGTGGTAGCTGGTCAGCTTCGTCGTGATTTCATAGCGCTTAAGCAGTTTACGCGTATGGCGCGTGTCCTCTGCCGCGATGATGTCCGCCTCACGAAGAACCCGCAAGGCGCGCAGCGTGATGTCCTCTAAATTCCCAATCGGTGTAGAAACCAGGTAGAGTGTACCCATGGAGCTATTTTAGCAGAGCTTGCCCCGCGCGGCCCGTGTGGATAAAGTATTTTTCTCTCACTTCACTTTACGCACTGGCTGCCTGAGCACAGTCTTCAACTTCTCCGGCGATACCTTGCGGAAATCGCTGAGGTAGATCTCATGGTGTTTGCCGTTTTCAAGATAACCATTATCCGGGATGAACTCGCTGTGCATCTCTGCCAGAATTGGGCCTTCATCATCGAAGGAACCTAAATGCATGATCTGTATTGACAACCCCTCGTGATACTGCTCTAGGCGGACTTTGTCTAACAACAATGGATTCTTGGCCTCACGCACTTGCGCGACCGCATTAGCGAATATGTCCACCGCGACCCATTCAGGGGTCATAATCATCATCGTCCAATCCCATTGGCTTTTGTCACGCGCAGTGCTGAAAGTCTCCATATCTTCGGCCCACCAAAGCCCTTCCAACGGAGGTACAACATAATCCCTTTCCAGGGTCTTCTTGCTGATGAACTTCATTTTGTAAGCTACACCATAGAGTGCTTCGATGGCATCCTGGTACTCCTGGGCTGTGTTGGGATCACCGTGACCATCTACCATCAGAAACTGCATTTTCGGGACGTCAACGATCGTGAATTTCGCTTTCGGAGGGTTGTATAGGTGTTTCCATTCCTTTTTAAAATCAATTTTCGTCATGCTTATGCTCCAGTTGGTCGATGAATCGGTCCAGCCAATCAAGCTCGGTGGTGATTTTTGTGAGCGCGAGATCGAACATGGCATCTACAAAGAAGGGCAGAGGCTGTTGAGATTCCCACCTGGCCTGGATATGTTCCCTGTGCTCGCTGAGTCCTTCGCTCTGCTGGCGCAGGGCTGCGAGCGCCTCATCCTTCGAGACTGCCGGGAGGTTAGCTAAGCCCAACTGCATGGGCGATGAGGCGCGATGGGGGACCGAAAGCGCTTCAAGCGTACTTGCGCGCAAAGCTTTCCGCCCCGCGGCGGAGATGTGATAGACAACCCGCGAACGTCCGGGCCCTGCCTGGCGCACCATCTTGCCCTTAATCAATTTCTTCTTCTCGAGCTTCTTCAGAATGTAATATATCGACGAGAACCCGATCTCGGTCCACTCGCGCATACCGCGCTCCTCAATCAGGGACTCGATCTCGTAGCCATGACGGTCCTTCTCAGCGATCAGCGAGAGAATGGCAAGCTCTGCGTTGGTCATTTCACCTCTTTATATTCTAGTACTAGAATATATCTTTATTGCGAAGTTGTCAAGACCTTTTGTCTATTCTCAGACAAGACCCGCGCGCTAAAATTCGCTTAATGGAACTTCGCCTTATGAATGACCTTGATGATTCGAACCGCTCAAGTGATAATGAACATCAACAACGATGGCCTCACTCGGGCCAGCCGCGATCTAACAGAAGAGATTATCTAATCCGTCAACTCGGAGGGTGTCACTCATGCAAGGTCTTCCCCCATTCGCCACAACCGCCATCGGCAGCTTTCCCCATCAGGCATGCGCCAGCCTGTGCGAGCGCCTGGCGGAATTAGATGTCCCCACCTGGCCTCAACTCACGCGCCGGTCGTTCCGAGAGAACATGTACGTTCAATACAGCGCTCCCCTTCCGGCCTTGGTTATTGATGATGCTGCCGAAAAAATCTACTTCAACACCGATGATGACCTCGCCATCTCCCTGACTCCGTTCTATGAGTCTTATCTAGCCGAGGACATGGA
>SOIH01000101.1 GCA_004376895.1 Anaerolineales bacterium | reverse complement strand
GTGCGCTTCGGGATGACGATCTACCGCGATCGCGGCGATCTCTTCGTCAGCCGCACCTTCGATTTCACGTCTGACATCCATGCATTCACAGATGAGCTCGCGCAGGTCGTCGCTGAAGGCGGCGGTGATTACCCCGAGAGTCTGAACGAGGGCTTACACAGCGCACTTCACCTTCCGGAATGGCGCGTCGAAGAGACGGTCAGCCTGATTTTCCTGATCGCCGATGCCCCACCGCATCTCGATTACAGTCAAGACTTTGATTACGCGCAAGAGATCTTCACCGCGACTGAAAACGGGTTCAAGATTTTCCCGCTCGCATCGAGCGGGCTCGACGACCAGGGGGAGTACATCTTCCGTCAGTTAGCGCAGATGACCGCGGGGAAATTCCTCTTCCTCACCTACGGCGCGGGTGGAGAGCCCGGGGATGACACACCCCACCATGTCGACGACTACAGCGTACTTTCTCTCGACGATTTAGTGGTCAAGATTGTCGAGGAGCAACTCGAACCCTTGGGTTACAGTCAGTAACTAAAATCATGCCGTTGTAATTTCGTTTTAGTGGTAGCTGGGGCGGACCTGCAGTCTGCCCCAGTTTCTCTTCTTCTCTTTCGCAGATGCAAGCCTGATCTCTCACGGGTGGTTAAGCCGAACGGTCGTATAATCTGTTGGAATCGATTTTTCTCTCATTATTCGTGAAAGCATTTCTATGAAACTGGTTGCTCTGCGACGACACGCTAACCTGCCCTCGACCATCCTTCTCGTGACGGTATTTACGTTGTCGGGCTGCCAGTTAACCCCGCCCTCGGTCTCAACGACGGAAACGATTGAAACCTCTGCTGCGGAACAAGCCTATTCCGCCGATAACACACCAACGAATAATCCATCCCAGCCCGAGCAAACACCCCCGACTGCGCCCCCACAACCACTTATCCTCGGCGTACCGCCTCAATGGGCACAAGCCGCTGCGCAAGCCGTCGAGCATGTAACCGCGACAGAATCGAACTGGGAATGGGTTGTTGAATCATCAGCCAAGTTGAACGAAAACCTCTCACAAGACATATTCGACCTGGCCTTGCTGCATGATTCAGATGGTGTCCCAGTTGGGAGTCGCCCGCTTTCACTGGCTGTCCCGCTCTCAAGCTCGTGGGTGCAGATCTCGCTCCCTGATGCAGAACAGATCCTGACAGAAGGCAGCCCCTATGTTGCCGTGATGGATTGGTCGGAAATTACCCCAAATATGAGATCGCTCCTGGTAGATGGCCGCCATCCTTCCGATCCGAATTACCCGCTGCGGGATGACTGGTCGCTGCACAGCTCACCGGGTTTCGAGAGCGCCGCCAAAGAACTGGCCCCATGGTTGATGCAGGAACTGACATTTGACGCGGTCATTCACATCTCGGCAGTAGGCGATGTGATGCTTGACCGGGCGCTCGGAGAGGCGGTCCTCGCCGGTGATGTGGGTTACCCCTTTGCACAGGTAGAAGGCGTGCTTTCCACAGCCGATATAACCATCGCGAACCTCGAATCGGCGCTCGGTGACCTGGGCACCCCCGAGAACAAGGGCTACACCTTCCGTGCTCCAAAAGAGACGGTCGAGACCTTATCGATGGCAGGATTCGATTTGCTTTCTCTGGCGAACAACCACGCCATGGATTTCGGCGCGGAGGGGTTGATGCAAGCGATCCAGTTGCTGGAGGCGCGCGGGATTCATACTGTCGGCGCGGGAGCAGCTGATGCTGCCGCTCACCGCCCGGTCATCTTCGAGATGAACAGTATCAAGCTCGCCTTCCTGGCTTACGTGGACGTGCCCGTCGAATTTCGGGGTTTTGACGCTCGTGCCTGGATCGCTGGCGAGAATCGCCCCGGAGTCGCCTGGGCCGAGCCAAATCGCATCCACACCGATGTCGCCGATGCCCTCTCACAAGCCGACCTCGTTGTGGTGATCTTGCACAGCGGGTACGAGAACGTCATTCAACCGAGTCCGCCCCAGGTGGCCGCGGCTCATGCCGCCATTGGAGCTGGCGCGAAGCTCGTGATCGGGCATCACGCACATGTCCTGCAGCCTATTGAACTTTTCAGTGACAGCGTGATCGCCTATGGGCTGGGTAACTTCGCCTTCGAAGATGCCGGTCCCCCCGAGACGGGGTTGTTAAATGTTTGGATCGACGCGCGTGGAGTGCGTGAACTGGAACTCGTACCGCTTCTCCTCGACACCGACGGCCGGCCAATGCCCGCCAGTGAAGAAATATCCAGCGCTATCCTTGAATCTTTCTACACCATGACAATGGTTTTTGAAGGCCCGGATTGAGCCTCATGACTGCGTTTCAAGAATTGCCTCTTGACACGAGAAGGTTAAAAGTAGTACAATTGTTCTAGTCACTGATGGGCGCATTATATGCTCTCACGGCCACCCGGGCCGTAACTAAAGACACTCCCCATCAGAATGGAGTTCCCAATGTTTCATAAACTGATTCTTGTCGGTAACCTCGGCCGCGATCCCGAGATGCGCTACACGCCTAGCGGGCAAGCGGTCACCAACCTGTCGGTAGCATCCAACCGGCAGTACACCAGGTCAGACGGCGAAACCGTCAAAGAGACGATCTGGTTCCGCGTTTCGGTCTGGGGCAAATCAGCGGAGGCTTGCAACGAGTATCTGCGCAAGGGCCGCCCGGTTCTTGTCGAAGGCCGATTGAACCCGGACGAATCCGGCAATCCGCGGATGTGGACAGGAAATGACGGGCAAAGCCGCGCCTCTTTCGAGGTGACAGCGGAAACCGTAAAATTCCTTGGCGGGCGAGATGATGCGCCGTTCGACACCGATGAAGGCCAGCCAGCCGCGGCACCCGAATCGGAAGACGATATCCCTTTTTAATGGGAAGAACCAACTCCTGCTCCACCGATAGAGTATCGGTGGAGCAGGTTTATTAACCCGTGGAGAAGATCCATGACAAAGAAATCGCAGAAGCCGCGTGTCGGCGGGCGCATGCCTGTTCACCTTCCTGCCGATTTAAATCCCACTTACGCCAACTTTGCCCTGATCACAAACTCACGCTCTGAGATCGTGATCGACTTAGCACAGGTCATGCCGCAAATTCCACAGGCTCGTGTGCAGACCCGCGTGGTGATGACTGCCTTTAATGCCAAACTTCTTCTTCGTGCGCTCAGCGATCATATGGCGCGCTTCGAATCCCAGTATGGCGAAATTGAACTACCCAAAGGCAATACACTTGCCGACCAGCTTTTTAAATCACCCACAGATGAAGATGAAGACGAGGGTACTGATGGAAAATCTTGATCAAATCGGCGACCGAATCCGGCAGCACCTGGAAGAAAAAAACACTGCTCGCGACCAGGCTCTCCAGCGCTCGCGCTCGCTCATCCGTTTTTGCTCAAAAACCATCCGCGCCGTTCATCGCGAAGAATTCGAACTCGCCAAGGATCTCCTTAAAGAAGCATCAGAACTTGTCGATCAGCTGAGCACCGAACTGGCACCTTTTCCTGACCTCTTCAAAGCGGGATACACACAATCGGCGCTCAAAGAGTATGCCGAAGCGAGCATTGTGTTCCGGCTTGTCTCCGGTGAACCGCTCCCCGAGCCTGAAGAACTGCAAATTGGTTTCGTTCCCTATCTTGGAGGTCTCGGCGAAGCAGCGGGGGAACTCCGCCGTCGCACCCTCGACATCCTGCGCCGTGATGATCTGGCAGAGGCAGAGCGTCTCCTGGAAATGATGGATGATATCTACGGCTTGCTTGTCACGATCGACTTCCCAGATGCCCTGACCCACAACCTTAGGCGGATTACCGACATGGTGCGGGGCGTGACCGAACGGACCCGGGGTGACCTGACGACAACATTCCAGCAGGGTGAGCTGAAGCGCGCTCTCCAATCTGTCGAGAAGCGACTTAAGGAAAACTGAACTTTGAGTTCGCACACAATACGGGCCTCCGAAATCGCTGCTTTCGTGTTCTGCCAGCGGGCATGGTTGTACTCACGCCTTGGTATCCAGCCCGAGAACGTAGAATCCCTCTCACAGGGAACGCTATGGCATCTGCATCATGGGAGGCAGGTCGTTCTCTGGCGATGGACCCGAACTCTTGGCTTTCTAGCCATCCTCA
Source organism: Anaerolineales bacterium (assembly GCA_004376895.1). Classification (GTDB taxonomy): domain Bacteria; phylum Chloroflexota; class Anaerolineae; order Anaerolineales; family E44-bin32; genus E44-bin32. The sequence continues at coordinate 7,913 of SOIH01000101.1, read as the reverse complement.
CCGCTATTGTCCTGGCCGCAATTGCTTTAGTTTCAACCCTCTCTGGGTGACTTATGCCAGCGCTCATCCTGTCATTGTTAATCCTGGGACTGCTGCTTATCCTGGCCAGCCGACGTCGCTTAAACTGGCTGGGAATCCCCGCCGGACGCCTGATATCTCTCGACACTTCACGACTGAAGCCAGTTACCGAACCTCTGTACGACCCCGATTTAGGTTTGACCGGGCGACCTGATTACCTCGTTCAACAAGGTCGTAGGCGCATCCCGGTCGAGGTGAAATCCGGCCGTGCTCCCAAGAGACCTCATCGCTCGCACGTACTTCAACTGGCCGCCTACTGCCACCTAGTTGAAACCACCACAGGCAAGCGCCCTCCGTATGGCATACTTAAATATGCTGATAGCGCGTACAAGCTTCACTACACCCACGCCTTGCAACAGGACCTTTCAAATATCCTGGGAACCCTACGAGAGGCGCAAGATTCATCACCGGGCCGATCGCACAATTCCCCGGGTAGGTGTCGAGCCTGCGGCTACCTTTCATCATGTGACCAATCCCTCGCCTGAGTGTGCAGAGGATAAGACGTGCGCTTATAATAAACACGATGATCAACCCTAATACCCCCCCGAAGCGGATTGTCATCGCCATCCATCCTAAAATGGACGGCGCTCAACAAGCCGCGAACGAGATCTCTGAATTCCTTTCCGGCCAGGGCCTGGATGCATATTCGGGCTTACTTTTTGATGAACCACTGCGCAGCCGAGTTAACGCCGGCGATTTCGACCTAATGATCGCTCTCGGCGGAGACGGCACCATGTTACGAGCCGTCCATCTATGCGCGCCAAACAACGTTCCTATCCTGGGTATCAACCTTGGAGGGCTGGGATTCCTTATTGAAATCGCCCGTAATGAGTGGAAAACCGCCCTGGAGAGAATCCTGCGAGGCGACTACTGGCTCGAAACCCGGATGATGCTTCGCACCGAACACTTGCGGGGCGATGAACTTCTGGGCACGTGGGACGTGCTGAACGAATGCGTTGTCGGGCGCGGCGAGATGGTACGCCCGGTGTTCCTCACGGCCGAGATCGATGGCCATTCCCTGACGACTTACGTCGCCGACGGCTTGATCGTGTCTACCCCAACCGGCTCAACTGCATACGCACTCGCCGCCGGGGGACCGATCCTTCCGCCGGAATTACGCAATATCCTGCTCGTTCCAGTTGCCCCGCACCTTTCTGTTGATCGAGCGATCGTGCTGCATGAAGGCTCCGAAGTGCGTATTGAGGTGAAAACAGACCACCTGGCTTCCCTTAGCATGGATGGCCATGAACCGATTCAACTGCAGGACCGAGATATAGTTAGAGCTTACGCCAGCGAGTATGTGGCCCTCTTCGTGCGCTTTCAGGATCCAGATTATTTCTATCGAAACCTGACTTCACACATGAACCAAAATCCCTCTGCGAACATGATAACATGACAGAGCATTCGCTCACTTGTGCCAACCACCCCCAGCGTGAAACGACACTGCGGTGCAACCACTGCGATAAACCCATCTGTCCTAAATGTGCGATACAAACCCCGGTAGGTTACCGTTGTCGCGAGTGTATTCTCGGACATCAGAAGGTTTTCGAAACATCCACTGCCATCGACCTTCCTATCGCAAGTGTAATTGCGCTAATTTCCGTCGGCCTTGCTACAGCGATTCTGCACTTTCTAGGATTCTGGGGGCTGCTTGTAGCCCCGATCGTCGGCAGGGGCGTTGCCGATCTAATACGCTTGGCAGTGAAAAAGCGTCGCAGCCGGCGTCTAACTACAATGAGCATCGTTGGCGGCACCCTGGGAGCGCTTCTCTATTTGGGCTTCCGGTCGATTCCCTTCTTCACCTTACTTACATTGGGCATCGACCTTGATCCGGGCTTCATCGGCACCACACTCTTAGGCTTCGCCTGGCCTCTAGGATACGGTTTCTTTATCATCAGTACGATGTACTACCGCCTCGGGGTAATCAAACTCTAATACATGACATGCTAAACGAACTTCACATCAGAGATTTCGCCATTATCGAAGATTTACGGCTTACCCTGAAGCCTGGCTTTGTCGTCTTCACTGGCGAGACTGGCGCCGGTAAATCCATCATCATAGATGCCGTGGAGATGCTGCTGGGCGGTCGGGCGGACAGCACTTTCGTTCGCACCGGCTCTGACGTAGCCTTGATCGAAGGTCTTTTTTTTCTCGAGCCATCCACCCAGGGGCCGGTCAATCGAATCCTGGACCGGGAAGGTTTGCTTGACGACCCAGAACAACTCCTCCTTGGGCGAGAAATCCGGCGCGAGGGACGTAATATCTGCCGCGTGAACGGTCGCGTTGTCACGCTTAGCTTGCTCTCAGAAATCGGAGAGTTGCTGGTTGATGTCCATGGTCAATCTGAGCATCTCAGCCTGCTGCGAGTGCGCGAGCACATCCTTCTCTTGGATCGATATGCCAACGACGACGACATACTCCAGTTGTACAAAGAGCAGTATCAAACCTTAGGGGAAGTCCGCCGACAGCTTGAACAATTGCGTAAGCAGGAACAAGATTCCGCAAGAAAGCTTGATTACCTCACATTTCAGATCAATGAGGTTGAGTCGGCCATTTTAAAGCCTGGAGAGGACGAGACCCTGCTTGAGGAGCGCTCCCGATTGGCGAACGCTGAACAACTTGCCCGCCAAACCGAGGAGGCGATCACCGCGCTTGATGGGCAGCTCGAGAGCCAGGAATCGGCTGCTGATCTTCTCGGAAAGGTCGTACATTCCACGTCTGGTTTAGCCAAAATTGACCAAAGCATGGCCGATGCGCAGTCTCAGGCGCAAGCGATCATTGAACAAGTGAGCGAACTCGTTCGGCGGCTTCGTCTTTACCGCGAGGAAATCCTTTTCACCCCACATCGATTGGACGAAGTCGAAGAGCGCTTGAATATGATAACCACCCTGAAACGCAAATATGGGGGAAGTATTGAGGCGGTGCTGTCCCAAGCCGAAACCGCCAGGGAAGAACTGGAGAATATTACACACGCAGAAGAACGCCTGAATGAACTAGCGGAGGAGGAAGATGACCTCCTGCATCGCCTAGGTCACCTTGGGGGGCAACTCACCCAGATCCGACAAGATACTGGAAAGCGCTTGGCTAAGGCAATCGAGCATGAATTGGCAGATTTACATATGAAGGGGGCTAACTTCGGCCTCGCCCAACACTGGGATGACGATCCCAGTGGAGCCCCTGTCGGCGACCGGGTTGTCGCCCTCGGCCCAACCGGTCTGGATCATATCGAATTCCTGGTCGCGCCCAATCCCGGTGAAGGGTTAAAACCGTTAGCGAAGATCGCCTCAGGCGGCGAGACGTCACGCCTTATGCTCGGATTAAAAGGCGTCCTGGCGCAAGCAGATCGAACGCCGACGTTGGTTTTTGACGAGATCGACCAGGGGATCGGCGGCAGAGTCGGTGCGATCGTCGGGGAGAAATTGTGGAATTTAACACCTAAACACCAGGTGCTGTGTATCACTCATCTCCCGCAATTGGCCTCGTTTGGAGATCAGCACATTAAAGTTGAAAAACAAGTAAAGGGCGAGCGCACGATCACACTTACGCACTCTCTGAGCGACTCGGAACGGATAACGGAGATGGCATCGATGTTGGGAGGCGTGACACAGGCGAACCTCGAAAGCGCCACTGAGCTGCTCTACACAGCCAGCGCCGATAAGGTCGAAGATCAAACGGGCGGAAAGACAAAAGAGCAGTAGCCCCCTCCTGACCCCTCTCTTATCTAAATCGTAAATTTATCTTCAGCGGACGTTGCCTCGGTGCATGCAATAGTGACCGCGGCTTGTTATGCATCAAGCAAGATGTATGTTCTAGATTGCTAAATCACAATTTCATTAAGCCCCGCTTTGTTTCGACCAACACCAAAGGGGCTGCCCTCATAGGACAGCCCCATAACTTTCTACTTTGATAGCCAAACCCCTCAGGCGATGACTTCCTCGTCGATTTCGACTGGTGTGCTGCTCTCTATTGGACGGAACACCACACCCTCATCTTCGACATAGTCAACCAATACTTGGCCGCCTTCTTTGAACTCCCCCTGGAGGATCTTTACAGAGAGCGGGCTCTCAACATGCTTTTGGATTGCGCGCATGAGAGGCCGCGCGCCGAAGTCTGGATCTAAACCCTCTTGAGCCAGCCAGTTGCGCGCCGCGTCGCTCAAGCTGACGCTCAAACCGTGGTCTTTAAGCCGTTCACGGACCTGTTTCATTTGCATCGAGACGATCTCCACCATATCCTCCAATGTGAGTTTGGAGAAGATAATCACCTCATCAATACGGTTGAGGAACTCAGGTCGGAAGGTGTCCTTTAGGGCACGCTCAATCTTTGCTTCCCCCTCATTTTCCGCCCCCTCGCCCGATCGCTGGAAACCCAACGTCCCCGAACGGGTGACGAATTCTGTACCCAAGTTGGAGGTCATGATCAGGACGGTATTGCGGAAATCGACGATGCGGCCCTGGCCATCGGTGAGTCGACCATCATCCAGTATCTGCAGCAGCGTGTTCCATACTTCAGGGTGCGCCTTCTCGATCTCATCGAACAAGATTACGCGGTAGGGGCGCCTCCTAATTGCTTCTGTAAGCTGTCCGCCTTCTTCGTAGCCAACATAGCCCGGAGGTGCGCCGAACAAACGTGAAACGGAATGCTGTTCACGATATTCGCTCATGTCAATTCGCACCAGGGCATCATCTTCGTCGAAGAGAAATTCCGCAAGGGCTTTTGCCATCTCGGTCTTACCGACTCCCGATGAACCCAGGAAGATAAACGAACCTATCGGTCTGCGCGGGTCTTTGAGCCCCGCGCGCGCCCGCCGGATTGCGTCCGAGAGTGCATGGATGGCTTCATCTTGCCCGATGATGCGTTCGTGCAGACGCTCTTCCATTTGAAGCAGTTTCTCAGCCTCAGTTTCCATCACTTGGGTTACTGGGATGCCAGTCCACTGTGCAACGACTCCAGCGATGTCGTCCTCGTCCACAACTTCATCCAGTTGGTGCTCGACCTCCCAGGCGTCACGCTTCATTCGAAATTCCTTCTCAAGTCGAAGGCGTTGTGCCTTTTTCTCCGCGGCTCGTTCGTAATCGCGCTCCTGGCCAGCCTGTTCCTCTTCGGCCATCATGCGGTCCACATCGGCTTTAAGTTCTTTCAGTTCGGGCGGCAGGGAGTACAGCGCGACGCGCAGCTTGGCAGCCGCTTCATCCATTAAGTCGATTGCTTTATCGGGTAAGTGCCGGTCAGTTACATAGCGTTGACTCAGCCTTGCCGCGGCGACCAATGCCTCATCTGAGAAGCGGACTTTATGATGCGCTTCATAGCGATCACGCAGCCCCTTTAGCATTTCTATGGTCTCTTCTATGGAAGGCTCTTCAACATAAAGCGGCGCGAATCGCCGCTCGAGAGCGGCGTCCTTCTCGATGTGCTTGTGGTACTCATCCAGTGTCGTCGCACCAATGCATTGGAGTTCGCCACGCGATAGGGCGGGCTTCAACATATTGGAAGCGTCCATCGCCCCTTGGGCGGCGCCGGCGCCGACCACCGTATGCAGCTCATCGATCATTAAGATGATCTCGCCCTCCGCCCTTTGTATCTCCTCAATCGAGGCCTTTAGGCGTTCTTCAAATTCTCCGCGAAAACGTGAGCCGGCGATCATAGCGCCGAGATCCAGCGAAACCACCCGTTTGCCGCTCAGGATCTCCGGAACGTCCCCGTCTATGATCTTCTGTGCCAACCCCTCGACGATGGCTGTTTTTCCCACGCCCGCTTCCCCTATCAGCACTGGGTTATTTTTCGTACGTCTCGAGAGGATCTGGATCAGCCGCAGGATCTCCTCGTCTCTCCCGATGACGGGATCTAATTTCCCTTCCCGTGCAAGCTGAGAAAGATCGCGTGAGTACTTTTCCAGAGTTCGGTAACGTGATTCTGCCTTACGATCCGTCACCCGCTGCCCGCCGCGGGTTTCTTTGATCGCGTCATAGACACGGTCTTTAGTGATCCCCTCATCAGACAGTAAGCGAGAAATTGCTGTGTTGCGCTCGGAGAGAATTGCGAGGAAGAGATGCTCGGTCGAAATGTATTCATCATCCAACCGATTGGCCTCTTCGTTGGCCATATCTACTACGCGTTTCACGCGCGGCGTAATGAATATCTGACCAGCACCCCCGCCATAGATGTTCGCCTTGGGGCTGCCGCGCAATTGCTGATCGATCAGTTCAGAAATGTGATCGATATCAACATTCAAACGTTCGAGAATCTGCGAGATAACCCCTTGCGGTTGTTCTATCAGCGCCAGCAGGATGTGTTCTGTGTCAATTTGATTGTGGCCGTAGCGCTGGATGATCTCCGCCGCGCGCTGTGCCGCGTCCTGAGCGCGTTCGGTAAATCGATCAAATCGCATCATAAGCCATATCCTCCAGATGCACCTAACAGCCTTTACACTCTACCTTATTATATACACCGGCGTGAACGTGAGCATTAGAAACATATATGAAATTCCCAGGAGTACTGGTGCCGCTGTTGCAGGAACGGTACCTTCTCACCCGCCAGTCGTAATCCCTTAAACGCGGTCATTGTATTGCGGCTTGGGTCCAGCGCAAGTCTAAGGGCTCGCTCTGCCTCATAATAATTGACTTTAAATTGGCCGCCCTAAGGGCTGTTCACCTGCCAATCGTCTTTCGATCCGGGTACCTAAGGCATATTTCTCCGCCGACCGCCTTCTCATTACGCTTGCTTTGCGTGCGCCATCGTATCCGTTATCGGACAATAGATTGAAATCTTCTAAACGAACAATTGTGCATAGTTCCCTCGCTCGCATAGTTGGTCACAAATATCTCATCATCAGGGAATACTTTGGCACAAAGCCTGCACACCAGCATGAGAGAATTGCTCACGGCATGATTTTGATGCGTCTCTTTACCATAATAATTATGGGCTAAAGGACCGTTCGCGATGTACATAATCCCGATTCTGGCAATCTCGGCTCTGCTGCAGTTGTTAGCTGCCTATCTCGCGCTGCGCCTGATCCGAATAACGGGCGGCCTAAAAGCTTGGGTCGCGATCGCCATCGGCATGGCCCTCATGGCCCTACGCCAGGTATTGGTCCTATACCAAATCGCTTCAGGAACCACGGGAGCAAACGTCGTCCCAGCCAGCGAGGTTATCGCTCTGGTCGTCTCGCTTGTGCTGGTACTTGCACTCGCCTGGATTGGTCCACTCTTCATCAACGCTACACGCGCTGATCGAACCTTTCGAGAGCAGGAGGAGCGCTTTCGCTTGCTCACCGAAGCCGCATTTGAAGGTATTGCCATTACGGAGGGTGGGGTTTTTATTGAGGTGACAGATCAATTTGCCAGCCTGTTCGGATATCAACGGCGCGAGCTTATTGGAAAGCAAGTTACTGAAGTCATCGCTCCTGAAGCCCTCGAAGAAGCCCTCGAAAAGATTCGTTCAGGGTACGACCGTCCGTACGATTCTGTGTGTTTGAAACGCGATGGAACGCGTTTCCAAGTCGAGGTTTGTGGAAAGAGTTATTCCCACAGAGATCGTTATCTTAGGGTGACGGCTATTCGAGACATTAGCCAGCGTAAACAGGCTGATGAGGAAATCAACCGCCTCAAGAAATTCAACGAGAACATCATTCTCAATATGTTCGAGGGTATCTTGGTCGAGGATCGGGAGGGTTATTTCACGCTTGTGAACCCCTCCGCAGCCGCACTTCTCGGTTACAAACGAGAGGAGATCGAAGGGCAGCATTGGACGATTACGATCCCGGAAGACCAGTACCCAATTGTAGAAGCCGCCGATCAACGCCGCTCAGCCGGCGACTCCGATCGCTACGAACTAGA
>SOIH01000076.1 GCA_004376895.1 Anaerolineales bacterium | reverse complement strand
GTGCGGGTACCGGTGGTGGGTGGTGTGGGCGTGATGGTTGGCGTAGATGTCGGTGTCCCCGTTTGGGTCTCGCTGGCTGTGGGTGAAGGTGTCTCGGTTTGCGTGGGGGTGATCGTCGGGGTGAAGGTTATGGCCTGGGGCTGGAATACCTGACCTGCGTTATGGCTTGTTGTGAGGTCATCGGGAAGGATATCTTCAGGCGGGATCGCAACGATGGGTACGGTTGCTACAGGCAAGGCAGTAGCGGATGGCGCAGGTAAGTAGCCTTCGTCCACCAACATCGCAATGACAACGTCACCCACCAAGGGCAGTTGGTCGCCATACATAGCGTGGGCTGAGAGAAGCAGGATGAACAGCGATACGCCGATGGTGAGCGGCAAAAGTGCCAATCCCCGAATCAGGGCTTTTCGAAATTTGTATCTGCGCCTAGGCGGTCGGACTGCCCGCAGCGGCTGCGTGATTTCTTCCATACTGACCCTATTGTGGTCTTTGATGATACGTACATGCCATAGCGAGGGGGTACTAATGGGAGAGACGATTGCCGGAGAGCAAGAGAGCCTAATTCGAAGCAATTCGCTTCGGAATATAAATCCCCTGAGAATGGTTCAACGTCAGGTGCACAGTGTAATGGAGCACAGGCATAAATTCCACGCCACTTCGTTGCGTTACTTACTATAAACAATTTCAGTGAAAATCGTTATGTTGTACTTGTGTGAATGAGGGTTTCTCAACTCCTAGTACAGCAGGTCTATTGAGACGTTGAATGCCAATCTCTAACGTATAGCATGCAAGACACGCGTAGTTTCCGAAGGGATAGTACTATGGATGTTCAAAGCGCAGTGCAGAACCTTGTTGATGCCTTGAAGGTTGCTGTAGGTGAAAAAAAATCAGCAGGTATTCAAGCTTTCGAAGCGGGGGAGTATGACCTTGCTCAACAAGTTGCTAACCAGGCAAAGGCTATAGAACCGATAATTGAGGCAGCTGATCATATTGCTAAACAATGGGATGCATTACAAGCACCACAGGACGTTTTAGGTACGAAGAGAACGAAAGCGAAGGATCTTGAACCAACAGAAGTAGACTTTGTAATCCCAATCCTCCAAGTATTAGAAGATGAGGGTGGGAAAGGTCCGACCAATGAAATTCTTGATAGGGTAAAGTTGATCATTAAGGATCAGCTCAAAGCGGATGATTATGAACTCCTAGACGACAGTAAAACCATTCGTTGGCGAGAATCGGCCCAATCATCGATTAAGATCATGGTTAAAAGAGGTCTTCTTCATTCTAAAGCTCCAAAAGACACGCTGCGGATTACCCCTCAAGGTCGTCTTTATTTCTTCGAGCAGCAGAAATAGTCAATACCTAACTGAATTGTCATTAATGGAGAGTCCCCTTTGGTGACGATTCTCCAAGGTGCGATTTCCTCAATCACGCCCTGAAGCAGTCTATTCTCTGCTATCGAAAGCCATACAAAACCACGTCCACAAAGGTATTATTCATACAATAAAGGTAATAATTATATATTATGGGGCATCTATAGGCATAGAGTTTTGCGTGTACTTCGTTGCCCTGGGTATCTAATCCCGGGCTCTTATCCCAGTTAACAAAGGCGTGCGATATGACCAATTCCCCCAGGAAAGTTGAGCAAATTGTTGAGCCTGATTTCGTGATCGAGGGAGCCGATGTCCTGCTTCGCCGTTCCTTTGGTCCCAGCAGGGCAAACCCATTTGACCCATTTTTACTGTTTGACCATTTTGCGTTCAATGACCCGATCGAGGGTCCGATTACGGGTTTTCCCACGCATCCCCACCGCGGTATTGAGACTGTCACCTATATGCTGGAGGGTAATGTGCGTCACCGTGACAGCCTGGGAAATATCGGCGTCATTGGACCCGGTGATGTGCAATGGATGACAAGTGGGGGCGGCATCCTGCATGAGGAATTGCCAAAGCGCGGACCGAGTGGGCAGGTCAAAGGTTTCCAATTATGGGTTAACTTGCCTGCCGCCCAGAAGATGAGCCCACCACGCTATCAGGAAGTAGATTCAGCCAGCATCCCAACAATTGAAAAAAATGGTGTAAAGGTGCGCGTCGTAGCGGGGAAATATGATGGCGTTGTAGGACCCGTGACGGAGATCGCAGCCAAACCACTATACATGGATGTGACGCTTGAGCCCGCCTCAGAGTTTTACCTGTCTGTTCCGGAAGGACATTCCACAGTAGCTTATCTCTTCGAGGGTGAAGGTTTCTTCGGTGAAGGTGATGACGGGGGAGGGGAAAAAGTAAAAGAGGTACACATGGTGATCTTCGGTCAGGGCGACCATGTCCGAGTGCAGGCAGCGTCAAATTCCCATGCTCGTTTTGTTCTGATAGCGGGCGCACCATTTCAAGAAGCCATTGTTCCCTATGGCCCGTTCGTCATGAATACGGAAGAAGAAATCAAGCAGGCGTTGGCAGACCTGAGAGACGGGACCTTTGTGCAGCGCTAAAATAAATATTTAGTGGACCAAGCGCATTTTAATCGCGCTCGGAGTTGAACCTCTGGGCTCAGACCATAATCATGCTATGAGTCCAGCTGAGGCTGATTGCGACTCATAGAGATAGCGCACATGGCGGACGAACCTTCGGTTATCCCCTAGCGATAACGGAGGAAGTGGTTTTTATCCATCTTCTACGGGTGCCTCCAGCCATTGATCCCAGACGGATAAAGCAGGACGAGCCGATCCTGTGCCGTCGTAGAACCCGGTATCCCGCCATGTCTTGTAAAACTGGAATTCCCCATATTGTTCGGTGAGGTAGTCATACAGTTGGTCGTAGTCGCGTGGGATGAACCAGGCGACGAATTCTGCGCCCAGCTCATCCAACGACTCCAGCATAAATGCCACGTAATCCGCCTGCCATGCAGCGTTCCCTTTGATTTTCACTCCGTATTCGGGCATCAATAAGTCTTCAGCCGGGTAGCCGGTTTCGGTGATTGCGAAGGGTTTATCGGGTGCGAGAGCTGCCCATTGAGTGAACCAATGATCGGGCAGGTCAGCGGGGTTGGCTTCTTTTATCTTCATCCCGGGCACGATCCAGTAGGGGTACGTGCTAATACCGACGTAATCGGAGTAAGGCAGCACTCGCTCTGCTGATGCCATCAAGGTATCCAAATCATCGGTTTGGAAACTGCCGGTGCAGACGGTGAGGAAGACGGGGAGGCCGGGGTTTTCAGCTTTGAGTGTTGTGTAGACCTCCTCCGCCAGCACAATGAATTCGTTGATCAGTGGATCCTGCGGTCCAGTGAAATCACAGGTAACTTCGATGCCATATGCAAAATAATCCGGTTTGAGAAACTCCAACATGAAACGGGCGTGATTGAGGTATGCGCTGACCACGTCTGGATCGCTGAAGGTTTTCCCCCTCCATTCCGGGGGGAGTTCCATGCTTTCCTCTGCTCCGTTATAGAGGGCGATCTGGTTTCGTTCCGGAGCGTTAGGGGTGATGGCCAGATACAGCTTTTGTCCTGGCTTGCGCCGCGAAACTAGATCATCGAGGTTATCCATCACCGCCGCATGATAGGCTTCTCCAGCCAACGCTTCTGGCCAGGGAACACCGTTATCTAAATGGTAGAACAAGAGATCCGCGTGATCGCCGGCGATCTCAAACGCCTCATCGAGCGCATCAAGGGTGAAGTCATGTGGAAAGGGATTTAGTCCCAGGAGGAATGAGCGGCTCTCAGGAGGTGGTGGAGGAATATAAACGATAGGTGCAGAGTGTGTTGCAGCAGCATCACATGCCACGAG
>SOIH01000088.1 GCA_004376895.1 Anaerolineales bacterium | reverse complement strand
CGGCTGCGGAATTAGCTGAGCGCCCAGACGTGGATCAAGTGTTCGTATCACCCACATGGGCAAATGGCACCGATATCTTAATGCGATACTTCATCGCTGATGATTCCCCCGTTTCGATCGCCAATGCTACCGGGGTGCTCGAATCGTATCAACCTGAGCTTATGGGAGAAACATATTTCGTCCTAACACCTCCTGAATACCAAGAACTCGTGACCGACCCTAAGATTGACAAGGTTCTGATAGAGCATGTCCTCGAATATCCAAACGGTCAACCCGGCTTTTTCTTCATCCGTTTTGAATACGCATCAGTGGCAGAGCAAATTTTCGCAGCAGAGCGATTGGAGCGTGGGGCCGGTCAAGAGAAGCGCATCATGTACCAGGATCGCTCTGTACTGGTGGAGTACCCATACACTGATATGGGCGAATTGAAGCATATCTTCGATGATGACACATTTACCATGATGCGCATCTATGACGCTAACCCAGCGGTTTTCCGCCTTACATTCAGCGAGTCAATCGACCTGGTCGGAATTCGAGCCACCACTGGCAGCATGGATTTCATCCTCACGATTTCCCTGAAGTCGGTTGGTGAAGAAGAGCCCCTCACTTTCAGCCAAGTATTTAGGGACTTGCCCGACGATCCCACAGTCGAAATATCTTTCGGGCAAAAGCTAAAGGATATCGAACAAGTGGTGATCGAGATCGAAAGCCTTACCCCGGGTGATCCATTCAAGATCCATATCCGCGAACTCGAGCTGTATTAATCTGGAAATGGTTGGTGCGCGTGTCCATTGATCGCTTTACACGTTGGCTCGCGATCACGCCCCGTAGGGGGTGGATGATCCTCTTCGGGCTGCTGTTCTCCACTGCCGCGTTCACCGCAACTGGCGACAACGCGATTGCCCTCAGTCGAATCGCCGCCCCACTCTGGCTCACCGGTATCGCGCTGACGATTATCGGCTGCTGGAAAACCAGTCCGCCTCAAGAACACAAACGCTGGGATCGGTGGGAGATTGCCGTCATCCTCGCGCTCACTCTTGCGAGCCTTATCTTGCGCGCCTGGGGCGCGGACCACATGCCATACGTTCTCAGCGGTGATGAGGGATCTGCCGGACTCACGGCATGGGAGTTCCTTGATGGTCGCAGGAGTAACATTCTCGGTTTGGGTTGGTTTTCCTTCCCCTCGCTTTACTTCTGGATATTATCTCTATCCCAGCAATTTTTAGGCAGATCTGTGATCGCCATCCGCTGGGTCTCAGCTATAGCTGGGGCGCTGACTATTCCTGCTCTGTACTGGACCTGCAGGTCGCTTTTCAACCGGCGTGTCGCCACCCTCAGCGCAGCATGGTTGATGGCATTCCACCACCACATCTTCTTCAGCCGTGTCGCCTATAACAATATATGGGATGGACTCTTCTTCGTCCTCGCGCTGGGCGCTTTATGGAACGCATGGAAAGCAAACGATCGCCGATCATTCCTGCTTGCCGGTCTTGCTCTCGGCTTGGCGCAGTATTTCTACACAACATCTCATTTGATCCCCATCCTGCTCGCACTCTGGATGATCTGGCTAGCAAGGGGAGGCGAAGGCTGGAAGTCCCGCCTACCGGGGATTGTATGCATGGTGCTGACTGCCCTAAGTGTGTCCCTTCCTCTCGTGTTGTTGTACCTTCGCCACCCTGAGAGCCTGTTCTTCACCGCTAGCAGGGTTTCGATGCTCATACCTGGCTGGATCGGACCTGCCGCTGAAGCACTCGGAACAACACCTCTCGGATTGGTGTTCGAGCAAATCTGGGTGACCGCACTCGGTTTGACCATCGCCGAGATCCAAGGGGTCTACTATGGCTCCGGAATCCCCATGCTGATCGGGGCTTCGGCATGGATCTTCTGGATCGGTTTTATCTACTGTGCAATACGTTTCCGCGAGGCGCGCTGCGGCCTGATCCTGATTACAATCCTGACCTCACTTCTTGTCGGCGGGTTGAGCATCCAAGCGCCAAATGGACAGCGGATGCTCCTTCTCTCTCCGATTCTTGCGATATTAATTGCCTCTACACTCGATCGGATTTATGTGTTCATCAGCGGGCGGTGGCCGCGAATAAAACCCGTCGCGGCAATCGGCATATCCCTGCTTATCGTCCTAATGATGGGCGAAAATATTAAACATCTCTTCCTCGATTATTTTCCCAGCGAGAACTACGGCAGCGTTAACGGCGAAGTGACTCAAGAGATTATCGAACTCCTCGAGGTTGAACCACCGCAGACACCTCTGTTTTTCATAGGCGGCGATCGGATGTCCGTGCACTCGATCCCCAGCCTGGCATATTTACTTCCAGATGCACATACATACGACCTGCCGCCGCCGTACGATTTACCACACGATTTTTCACCCCAGGGATCCTACATATTGTTTGCGATCCTTCCCGAAGAAACTGCAGCATTCGAGAAGATCACCTCGAGCCATGCAGATGGAACAACCCAACCACGCTATAATCGTCAAGGACGGTTGCTTTTCTACCTCCACAAAGTGGAAAATTAATGAACGCAGGTACAATTCTAGGATAGAAGGAGAGAGCATCTTGAAAGCGATACTCTTCGACCAGCATGGAGATCCCGAAGTATTGCGCTACGACGAATTCCCCACCCCGGAACCGGGCCCAGGTGAAGTCCAGGTCCATCTGCGGGCGGCGGCTCTAAACCGACTCGACCTTTGGGTACGTGAGGGCTGGCCGGGATTGAAGCTTGAATATCCACACATCTCCGGCGCAGACGGAGCGGGGAAAGTATCCGCGCTGGGTAAAGGCGTAAAAGGTCTTGAAGTCGGGGATCGCGTCGTGATCAACGCGAACCTCGGCTGTGGAGATTGTGATTTCTGCCTGGCGGGAAAGGACAACATGTGCCGAGAGTGGCACTTGTTGGGTGAGACCGTTCGCGGCACACTGGCTCAGTATGTCGTCGTCCCGGCGAGGAACCTGCTCCATCTCCCGGATGAGATCGAATTCACGGATGCGGCAGCAGCAGGTCTTGTTTTCCAAACTGCCTGGCATTCGCTGATCTCCCGCGGCGGTCTCAGGGCGGGAGAAAGCGTTCTGGTGATCGGCGCCGCGGGCGGTGTGAACAGCGCCAGCATCCAGATCGCGAAACTGGCCGGGGCGAAGGTATTCGTCGTCGGTTCCAATGCGGATAAACTTCGCCTGGCCGAATCCCTGGGAGCGGATGTGCTCATCGACCGCTCAAAAGAGGAGAACTGGTCAAAAGCTGTATATCTAGCAAGCGGGCGGGAAGGGATCGATGTGATCGTCGACAATGTCGGCGCCGGAACCATGCCTCTCAGTCTCCGAAGCGCGAAGAAAGGTGGGCGGATTCTGACCGTCGGCAATACCGGCGGACCAAAGTTTGAAATCGACAACCGTTTTGTCTTCGCTAAGCACCTGAGCATAATTGGGACCACAATGGGAACACATGAAGATTTCCGAACCGTGATGAACCTGATATTCCAGGGCTCGCTGATGCTAGTGATTGACCGCCAATATCCGCTGAAGGAAACCCCTGAAGCACAGAAGCGCCTTGAAACCGGGAAGCAATTGGGAAAAATCGTCCTTGACATCGAAGAATAGACCCCGGCCCGTAACCTGGCTCGCTGTAGGAGTGTTAACCTTCTCAGTGATGCAGTTTGCCGGCCTCACAGCATGGTTTACGCTTCCCGACCTCCCTACCAGCGTTCCAAAGGGCTATCTATTCATGAAGAATGGCTTTTGGGGAAGCGTCGGCCTAATCGCCGCGATGGCACTCTTCTTCGGCCGCAACTGGGCGCCGAAGCTCATGTATATCGGTGCAATCGCCTATGCTGCATGGCTGTGGATTGATCGTTTGCTGCTTCAGCGATCCGACTACGCCAGTAGTTCCTTCCCTTTCACTTTTGGAGCTATGACACTATGCTTTCTGATCGTGATCTTGATACTATCTCGACCATCAGTACATCAATATTATGAGGAGCAAAACGAATGAGTGATTCCTCCAAAGCAGATTTCCTTCAAAACCAACGCGAAAAGGCGCTGCTTGGCGGTGGCCCCGAGCGGGTAAAAACGCAGCATGACCGCGGTCGCCTAACTGCTCGAGAGCGGCTCGACTTGCTTCTAGACAAAGGATCCTTCCGCGAAACCGACATGTTCGTCACGCATCGGACGCATGATTTCGATCTAGAAAAGAAGAAGTTCCTTGCCGACAGCGTCGTAACCGGGTGGGGAACAATCGACAGCCGGTTGGTTTATGTTTTCTCACAAGATTTCACCGTATTCGGAGGGAGCCTCGGTGAAGTTCATGCTGAGAAGATCTGTAAAATCATGGATATGGCCATGAAGAACGGCGCTCCCGTCATCGGTCTGAACGACTCCGGGGGAGCGCGCATCCAGGAGGGCGTCGTCTCTCTCGGCGCCTACGCCGATATCTTCCTGAAGAACACGCTCAGTTCCGGTGTGATCCCTCAGATCAGCGCTATCATGGGACCATGCGCAGGCGGTGCCGTGTACTCCCCGGCACTTACCGATTTCATTTTCATGGTTCGCAACTCCTCCTATATGTTTGTAACAGGTCCAGAAGTAGTAAAGACCGTTACTCACGAAGAAGTTACCTTCGAGGAATTGGGCGGCGCGGATACACACGCCAGCACATCCGGCGTTTGTCATTACGTCGCCGAGAGTGAGGGCGATTGTCTCTATATGATCCGCGTCTTGTTATCCTATATCCCGCAGAACAATATGGAGGACCCTCCTTTCGTCCCGACATCTGATGACCGGCTGCGCACAGAGGAAGAGCTGGACCACATCGTGCCCGATGATCCCAGCAAACCATATGACATGCGCGACGTGATCAAGCTGGTTGTCGACGATGGTGTCTTCTTGGAAATCCATGAGAACTATGCGCAGAACATCCTGACGTGCTTCGCCCGTTTTGGCGGGCACAGCGTCGGAATAATCGCCAACCAACCAGCCCATTTAGCGGGTGTTCTGGATATTAACTCCTCAGATAAAGCCGCTCGTTTCGTGCGGTTCTGCGATTCGTTTAACCTCCCGATCATCACCTTCGTCGATGTGCCTGGTTTCCTGCCCGGCACCGGTCAGGAGCACGGCGGCATCATCCGCCATGGAGCGAAGTTGCTCTATGCATATTGCGAGGCTACCGTACCGAAGATCACCCTGATCACTCGCAAGGCTTATGGCGGCGCTTATGATGTTATGTCCTCCAAACACATTCGCGGTGACCTAAACCTGGCCTGGACCAGCGCAGAGTTGGCCGTGATGGGTCCTGAAGGGGCGGTGAATATCATTTTCCGCAAGGAACTCGCTGATGCGAAAGACCCGGAAAAACGCAGAGCCGAGCTGGTGGCGGAATACCGCGAGAAATTCGCACACCCATACATCGCAGCCGCGCGAGGCTACATAGACGACATTATCGAGCCGCGCTTCACCCGACCGCGCATTATCAACGGTCTGGAGATGCTTTCAAACAAACGCGATGCTAATCCAGCGAAAAAACATGGAAATATCCCACTCTGAACAACCCGACGATCACGGTTATTACGAGATCAACGGGCACAAATTGTATTGGGAGCAATATGGGTCCGACGATGCGCCAGTTTTATTGCTCCTTCACCATGGTTTAGGATCGATCCGCTCTTGGCAGCGGCAAATAAGCGCCTTCACCAACGCCGGATGGCGGGTGATCGTGTATGATCGTTGGGGTTACGGTCGGTCGGACTCACGCCCATGTTTTGAAGAGTCTTTTCTCCTCAATGATTCCGAGGAGGCATACGCACTTCTTAACCACTTGGGCATTCACCGTCTTTCTCTTGTAGGTCATAGTGAAGGCGGCTCGATCGCGCTGCTCATGGCCTCTGCAAGACCTGATCTAATCGATAAGATGATCGTCGTCGCTGCCCATATATACGTTGAGCCAAAAATGCTCCCTAGATTGGAAATGATCTCTGAATCGTCAAAGCAGCCACCCTATTCCAAAGCATTGGACCGAGAACATGGGGGCAGGGCGCGGCATCTGGTCGATTCTTGGGTACGGCATTGGATGGAAAGTAAACCTCAGAAGCTGGATATGCGCGAGCGTTTGCCAAAGGTCACCTGCCCAACACTTGTCATCCAAGGTGAACTCGATGAACATGCAACACCCCAACATGCGGTCGATATCTCTGAAGGGGTTCAGGATGGGCAGCTATGGTTGATTCCCGACATTCACCACATGCCTCCACACGAGATCCCAGAGGAGTTCAATCAAGGAGTTCTGCGTTTCTTAGCAGCATCGAAGCACTCGCAGGCCCCTGCCTTAGATTAGAGGGAAGGAATGTTTGAAAAAGTACTCATCGCAAATCGTGGTGAAATCGCAGTACGTATCATTCGAGCCTGTCACGAACTAGGTCTGCGTACAATCGCGGTCTACTCCGAAGCTGACCGCGCCGCGCTGCATGTACGGCAGGCGGATGAGGCATACCTACTGGGCTCTGCGGCTGCGCGCGATTCCTACTTGCGCGGCGACAAGATCATCGACATCGCAAAAAAGAGCGGTGCCGGAGCTATTCACCCGGGATACGGTTTCCTGGCGGAGCGTGATGACTTCGCCCAGGCAGTGCTTGACGCCGGGCTTGTATTCATCGGCCCGAGACCATCCGCAATTGCTGCGATGGGTGATAAAGCTATCGCCCGTTCCACTGTCACCGCCGCGGGGATCCAAGTCGTCCCTGGAACTGAAGGTGAAGGTGATCTGCGCGATGATGACTTGCTGGCAATCGCCCCGGAGATTGGCTTCCCCCTCCTGGTAAAAGCCACAGCAGGCGGTGGCGGCAAGGGCATGCGCGAAGTAAAATCCGCTGAAGAGATGCTAGGACTGCTTCAAGCAGCGCGCAGAGAGGCCGAGGCTTCGTTTGGCGACGGCAATGTGTATCTTGAAAAATTGATTCTGAACGCACGGCACATCGAGTTCCAGATTCTGGCGGACAATCATGGCAATGTCATTCATTTGGGTGAACGCGAATGCTCTCTGCAAAGACGTCACCAGAAACTGCTTGAGGAATCCCCCTCTCCGTTTATAAACGCTGAGTTGCGCACGCAGATGGGAGAAGTAGCCTGCGCTGCCGCCCGTGCAGTGGATTACCTGAACGCAGGAACTATCGAATTCTTAGTTGATAAGGACCATAAGTTCTTCTTCCTGGAGATGAACACCCGCCTTCAGGTTGAGCATCCGTTAACGGAGCTTGTGACGGGGATCGACATCGTTAAGGAGCAATTGCGGATCGCGCGCGACCGCAAACTGCGCTATGCACAAGAGGATATCCATCTCAACGGATGGGCGCTCGAATGTCGCATCAATGCCGAGGATGCATATAACAATTTCCTCCCATCCACGGGGACCCTGAACTTGGTCATCGCACCGAGCGGCCCCGGCGTCCGAGTCGACACAGGGGTCTACGCAGGGTTTGAAATCTCCCCGTATTACGATGCGCTCATCTCTAAGTTGATTTGCTGGGGAGAAACGCGCGGGGAGGCGATCCTGCGAATGAGACGTGCCCTGGAGGAATATCGCATCCTGGGCGTGAAAACCAATATTCCCTTCCATCAGCATATTATGGATTCCCACCGATTCATCGCCGGTTCTTTCGATACTCGCTTCGTTGAGGAGCGGTTCTCCATGGATGAGCTTGAGGAGGAGAAAGAGCACCTGGCGATGATCGCGGCAGTAATGGCAGCACTTGTCACACATCGGGAAAGCCAGAGCGCATCACAGATTGTTCGTCGCAATAAGCGGGATACAAGCAACTGGAAATGGGTCGGAAGGTGGGAGAGAATGAATCGCTAGGATTGATCAATCGGTGTTTTTCTGATCAACACCCAGGCGTACGCAATGTTTGCCCCAAGTTCTTGATCGTGGAGGGTCCATGAAATACTTCGCCACCATCGGTGACAAACAATTCGAAGTGGAAATCAAGGCAGATCAGCAGATTGACGTAGACAACCAGCAGTTAACTGCCGATTTTCAGTCCGTTGGCGACCAACCGGTTTACTCTCTTATCCTCGACGGTGATTCTTTCGAGGCTTCAATCTATACAACAGAAACGGGGATCCAAGTCCTTCTTCAAGGTCAACTCTTTGAGGTCCAAGTGGAGGACGAACGCCAGCAGCGACTGCGTCGGAGTTCCAGCGCCCCTCAAATCCGCAGCGGTGATGTTCATATCAAGGCCCCCATGCCCGGGGTCGTAATAGACATCCCAGTTGAAGAAAGTCAGGAAGTAACCCGGGGTGACAATGTCATCATCCTGGAATCGATGAAAATGCAAAACGAAATCAAAGCGCCGCGTGATGGCATTGTGAATCGCCTCCGTGTGAAAACTGGCGAGAGCGTTGACCAGAATCAAATATTACTGATACTCTCCTGAAGAAGGCGTTCATGGAAATCGAAGTGAAGTTCTATCTGCGCCATTTGGAAGTCATCCGTAAGCGACTCATCGCCCACGGTGTACGTTTAAAAACAGACCGCCTTCTCGAACACAACCTTCGCTTCGATACCCCTGGCCAGGAGCTCGCAAGCAAAAAACATGTCCTCCGTCTGCGACAAGACAGTCGAGCGACGCTGACTTTCAAGCGCCCTCTCGGACAAGTAGAGACACGCGAGGAATTTGAGGTTGAAATCGATGATTTCGAGAGCGGGCGCAAGATCCTTGAGGCATTAGGCTACACCGTTACCGCTATATACGAGAAATACCGTGAAACCTATCAGATCGATTCGGTCCAAGTGATGCTAGACGAACTTCCCTTCGGTTGCTTCGTTGAGATCGAAGGACCCTCGATCGAGTCGATCCGCCAGCTGTCCGATCAGCTGGGATTGCCCTGGGAGCGGCGAGTGCAGGCGAGCTATCTCGAACTATTTGACCGAATCCGTCGCCCCCTTAATTTAGAGTTTGAAGAAGTTACTTTTGAAAAACTTGAAGGACTTGCACCAGTTGACCCCGAATTGCTGGGCGTCCTCCAGGTCGATTGAAAGATCTAATTGCGGCAGAGGATAATGATTAAACGTCTGAGGGAGTCAGTCAAGAAGTGGGAAGAAGGTACGCTGGCAAAATCGCTCGCGCGAATGCCGGAGAGGAAGGACCACTTTGAAACCCCCTCAGGAATCCCTATTGATCGTCTTTTTCTCCCCCGGAAATCAGACGCTGAGTATATCGACCGCCTGGGATTCCCAGGGGAGTACCCCTTCACGCGTGGTGTACAGACCACAATGTACCGCGGCCGTCTATGGACAATGCGCCAATACGCAGGCTATGCCACCGCCGAGGAGACGAACGCACGCTTCCAATACTTGCTTGATCAGGGTCAAACCGGTCTCTCGATCGCCTTTGACCTCCCCACTCAGATTGGTTACGACGCGGACGACCCGCTCGCCAGCGGCGAAGTGGGAAAGGTTGGAGTTTCCATATCCAGTCTGGAAGATATGGAGCAGCTCTTCGACAGCATTCCTCTCGATAAAGTCTCAACAAGTATGACCATCAACGCTCCAGCCGCGATTCTGCTGGCCATGTATATTTCTATCGCCCGTCGGCAAGGGATCGACCTTTCTTCCCTTAGAGGGACCATTCAGAACGATATCCTGAAGGAGTACATTGCTCGCGGGACCTACATCTTTCCACCAAAACCAGCGATCCGGCTAACCACAGATGTCTTCCAATATTGCAAGGACTCTATGCCTCGCTGGAACATAATCTCAGTCTCCGGGTACCACATACGGGAGGCCGGTGCTACAGCTGTGCAGGAGCTCGCATTCACGCTTGCAAATGCTATTGCCTATCTCGAAACGGGAATACAAGCTGGTTTGTCTGTCGATGAGATTGCACCGCAGATGGCATTCTTCTTCAACGCCCACAACGACCTTCTTGAGGAGATAGCCAAGTACCGCGCCGCCCGCAGACTATGGTCTTCCATCGTACAGGACCGTTTCGGTGCACGCGACCCTCGGTCCTGGCGGTTGCGCTTCCACACACAAACCGCGGGTTCAACCCTGACGGCCCAGCAGCCGATGAACAATATCACCAGGGTTACGATCCAGGCATTGGCTGCCATCCTCGGAGGCACGCAATCTCTGCATACGAATAGCCTGGATGAGGCACTCAGTCTACCGACAACTCACTCTGTCCAGGTGGCTTTACGGACACAACAGATTTTGGCTCACGAAAGCGGTGTTGCCGATACGATCGACCCACTGGGCGGCGCGTATGCAATCGAATCTCTGACAGACGAGATTGAAAGCCGCGCCAGAGCGTACCTTGAAAATATCGACGCGATCGGCGGCGCCCTGGCAGCAGTTGAAAGTGGTTACATGCAGCGAGAGATCCAGGAATCCGCATACAGGACCCAGAAGCAGATCGAATGCGGCGAGACAATTGTCGTTGGGGTCAACGCTTTCCAGACAGATGAGCCAACACCGCCTGAGCGCCTGAAGGTTGATCCTTCGATAGAGCAATCACAACGAGCTCGACTGAAAGAGTTCCGCGCCAAGCGAGATCCGGATCAAGTGGAATTTGAATTGCAACGAATCGCCTCAGCCGCCCGCAGCGAGGAAAATCTAATGCCGCTCTTCATCGAAGCCGTAGAAGCTGGCGCCACACTCGGCGAGATTTGCACCTGTCTGCGCGAGATATGGGGTGAGTATCGCTCACCGTCGATCTTCTGACACATTCTTTTCCTCTCTTCTATGACGATCTCCCCTCCCATCCAATAGAGACACTCCCTATCGGAAGCGACATGAGAATGTCCACGCGAAGCATTCCTCTCAGCTCATAAACCGGATGTCAGAATAGGGAATTAGGCAGTTCATCCTGCAAAGGCTTTCAAGTTCCTGTACTAACCTGCCCTGTGAGATTTCTCATGATCGGAAATCTATCTTAGAATGTCTCCAAACCCAAGACATCAAGAGGAATTATGACTTCAGTTAAACGCATCAATCATATCGCCATCGTTGTCGAGGATATCGACGACGCTCTTCACTTCTGGCGCGATGCCCTGGGGCTAAAGGTATCACACATCGAAGAAGTCCCGGATCAGGATTCCGTCGTCGCTTTCTTGCCTGTTGGGAACATGGAGATCGAGTTAGTTAAATCAACTTCTGAAGAGAGTGGAGTGGCGCGCTATCTAAAAAAACGTGGACCGGGAATCCACCACATCTGCTTCGAAGTAGACGATATCGAAGCCTCACTGGAATCGCTGAAAGCAAGCGGTGTGCGGTTGATAAACAACGAGCCTATCATCGGCACCAGTGGGAAGAGGGTCGCCTTCGTTCATCCCGAAAGCGCCCATGGAGTCCTGGTTGAGCTTTACGAACTTCCCCCGAAGTAACCTGCGATCCCGAATTACACGTGCGCAGCCTTGCGAAACCGCGCCCTTGAGGAAGGAAAATGCTTCGCTGCGAGTATCTTCGGGTTCTTACAAGGCTAGCTCTCAGCGGGGAAGACGGAAAAGCGTGGGTAATTACACCCTGAAAATAATCATACAGCTTACGTGACGTGATCTCGCGACCTCACATGGAAGTCGACATAGGAGTGTGGAAAATCAACTGCTCGTCCGTAAAACATCGCCCTTCGTCAGAGTGACGAGATCTCGCGGTTTGAGCCGAAAAACGGCGCGTGGCGTGCCAGCGGCAGCCCAGATTTCATCATACTCCAATAGATCTTGATCGATCACCGTTCGGATTGGCACATCATGCCCAACGGGTGGAACACCTCCGATCGCGTATCCAGTTTCTGCGCGCACAAACGCCGCAGGAGCGATCCGGATCTTCTCCCCCACTTTCTCGGCCACCAAGTGTTCATCGACGTGGTTCTTCCCACTCGCGATCACTAGGTATGCGTGCCCCGAATCCTCGCCCTGGAAAATTAACGACTTCGCGATCTGACCTACCTTACAACCAACCGCAGCTGCCGCGTCTTCCGCTGTTCTTGTGCTCATCGGCAGCTCAATAACATCCAGGGAGACCCCGTGGGCATCGAGTGCTTTCTGAACCTTCTTGGCAGTTTCGCTTAGTTGTCCTTCCACCTCCGTTATTGTCTCTTTTGGAGGTTTGGATCGATCTGTGAGTATTTGGGCAGCAATCGCCAAACTTGATGTCATCCCGAGGCCGGCAGCTATTGCCGCCATGCTGTAGAGGATGACCATGATCGGGGAGATAAGCA
>SOIH01000145.1 GCA_004376895.1 Anaerolineales bacterium | reverse complement strand
CGCCGTGCCCTTACATGTCTTGTAAGCGGACAGAGAACGAGCCGGTAGGACCCTACGATTGAATAGCGAAGTGAGCTGTCATGAACGCGAAAATCTGCTATCGTTGTACTTAGTCGAATGAAACCATTATTTCCCCCAGCCACAGCACGCTGCAACCACCTGCCCTTGAAGTCGATCGCACCCGGATTGGTCGTCATCGTCGTGATGAACATCCTGGCGGTAACAGGGCTATGGTCCGATGATCCGCTCTGGAGCATGGCCTCGACGATCATGCTTTTTGCCATACCCTGGGCTACATTGATCGTACTCAGACAATCACCAACAGTATATGCATACCGGAGCGATCGAGCCGGATTGAATTTCGCCTGGGGTGTGCTCGCTGGAGCGATCTGGCGAGGGTTGAGCATGCTCTTTAATTACAAGATAATCTATGCCGGAAGCGCTCCCCTGGACGGGATCAGTGTGCTCTTTTTCGGATTGATTTGGGTGCCATTTATCGAGGAGACCTTTTTTCGAGGCTACATCGGAAAAACACTGAACGCCAACCTGGGTCCGGCAACGGGGATCTTTCTACAGGCGGTTCTTTTTACCTTTCAGCCTGTTCACTGGCAGCAGGGATGGCTCCCGCTCATCAGTGTTTTCGTGTTTGGCGTTATCGCCGGTTGGCTAGTTGAGCGGTGGGATTCAATCTGGGCAGGGTGGGGCGCACACGGCTTTGCCAACGTGCTCCCCGGGATCCTGCGTTTATTCGCATAGTCAATGTGGGAGCTGTAGTTCGATACGAATTCATCTAGCTCTTATTATTCAGCCCTGCTGTGTATGATATACTGCTGCGCTTGGAGGCTGCATGAAGCGAAACGGCATCAATTTGCAGCGCTGGGTTTCAATTGCGTTGCTTTTGACATCTGTAGCGCTTTTCTTTTACCAACTTGTCGCGTTCAGCAGGCAGAGATCTCATCTGCCCCTGGAATTGGCGATCGCGGGAATTCACGTTGGGGGACTCGATCAATCGGAAGCGCACGAACGCCTGCTGCAAGTCTACAGCTCCCCAATCGAACTATATTATGATGAAAATCTAATCCTACTCAATCCGGCGAATGTTGGTTTCCGCCCTGATACGGATGTCATGATGGCGGCAGCGGAGCTTGAACGAACCGGCACACCATTCTGGGCCGGCTTCTGGGATTTCTTGTGGAAGCGATCAGGCGCGCCGCAGAGCGTTCCACTAAAGGCGGATTACTCTGTTAATCAGCTGGAAGAATATCTGCGAGATATCGGCGCGCGTTATGATGAGCCACCTATACCCGCCGAACCCAGACCTGGAACCCCATTTTTTACATCAGGAACTCCTGGCCGCGTGCTGGATATAGCGCGCGCAGAGGAACTCATCGGTGCAGTTTTGCGCTCACCCAGCAACCGCAGTGTAAATTTACCCGTTGTAGGCAACGTAGTCCCTCGGCCCACATTGGAAACACTTGAAATACTCCTCAGACAAAATATCGAGGTTGACGATTTTAATGGGTTGGTCGTGATCTATCTGACCGATCTAAGGACTGGTGAGAATTTCCACTTCGCGACTCTCAATGGGGTAGATCTCGACGTCGAGCCCGATATCGCTTTCTCGGCGGCATCGATCATCAAGATTAATATCATGATGGCATTGTTTCGCTACGAGGATGAGCCCTTAGACGCGGAGACCGACCGCTGGCTCTTCGAGATGATCACCGAATCCGGGAATGACCCCTCCGATTGGATCATGCAGCGGATAGAGACGTACGATGTCGCTGGGCCGATCCTCGTCACTGAAACGATTCAACAATTGGGCCTCGAAAACACATTCATCGCTGGCTATTATTTCCTCGGGGCTCCCCAGTTAAAGATCTATAGAACACCTGCCAACCGAAGGGTGGATATCGACACCGATCCGGATTCCTACACTCAGACGACCGCATCTGATATGAGTTTACTTCTTGGGGACATCTATGCCTGCGCGGAAGGCGGCGGGACGCTCCTGGCGGTTTTCCCGGAGGAGATTACGCCGCAAGAGTGCAGCCGTATGCTGGATCTGCTCTCCGAAAATATCCTGGGAACTTTAATCAAAGCAGGTGTGCCGGAGGGGACTCGCGTTGCCCACAAACACGGCTGGCGAAGCTCGCCTCTGGATATGATCGGTGACGCTGGGATCGTGTTCAGTCCCGGGGGTGATTATGTGCTCTCAATCTTCCTCTGGAATGAAACCGAGATGGTTTGGGAACCCACGTCCAGGTTAATTGCTAATCTCTCGCGCGCGGCCTATAACTACTTCAACCCACCTATTGAATAACCGATTGGTTTGATCCTGAGTCTTGCTCTCGGCAGCGGTTGTGCGAACTGGACAGCAATACTCCAGAATGGGATATTTGTTCCGACTGGCGGTGACGGTCAACACTGGAGACAGTCTCTCGCTGGATGTATGTTATGAGCGGAAATTTCTCGGAGGAAAGGCATGGCAAAAGGACGCATCGTCGTCGACGAGAACCTCTGTAAGGGCTGCGAGTTGTGCATATCGGTTTGCCCGCCAGGTGTGATCAAGATGGCTAACGACCGTTTCACCCCACAGGGTTATCACCCGGCGGAACTGGTCGATCCTGACGAAGAATGTACCGGCTGTGCGATTTGCTCGATCATCTGCCCGGACGCGGCGATAACAGTCTTTCGCATGGTACCGGCTGATAAAATCAAATCAACCACGCCTTAAGGAGGTCCGATAACGTGGCAAAGGAATTACTTAAAGGCAACGTCGCTTTCGCCGAAGCGGCGATACGCGCCGGCTGTGAGGCTTACTACGGTTATCCGATAACACCACAGACTGAGGCTCTCGAGCACATGGCCAAGCGGATGCCGGAACTCGGGCGCGTTTTCCTCCAGGCCGAGAGCGAGGTCGCGGCAATTAACATGGTCTACGGCGCCGCGTGCGCTGGTGTGAGGGTCATGTCTTCCTCCTCCAGCCCGGGCGTAAGCCTGATGATGGAAGGCTTGTCCTATATCGCCGGTTCTGAAGTTCCGGTCGTACTTGTGGACATCATGAGGGGCGGCCCTGGTCTGGGGAATATCGCTCCCTCGCAAGGGGATTACAACCAGATTGTCAAGGGAGGCGGGCATGGCGATTATCGCATCATCACCCTGGCGCCGGCCACGATACAGGAACTCATCGATCTGACGTATGAGGCGTTCGACATCGCCGAGAGATATCGAGCGATCGTCGTCGTTTTAGCTGACGGCAGTATTGGCCAGATGATGGAACCCGCAGAGCTGCCGCCGATGCAGGAAGTGCGCAAACGCGAAGATCGCCCCGCGTGGTCTTTGACGGGTGCCAAGGGGCGCGATCCACGCGTGATCACCTCGATTTACATCGATCCAGCTGAAGAGGAAGTTTTCAATCTCAAACTTGTTGAAAAGCAGAAGGAGATTGAGGCGAATGAAGTGCGATTTAGTTCATTGCTTCTGGAAGATGCGGACGTCGCCGTCGTCGCTTATGGGACCGCGGGGCGAATTGCCCAATCCGCTATCAAGCAAGCGCGAGACGAGGGGATCAAGGTTGGATTGCTGCGCCCGATCTCGCTTTATCCATTCCCTTATGATGAAATTGGAAAGGTCGCAGATCAGGTAAAGCGGATCCTGGTTGTTGAGATGAGCGGCGGGCAAATGCTTGACGATGTCCGCCTGGCGGTTGAAGGAAAAGTCCCGGTCGATTTCTACGGGCGGATGGGGGGGATGGTCCCCCTCCCGGATGAGGTTTTCGAGCAGATTCAAGAACTCAATGAAAAGGCGAAAGCCTAGCCTGGTTTGGAGGCTTTTTAATGACCGATAAGAAAATGGCGGAAGCTCTAATTTTCAGCAAACCGGAAAGTTTGACTGATGTCCCAACGCACTATTGCCCCGGGTGCTCACACGGCGTGGCGCATCGTCTTATCGCCGAAACAATCGATGAGATGGGGATGCGTGAGAATACGGTTGGAGTCGCACCGGTTGGCTGTTCAGTCTTTATGTACAATTACTTCAATATAGATTTTGTCGAGGCAGCCCATGGGCGCGCTCCGGCGATGGCGACAGGTTTCAAACGTGTGAATCCGGATATGAATGTTTTTACTTACCAGGGGGATGGGGATCTAGCGTCCATCGGCGCCGCCGAGATCCTGCACGCCGCAGGACGCGGCGAAATGATCACCGTAATATTCATCAATAATGCGATTTATGGGATGACCGGTGGGCAAATGGCGCCGACAACGCTTCCCGGGCAGAAGACGACGTCCTCGCCACTTGGCCGCGATATCGAAGCACACGGTTTCCCTTTGAAGATGTGTGAAATCCTATCGCAATTGGATGGTTCCGCGTATATCGTTCGCCGGAGCTTGCATGATGCGGCGAATATCCGTAAAGCGAAGAAGGCCGTCAGGCAGGCTTTTGAAGTGCAGCGCCAGGGACTTGGTTTCTCGATGGTGGAACTGTTGTCGAATTGCCCGACGAACTGGAGGATGACTGCGCAAGAATCACTCGGGTGGATAGAAGAGCATATGATCCCGGTATTCCCATTAGGTGATTTCAAAGTCCATCCAGCCATTGTTGAAAGCAAGAAGGGATAGCGACACTATGCAGACAGAGATCATCATTTCTGGCTTCGGTGGCCAGGGAGCGCTCTTCGCTGGACAATTGCTCGCCTACACGGGATTAGATAACGACCTGCATGTAACCTGGTTCCCATCCTACGGGCCGGAGATGCGCGGCGGCACAGCCCACTGTGTTGTGATTATCAGCGACGACGAGATCGGCGCGCCGATTGTAAAGAATCCCGCAGCTGTGATCGTGATGAACATCCCCTCGTTGGATAAATACGAAGAGCTCGTGAAGCCGGGTGGGGTGCTCGTTGTGAATACCTCTCTCGTGGATCGCAACCCTGAACGAGATGATATTAGCGTAGTGCTCGTCCCTGCCAATGAGATCGCCGAAGAGCTCGGAAGCCAGCGGCTGGCTAACCTTGTTTTATTAGGCGCTCTGCTTGATAGACTGGATGTGCTTTCAATAGAGCAAGTTGGCGAAGGTTTGAAGGGACACATCCCCGCTCATCGCCGGAACTTGCTCGACTTGAATATCGAAGCACTTCGCCGCGGAGCGGAACTCAGCAAAGCGCAGCTAGAGCCCGCATGAGTTGACGTTTTAATACACATTGAGAATAAAAGGGGCTGTGTGAAATTGCTTTTCACACAGCCCTATTTGTTTTCCAGGAGATCGAATTGAGCGCGGCGGTTCAGGGTTTGATCTTCGCTCCGCACTGAGAGCATTTTTTTGTCCCCGCCGTAAGGATATAGCCGCACTCACCGCAGGCGACGGGTTGATTCGGGCCCAAGGGAGCGCCGCAGGACACGCAATGCGGCGCGCCTACAGGATTAGCCGTATTACAGTAATCGCAGGAAAGCCGGCGCAGTCTCTCCGATAGATTGTAAGAAAGACCGAGAGCATCAGCGGTTTGCGTAATCGTTTGCCAGATGCGGGTCGTGAGCTGCAAGGAGGTGATGTCCTGGGCGAGGTCGTCCAGGCGGGACGCCAGCGACCATGGACGGCGCAGCGCCATGAGCGCGGTCATGCCCAGGCTGGCGGCGACGCCAAACCATTCCTGCTCTCCCAATTGGACATGTACGCCATCCTCAACCTTGTTTAAGTGAATCGTGATCGCTGTTCGCCCGCCGGAGGTATTCCAGCGCGGGGTGGCGATCTGGACGATGCGCTGCTTCCCGCTGCCAATTTTCTTCGCTTCAAGGTTGCCTTGATTGAACTCGGCAACAAGCGCATCCGCGAAATCAGAGGGGCTCACCGGTCCATGAAATGTCTTCTTACCCATAGGTTTGTTTTGCATGAATTGGTTCATTCGTAAGCCCTTTCGTGCGTGTAGTATAGTCGGTCTCAGAAGGTACGTGAAGTACAACGGGAGCCTTTTCCAGCGCATTGGGAATTCCATCGAGCATATTGAGACTATAGCCTTATGCTAGACTGTTGTTGAGTGCCGCTGGGTGACGTTAAGTACGCCTTAAGTGGTCGGAGGAAGCTTTCTTGTGTAATTCTCAAACCAGTCGATGAACGAAAGAAGGAGGGGAATCTTGGAAGATGACAGACGGAGTTCCATTGGTCCAGCCAGAGGCGTTATTGTGGGAACCATTGGGAGTCTTCCTACGCTATTTATTGTGATGTTGTTGAATGCGTTCAATTATGGCTTAGGTATAGGGCTCGGTGCCACAATACTCATTCTAAGCAGTGGCGCATTGGGAGGCTATTTGGGTTGGAGGATTAGTCCCAAGTCAGATTTATTTGCATGGGTATTCTTGGAGATACTATTCGGGTTCATCGTCAGTTTATTTGTCGTTATCATATTTTAGGTTAGCGCACGCGAGGCTGGGGGGTCCTGATAGTTGCATGGATTATTGGTCGTACTTGTCGCAATCTCGAGAGACAACGTAGTATAATCCGCCGGCATTCGACCTGTAAAGTAGGGAGACCTCGATTGAAGTTTTTTGCGTGGCTCATGTTCCTCGGATCGGCACTGATCCTATTTAGCTCCACATCGATAGCGGGGGCCGCACCGCATGCCCAGGAAGCGACCGTGACCGGAACGCCGGAAGGGCCCAGCATCCTCGTCCCCGAGCAGGTTAATGTGCGCACCGGACCCAGCACAGACTACGAAAAAGTCGGCGTGTTGATCGCCGGTCAGCGTGCGCCTGCGCTGGGTAGATCGCCGGGCGGGGAATGGATCCAGATTTTCTATCCGGGTGTCCCCGGGAATCTCGCCTGGGTATATGCTCCCTTTGTGGTGTTGGATGCAGACCAGCGCTTGCTGCCCATCATCGAGCCGCCGCCGACGCCGACGCCGCGGGTTACGGCGACGATCGACCCAACTCTGGCCGCCCAGTTTAACATCGGCGGCGCGCCGCCCACACGCCTGCCAACTTTCACACCGGCCGAGCCTGTCGTGCAGCCAGTATTCGATGAGACACAAACAGAACTATCCGGTGGATTTCCACCCATCCTGGCCATCCTCGGTTTGCTCGTTGTCGGTCTGTTTGGCACGGTCATATCCGTCCTGCGCGGGGGATAAGTTACGCTCTCGACCCTTCTCGTTTCAATAATCCCTTTTTTGCTAATACGAATATCTGACTCGGCCAGCGGGATCTGAACTCAATACAACCGTGAGTTTGAGACCTTTGCTGTCGTCAGGCGTACTTTATATATATGATCATCTCGAGGTTGAGTGATTGTGTCATCTTGAAGTTAGCGAGTTCCACCTGTAAACTATTTGGGACATCATGGGGAAGCGGGGAGACATCCGTGCCTGGAATTCCACTTTGCAATCTATTTTGGGGAGATATCGTGAAGTAATATCCACATCATATCCGTGGGAACGGGAAATGTGGGAGGTATTCTGTTTTTAATCCCTTAAAGGGAGGGAACTCCAGGATAATTTCTAGGTATTCACGAATTGGGCAGTGGCTTGAAAACGAGCGTAGGACTTTTATCGCTGGCCCAGGGCAGGGTTGAGAATTGCTTTTCTGAGGGAGTACACGTTTGGGTAAAAAGCTGAGGTTTCTGATCATTGCTGTTGTGGTGGGGCTATTCGTGGGTGTCCCCATAAATGACAATGCGGAGTATTACCAGGCCCATGCAGCCGAGGCGGGTGATGTGGCGCCGGAGAATACGGTTATCCTGGCGAATCAGACGGACGCGCTCTTCAGCCAGGATTTTTCATGGTTGCTGAGGCAATTACGTATGGAATGGGTCATCCTGGATGGCACCGTTTTGCCCGAATCGGTGTGGGACAAGAATCTGATTCTCATGGGCCATCCAGATGCCGCGTATTCTGGCGAGCTAATCCAAGAGGTCCTGACGGCGGAGGAGATCGAGATGCTCCGCAGCGCCACAGATCGCCACGTCGTCATCGCTAAGGAGAGCCCTTGGACGGAGGGCAGGACCGTCTACATCTGCTCTGGGACCGAGATGCTTCTGACGCGAAACGCGGCCGAAGAAGCAGCCCGCGCCATCATCGCCGCTGCGCCGCCAGCTTCCGACTGGATTCAGACCACGTTCGACGCCGAGCTGGATGAGGGTGTGCGCGACTATGTGGATCAACTGCTCTTTGAGTGGGACGACGCGGAACTGCCGCTGGCGGACCTGACAATGGACGTGGGGGCCAGATCCCCCTGGCGTATCTCTGCTCAACAGGCGGCGGAGGACGTGGAGCGCCTGTTCTACCTTTTCACCCACGGTTATTCCGGGTATGCGTTCTTCAACCAGCATGGAGAATTCGAGCAGGCAAGGGAGCGCATCCTGCAGGAGCTATCGTCCAAATCCTCGTGGTCCAGCGCTGCCTTTTCCAGCTTGCTCCACGACCATCTTAGTTTTGTCGTCGACTGCCATATGAAGATCGGGGATTTCCAATACGCCAGTCATCAAGATTTCTGGTATGACACGCGACTGGAATTGACGCTGGAAAGCGGCGGATATCAGTTTGCAGTCGATGGCATAGCGTACACGGTGGTGTCGATCAACGGTGATGATCCCGCACCATTTATTCTTCCCTCACTAAGCCATCAGGGGGAACCGATCTATCGCATGGGCCTGCTCTCTTCGGCAAAACCGGAGCCTTTGCTGATGACGGCCGCGAACGAGTCCGGGGAGCGTCCATTTGAGATCGAGCTGCAGCGATCGAATTTCACCTTCTACTCGGAAGATATCTTCCGTGAGGACATCATCGGTGGTATTCCAGTGGTGCGTGTTCGTTCTTTTTCAGATCCATATGCGGATGCGCTCAACCAATTCGCCAAAACAGCCAGCAGCTATCGAGGTGAGCCGGTGATCATCGTCGATATCCGCGGCAACCATGGCGGTAACGAGCGTTGGCCCATCAGCTGGATCCAGGGGTTGACCGGCCAGCGAGCGGAATCCGTGTTCATCTTTTCGGAGCTAACCAGCAAAACCACGATGGCGTCACGCGCCAACGTGTTTGCCTATTTGTATGATCGAACGCCGAATACCACGATCTACAGGGATGATGCAGAGCGGCATGCAGACATTGCCGAGGCATTCGAAAGCGGGGAGCGCCAACCGGACTGGGTGGGTCCGAACTACCCCCAGGTGCCTTTGATTACCAACGACACTACGGTCATCCTAGTGATAAATGGCAGTGTCGCCTCTGCGGGAGAAGGCCTGATCATGCGTCTTTCACAGGCGGAGAACGTGGTGCTTGTGGGCGAGAATAGTATGGGCTGTCTCACATTTGGCAACGCTGGTGCCCATCAACTGCCACATTCGAAATTGATGGTATGGCTGCCCATCAACTTCGGTCTGTATCTGGATAAGGAATTCCGCGAGGAAGAGGGTCTAATGCCTGATCTTTGGGTGCCAGCAGCCGACGCGGTAAATTATGCTGTGGCCGCCGTCCGCCGGGGGACGATCACCACCAGCCAGCCGCTGACGGTGACTCTGCTGCAGCAGGACTTTGTCCCTGAGAGCCCCTGGACCAGGTTCCTCAATCCCCGTTATGTAGGTGTTGTTGCATTATTTTCCGCGAGCAGCTTGGTCTGGGCATACTTTATGCGCAAGAAACCACGCATCGTAGCGGTGATTGGGGTTGTATGGCTGGTCTTCGGCAGGATATGGATGGTCATGGAACCACAGAAGCCAATTGGCTTCGGAGCCCTGCTAGCAGGCGTCGTTTGCCTGGTTTGGGGGGGAACCAATCTATGGTTAGCACGACGGACCCGTCTGGAAGGACCGGCTTGAGCGTAATGGGGGAGCAGTGGGCTACACCCCCCAACACATTCCCGCTTCGCTTCGGGGGCGCAAAGCGGAACGGGGGGCTTTGCCCCCCAAATGAAGGGGGATCTTCGTCAGCTCGAAGCCATTAGGCGGACATGGAGGGTAGTCATGAAAGTTTTTATGTTGGGAGGCTACGGAGCGGTTGGATTGCCAAGTGCAAAGCTTCTGGTGGAGAGCGACCTGGTTAGCGAGATCGCTCTTGCCGGGAGAAGCGTGGAGCGTGCGCAACAGGCTGCCGCAGAGATCGGTGACAAGGCAAAAGCGGTGCAAGTAGACGGCGCCGACGAGAAGCAGCTAGCCTCGCTCGTGGCGGGCTACGATATCATCGTGAATACAGCAAGTAACCAAATTGCTCTCCCAGCCCTGCATGCGGCGGTTCGCGCCGGTGCGCACTATTGCGACGTCGGATGGGGGCAGGATTTTATCGCACAGATGCAAGAGCTCGCGGCTGAGGCCAGGGACGCTGGAATCACTGCGATCATCTGCACTGGTATCTCGCCTTGTATCACTAATCTCATGGGAGTACACGCGGCCAATCAGCTGGACGTGACAGAGCAACTCCAGGGAGGGCGGGCTTGGGTGTTCCAGGGAGCGCGGTCGCTCACGCCACAGGAGTGGCTTGAAAATCCATCAGATAACCTTGCCGTTTTGCATGAGTTCAAGGATTTTCTCGAGTGGATGCTTCAGGTCGCACAAGAGACTGAGAGTCGGGCGGCGCGCGCCTATCAGAGTGGTCGGTGGGTGGATGTGGATCCTCAAGCGAGCGGCATGCAAGCCCCGCTGCCACAAGGCGGCACGATCTCCGCATACCCTTATGGCAGCTATGATCCGCTCTTTGATTCGCTGCCCCAAGATCTCGCAAGAGCGCGACCAGTCGAGGTTTGGTTCACCCCGTTCCCGTCGCAGCTGCACGATCTTTTCCGCGAGCAGGCTTTACGCGTGATTGCGGGTGATGTCGACCCGGCAACCGCGTTGAGCTCCTTCTACGAGACTGTTGAGAATGATCCCGACCGGTGGCTGACGGTCACAGACGATTTCGTTGCATTCTCCCCAGACTGGGTTACCGCTGTTGGCCGCAAGGAAGGGCGCGCCGCACGGTACAATTGCTGGCTGGCGCCTGAACTTTGGAACGAGCAGTCTGCGTGGTTCCTGACCAGTGTACCGTTAGTTGTTGCCGTGCTCAGCATCCTGCGTGGTGAGACACGAGAGCGGGGCGTCATGACCGCCGAGAAGGCTTTCGAGCCCCTATCCTTCTTCGATGAAGTGATTGCCCTGTTACCGGAACCTCCGCCGGACGAAAAACTAATCGGCGAATCCTTCGAGTGGTTAGAGTGACGGTCTCTCCCACATCTCGGGCACTCGAGGAGGAATGAAATGAAGTGGACAGCGCGCAAGTTGAAGTTCGCGTTGAATATCTATCCTCCGTACTTGTTTGCCGGCGTCCGGGTGACCGAAATTGACCCGGAGTGGCGTGAACTGCACGTCTCGATGAAACTCCGCTGGTTCAATCAGAATGCCGTTGGGACTCACTTCGGTGGGAGCCTCTACTCCATGGTGGACCCACACCTCATGCTCCTACTCATGCAGGCGCTTGGGAGCGATTACGTTGTATGGGATAAATCGGCAGAAATTAAATTCATCAAGCCAGGCAAGGGCTGTGTGCACTCAGTCGTCCGCATCACCGAAGAGGACCTGGAGGAGATTCGTCGGAAGACCGCGGGAGGTGATGTGTACCGCCCACAGTTTGAGCTTACGATTCTAGATGAGGAAGGCGGCACAGTTGCGACAGTGGCTAAGGTCATCCACATCCGCTGTCGGCAACCCGCTCGCAGCGCATAGTCTACCTGGTCCACGCCAAAGTACGGGGGACTGCGCCCCCCAAACCCCTCTCCGCTTCGCTTCGGGGGCGCTTGGCGGAACGGGGGGCTTCGCAGCTCGAAACCTTTAAGCTAACCAGCTAATCCATTATTTTTGTTGTATCGTTATATTGGGAGCGTAGATATTTGCTTTTCTGTTGTCGCCAAAAATGAGGAGGAGACCATGGAAACCTATATCATCCTTGGTAATTACACTCAGGATGGAGTTCGTAAAATCAAGGAGAGCCCCGCCAGGATTGAGGCAGCTCGGAAAGCAGTTGAGGCAGCGGGTGGGAAATTTCTGAGTTGGCACCTGACCATGGGCCGATACGATTTTGTAGTAATCACAGAAGCTCCAGATGCAAAAACGGCAGCATCCGTATTACTGGCTATCGGAGCACAAGGAGACTCTCGAACAGAGACCTTGCGTGCATTGACAGAAGAAGAGTTCAAGGAAGTTGTTGCAGCAATGCCGTAGTAGGTTTATTGGCAGAAATATTACGCTCCCAGTGTGTCCGTATTTACACATCAAAATCAAACCAGTTAGATGGGTTTCCTTTTATCTAGAATTAGTTTGCATGGCCAATCGCTGTCGGCGACCG
>SOIH01000238.1 GCA_004376895.1 Anaerolineales bacterium | reverse complement strand
GTAGTCCATCACCTTCTCCGAGCCGATATTACCCACTACGACCTCGCCTGAGTGCAAGCCAACGCCCCAGCCCAAGCCGTTCAGATCCTCACCTGTCTCCCGGCACAACTCTTGGAACCGACGCTGCATCTCAATCGCCGAATCAAGCGCACGCTGTGCATCGTCCTCACCCGATACCGGCGCGCCGTAGAAAGCCATCAGGCCATCACCCAAATACTTATCAAAAGTTCCGCGGTGGGTGAAGACCACCTGGCTGAGAGACTGGAATACCCGATTGAGAGTCTCGATTACTTCGGTCGCGGTATGCTCCTCAGTGAAGCGTGAGAAACCACGAATGTCCGCGAAGAGCACCGTCACCTGTCGCACCTCACCGCCGAGCTTCAGGTAGCGTTCAGGATCTGTCAGGATAATGTCGGTAACATCCTCGGCCAAGAAACGGTCGAGGACTTGCCGCAGCAGCCGGTTGTACGCTTCGATCTCATCGTACAGTCTCTTTATACGCAGTAATGAGCGCACACGGGTAAGCAATACAAGCGAACGGTAGGGTTTGGTGATGAAATCATCGGCGCCGGCCTCGATCGCCTTGACTTCCTCTTCCTGGCTATCGAATGCGGTGACGATCACCACCGGGACGAAGCGTGTCCCTGGCGAGCTCTTCATCGCCGCACAGAGCTCCAGACCGTCCATGCGCGGCATCTGCACATCAACCAGCGCCAAATCAGGCGGTGATTGGAGCGCTATCTCAAGTGCCGTTTGCCCATCTGCGGCGGTTACCACCTCGTAGCCGGCGTCAGTCAGATAGGCTTTGAGCAAATCCCGGTTAAGCCAGTCGTCGTCGGCAACCAGGATGCGCGCTGGACGGTCGAAAATATCGGTCAGGTCCATGTCTCACTCAAACGAACTGTTCGTAGTGGCATCGCGCTTCTTGCGATTCACCAGGTCTAAATTGTGCTTCGGGCGCTATGCCGCTTAGTTGAATTATACAGGCATCGGCTACAGGGCCAAATTGAACGCGATTCCAATCGTTGAAGATTTATCGCATTCAATTGCTTTATCATTCAGATTTCTACTTCCAAGGCCTCAAGTCATAATGGGCTTCATCCGCTTTTCCTCTTTATGCTACTACTATTGATGATTCCATCCAGTAATTCGCTACTGCGGACCCGGGATTTAAGAGTAAAACTGCGCATAACTTACGTATTATCAAGGTTGAGAGCGTGCTGTGCAGCTCCAGATGCCATATTGTCTTATTCACATATACGCAGGCGAATCATTAAAAGAATGGGCATTATTGGCGGGATTTTGCATACGCGGCGTAGAATCTCAGCACAGTACTCAAATAGTATAGTTTTCCTATAGCGCTATAGGTAAACACAGAATATGGTTATATCCCCGTCTTAATTAATGGACAGGCCATCACAATATATCTCTTTGATTGGAGAAGTTAAATGTCTCAAAAAAATGTGATTCTCGTGTTTTCAACATTGGCTATCGTTCTACTGATTCTCACCGGCTGCAGTGAAAAGCCACAAGCAACGGCACCGCCTGTGGTAGAGGTTGCGACACAAACCGAAACCCCTCTTGAGATAGAACCTCAAGAGACCGCGACGCCTATACCGGAGGGTGAACCCGAACCCGCTGCTACAGCAGAAGAGAGTGACCATCAGTTCCCAATCTTTAATCCTTATGAGGGGCTTACTTCTGAGGAAATCGCGCAAATTAATGCAGATGGTTTTTCTGGAAGTGACGAGGAAATTGCCCGGTCGATTTTAGAGTGGCAAACGGAAAACATGTTTTATATTGGTGACCCTAACCAGCAACCCGATATCTCTCACCCCATGCGCTGGAACTATATGCTGCCCGGCATCTTCCCCGTGAGTGAGATGGTTCAGGAGCGCAGATTAGAAAACGGAAAGATCTATGGTTTGTGCTGGGATTATGCTGCCATTTTTAATGCGATTGCTAACTACTATGGGTTGGAAGCACGTGTGACGGCAAACAAGGTATACATCTCCGATCTTAATCCTTCCATCGATAAATCGACCGCAAACGGCATGGGTCCGGAAGAGTTTGAAGCTCTACAACCCAGGTTGATAAAGCATGGTCTGACCTTGAGCTACGATCAGATTTGCCGGGCCGCGCGGGAAACATGGGCTCATTATCGAGCCGAAGTGAAGATCGGGGAAGAATGGATTCCGTTTGATGGTGTACCCGATGTTACTGAAGGACCAGAATATGAAGTTGCGGCATGGGATGAAGGGTACGACCCCGATCTCTTATACGCAGAAGCAGAACCTGGATCTAGGAAAATGGATCTTGCAGCCCTGGCTGAACTGCTTTCTGCAGCGCCGGTATCCGGGTATGAGGGAATTACTGACGACGCAGGCAACATGAATCGCGCCGCCAGCATGGATGATTTGATCGCGGGAAGGGGATTGGTGCCTTATTATCAGGATATCGATAGTGTGGCTGCTTTCCTGCAAATCGAAGGTTATTCCGAGGAGTTATCCGAGTACGTTGATATAATGGCCGAATATGAGGAGAACACAGGCAAGAAGTTATTTGTCATCGCAGATTTGATGATCTACACAACGGAAGAGATCGCGGCTGATGAATATGTCTTTCTTTATAACGCGTTGACAGGATCGGATATGACGGAAGAGGAGTTTTCCACATATATCCAGTAACACTGTTAGATGATTGATTTCCTAAAAACCGCAAGCATGGAATGGAACTGTAGTGGATAGAATGTTGATCCCGGCCATGCGTGTGTTCGGCTGAAGCTCCGCAACATCGCCTACCGATCACTCGCCCTTTAGGCCGTTTCAAAGACCACCACAACCCTAGCAGGACGACGCCCAAGGTTACAAGCACCGTCATCACACCTAATATACCTACTAACCTTTCGAAGACATCCACGACCATCCCACACCTAAACCTTCGAATCTCAGGTCCCGCTCATCTTTGATGATCCTGACCAGTCAAAAGAGGTAACCTGTATTGAGTCTACCAGGTGTTGACCCAAACGGTTCGAAAGTTCGACCCACTTAATTGCTCACACACTTCTCCTGGGGAAAGTTGGTTTAAAGTAGAAAAATCCCAAACCGCTTGGATCGGTCTGGGGTTAAACGCGTCGATGCGTTTGCAGGCGAACAGAACTGCGGTGACTAATCTCCAATTATCTGGCCGTGCTGCTTCATGCATTCGACCAGTTCGTCCATCAGTCCCTTAAACTGCTCCTGGAGGTTTTCGAGGACGCCCTGGGCTTCCCTCAACGCTTGAATGCTCTCTTCAGTAAGCGGCATTGGGGCGCCCCATGGGTTGAGGGGCTTTGTTCCAGCAAATCTGCGGAGGTATCTCGCCGCCTGCTCTATTTCGCGACCAACCCTATGTGCTTCCTTCCTCAATTCCTCGCATGGGTCCTCGCTCATTGTGACCCCCGTTGAATAATCTGAGACCGCCTAACACCAACTTAAATCATCCTAGCACTACTTACTTACTAGCGCAATCGATGTAGAATGAAACACCCCGGCGTACACTGAATGATTTGTAAGTTACGGAAAGAAATTTTCTCGGCGAGGACAACACTTTTCTGGGCGTGTAATTTTGATTGAGGATCTGGAACCCCAGTATAGAAACGAGTGGAGTTTAAATTCCAACCCTCTAATTAGCAAATCGCTTGTGCAAGAGCCAAGGGATGGTAATCAGGATACTGGCATTCAAGTAATTTCCTAGCAGTATGGAAGAGATTCTGACCGTCCACAAAAGCCACGGCGCGTTTGACAAACACCTTAATTTCACTATAGTTAAAGAAAAATACCGGGTCAAAGGGGGCAACTATGACCCAATCAG
>SOIH01000011.1 GCA_004376895.1 Anaerolineales bacterium | reverse complement strand
CTCCGACGAGCGAACGACAGGCTCAAGTCCTCAACATAGCATACAGATTGTTCTTAGGAATCGAAGTCGGGGGGACACTGGCTGGTCAGTGACGTGCGGCTTTAAGATTCCCTATAAAATAGTCAGAGTAACTTATGAAAGGAGTAATAATGAACACTGTCGAATTGACCCAATACTCGTTAGATATTGCGTTTGATATTTTAGGCCAGGTCACTGCCGACCTGACCCAGGAGCAAGCCGATTGGGAGCCCCCCGGCGTCGCCAGTACCATCGGCGCCATTTACTCGCATACGATTACTTATGTGGACTATTTTGTGCAGAATTATTGCATAGAGGGGAAGCCCGCCCCCGAAAGTGTTGAAAGTAGACCGGATGTGTTAAGGATGCAGGATGTTCAAGTAGACCTGTCCGAGTTGCACGAGGACGCCGGTAACGTCAAGCACAAAACTATGGGCTGGTTGTCCTCTCTTACACCAGCGGATCTGTCCCGAAAAATAGACACCACCATCGGTGAGCTTACCGTGGGTCAGATGCTGGAAATCTATATCATCTGGCACATCAACGTGCACTGCGGTGAGATCTCGGCGCTGAAGGGTTGCCAGGGAGCCAAGGGTTATCCATGGTAGTCGTAGCAATCTAGGGGGACACGAACCCGGTTCCTGGCGAAAATCCCTATTGAACGCAGTTTACAAGGAACCAGGTTCGTCCCTCCCGTGGGAGCCAGCCCGATGCAGTCCAACCCTTTTCTTGCTTGAGAAACTCTGTCTGGTACAGCCTGGCCACGCTTTTTCAGGCGATTTAATTGGTAAATTTAAGCGTTAGCGAACACTTGCCTTGATGGGTTTTAAAGGTCATCTAGTCCAAACTGATTCGGGAAGACGGGCCCGGTGAGCGGATACAGCTATGAGGGCTGGAACAGATCCCACAAATAATCATCCCCAGCTCCCTGAAGGGACGGTAACATTCCTCTTCACGGATATCGAGGGATCAACAAAACTGCTGGATCATCTCGGTGACAAATACGGCGAATTACTATTGACGCACGCAATCATCTTCAGGAGCGTAATTCAGCGCTGGGAGGGGTACGAGGTCGATAATCAAGGTGATTCGTTCTTTGTGGCTTTCGAGAGTGCTCAAAATGCACTCGCTGCTGCAGAGGAGATCC
The DNA here is from genome assembly GCA_004376895.1 of Anaerolineales bacterium. GTDB lineage: Bacteria > Chloroflexota > Anaerolineae > Anaerolineales > E44-bin32 > E44-bin32. The sequence continues at coordinate 2,737 of SOIH01000011.1, read as the reverse complement.
AACATCAATTGGCCGCACACACATGGCCACAAGGTGTTGAAGTGCTTGTCCGCATGGCTGTCCACACGGGTGAGCCGACAATCATTGGGAATCGCTACATTGGCATGGATGTCCATCGGGCAGCCCGGATCTGTCAGATTGCTTCTGGGGGACAGGTTCTCCTCTCCAGTTCCACTGCCGTAATTCCACAAAACGACCTTGCGAATGGTGTTGAACTGCAAGATCTTGGTGAACATTGGCTCAAGGACTTGGAGACGCCGGAGCATATTTACCAGCTTAATGTACCAGGCTTGCCATTTGACTATCCCCCACTTAGATCCTTAGAAGCGCGTCCTCAAAACCTGCCGGTGTTTTCAACTCCGTTGATAGGTCGGGAGGATGATCTTGCCGCAGCCAAGAATCTAATCACTCAACCGGAAGTACGACTGCTTACTTTAACCGGTCCTGGAGGGATCGGTAAGACACGCCTCGCCTCAGAGCTTGTTCTCGAGATCTTCAAGGATTATCAAGATGGAGCTCATTTCGTCCCCCTCGCCTCTATTACGGACCCCTCTGATGTCCCGGCAGCCATTGCCCGCATACTGAGGATTCGTGATTACGGCACCCGTCCAATCTTGGAATTATTGATTGAAAAACTACGTACACAACACCTGCTGCTTTTCCTGGACAACTTCGAGCACGTTATGGCGGCTGTTGATGTCATACCTGCTTTATTAGAGAACTGCCAGGAGTTGAATGTTCTGGTTACCAGCCGTGAGGTATTGCGTTTGCATGATGAATATAGTTTCGCTGTTAGCCCACTGGCGCTACCTGATCTACTTAAGGTCCAGCAAATCAGCACCATTGAACAGAACCCGGCGGTCCAATTATTCTTGCAGCGGGCTGGTTCGTTCAAGCGTGGATTTGAACTGACGGACCAAAACGCTTCGGCCATCGCTCAAATATGCTCGCGGGTTGACGGCTTACCCCTGGCTATTGAGCTCGCTGCAGCAAGGGTCAAATCTTTATCTCCCCAGGAGCTGTTGAGCAGGTTGCTTCCGGATGAGAAACACAGCCCACTCGAATACCTGTCAAAAGGCGCACGTGATGCACCTGAACGCCACCGCGCTTTGAGAATGACAATCTCCTGGAGCTACGATTTATTGCCGCCGGATGAGCAGCGTTTCTTTCGAAGCCTATCCGTATTTAAAGGGGGATTTAATCTAGAATCTGTGATTTCAGTCTGCACGCGAAGCAGGGATGCATTAACTATCCCAGTAGACAGCCATGATGCAGAATACATCGATCTAATTGGCTCGTTAATGGATAAGAGCTTGATTCGTTCTGTGGAAAGCATCCTCAATGAGTCACGTTTTGAGATGCTCGAAACAATTCGTGAATATGCATGGGAGACATTATCAGGGCGTGGAGACAGCGAGGAAGTTCGATCGCAACATGCACAGCATTTCTATGACCTGGTGAAGGAAGCCAGTGGCTACTTTGAAAGCGCGGTGGAAGCTGACTGGTTCAACCGCCTTGAGATGGAGTACCCGAATGTACGCGCCGCACTCCACTGGTATTACGAGACCGGGAATTTGACCCAAGGGCTCGGGTTAGGCAATATGCTCCGTCTACTTTGGTTATTTCGGGGTTACCTCACCGAAGGTACGGAGTGGCTGGAAAAATTCCTTTCAATGCCTGGCATAGAGGATAATCCTGGATTGCGGGCCGCAGCACTCGATAGCGTTGGGTTTTTATCGCGCTACCGGGAGGATTACTCTGCCGCCAGCGATGCAGCAAACAGCGCCCTGGCCCTTCGAAGGGAGATTGGCGATCGGAATGGCGAGGCCGATTCGCTTACAAATTTGGGGTACATACACCTCCAGAAAGGTGACTTCACGGCTTCTACCAAATTCTACAGAAATGCGCTGGCAATCTACCGAGAACAGGGTAATGAACAGGGTATCGCGGACTCCTTAAGCCACTGGGGGGTAGTCTTTTTCTATCAAGGCGATTATGAAACAGCGAAATCCATGGATGAAGAAAGTTTAGCGATCTGGAGTGAATTGGGTGATACAGGCGCTGTCGCATGGGCTGAATATAGACTGGGGAACGTGGCTATCCAGCAGGGTGAGTATGAAGTTGCACAGGAACGCTTTCAACGCAGCTTAACGATTGCTTCCACGATTGGCTATAAATTTGGTATCGCTTTTTCTCTGGAAGGGCTTGCATGTGTTCGAGTCAGGCAAGGGAAGTTTGAGGAAGCTGTATTTTTCGCTGAGGCGTCAAAATGTTTGCGCGATCCGGATGGGATGACGATGCCTGTTCAAGCCCGCCTTGCCCTGGCCAGGGAACTTCATCCGATCCATGACAGTCTGGATCCATCCACGATTGAGGCACAGATCCAACAGGTAGCATCCATGCCTCCAGATGAGATTATTCAACTTGCTATGCAATAATCCTAGAAAAGGCATCGAATATTAAGAGTAAACTCTTTGTCGATTTCCGCGATCAGTGAACAAGCTTCATAATCCCAGTCAGCTGGCAATCCTCAATGATGGATTGGCGGATATAGCTACCTAATTCCCGCTCAATGACAAGCCGGAAGCAGAACAATTACCATTGGTTGCTAGCGCCGACGCCTTCTTCTATAAAGGCGATACGCAATAAGCTGCTCCATGGCCAAAATGTCGATGTATCGTGTAAGGTGGAAAAACTATATACGTACTGAATTCCGGTGCAACCTCACCTTCCAATC
>SOIH01000261.1 GCA_004376895.1 Anaerolineales bacterium | reverse complement strand
AACTTACGAATGTTGCTATAGATAACTCGTCCTTGCTCGACGGCATCAACGATGCTGGCGTAATTGTCGTCTGTAAGGACCATGTCCGCCGCTTCCTTAGCGACGTCTGTTCCCGTAACACCCATTGCTATACCGATATCCGCCCGTTTCAACGCCGGAGCATCATTTACTCCATCCCCGGTCATCGCCACGATCTCACCGTGTGATTTCAGAGCGTTAACGATGCGGACCTTATGCTCCGGAGAGACGCGCGCGAAGACATCGGTAGTCGCCACTTTCTCTTTGAGCGCCGCATCATCCATGGTATCCAGCTGCGATCCTGTCAGGACTCCATGCCCCGACTGGAGCAAGGCAATCTCTTCGGCGATCTCCTCCGCCGTATCTGGGAAATCGCCAGTGATCATCAGCGTACGTATACCAGCCCGGCGTGCCTTCTCAATGGCGGGTTTGGCTTGCGGGCGCGGCGGATCGATCATGCCCATCAGGCCAACGAATATTAAATCGTGCTCGACCTTCTCCGGTGTAGCATCGTCGGGGACATCAGGGTCCACGCGAAAAGCCACTGCTATGACCCGCAAGGCAGAGCGCGCCATGTGGGCATTCACCTCATAGATGTGTTCACGGATCTCATCTGTCAACGGTGCAGTTGTGTCGTCCATCTTCTGATACTGGGTACACAGGTCTAATACGACATCCGGCGCTCCTTTAATCGCCGCAATTTCCCATTCTCGCAATTTGTTATCATAGAATGGGCTTGCATCATCCGGCGCCGGATCAACGATCTTATGTACCGTTGTCATCCGCTTGCGGGAAGAATCAAAGGGGATCTCATCGATCCTTGGATACGCTTCCTCAAGTCTTTCCCGGAAGGCTCCCGCTTTGGCTGCCGCGATCAATAACGCCGCCTCTGTTGGATCACCGATTACGCGGGACACTTCCTCCCTACTCTTTGTTGGTTTAGCCTCAATCTGTGCATCATTCGCTAACGTGGCGAGCCATAAAACCGTCGTCGAGGCGGGATAATCACGCAAGTCCACTACCCCTCCATCAACCTTGAAATCCCCGGTTTGACTAAAACCTCCCCCCGTTATTTCGAAGGTCGTGCTATCAACCCACATGCGTGTCACGGTCATCTGGTTCTGCGTGAGTGTACCGGTCTTATCCGAGCAGATCACTGTCGTCGATCCCAACGTCTCGACAGATGAAAGTCGTCGTATAAGTGCATGTCGAGTGATCATCTCCCTCATACCGAGCGCAAGCGTGATCGTCACGACGGCAGCCAATCCCTCCGGTACAGCTGCAACTGCCAGGCTGACCGCGACCAGGAACATCTCAAGCGGCGCAATCCCGCGAAGCCAGCCGACCCCAAACACAAGTACGCACACGATCAGGGCCGCGATCCCGAGCGCCTTCCCGAGCTGGTCAAGCTTGCGCTGCAACGGAGTCGGTTCCTCGTGTACAGCCTGGAGCATGGCTGCGATCATGCCAATTTGCGTACGCATTCCTGTGCTAACAACGACGCCGCTGCCGCGCCCGTAGGAAACCACAGTCCCGCTGAAGGCCGTATTGCGGCGATCGCCCAGCGCCATATCCTGTGTGAGGACGAGGTGAGCATCTTTCGTGACTGGCACGGATTCGCCCGTTAGAGCAGCCTCTTCGATGCGCAAATTGACCGTCTCAATCAGCCTCAAATCAGCGGGGATAAAATTCCCTGCCTCCAGAAACACGACATCGCCCGGGACCAATTCGCGCGCCGGGCAGATCTGTCGATGCCCTTCACGTAAAACAAGCGCATCCGGAGCGGCAAGCCGCCGGAGTGCGGCTAGCGCCTCCTCAGCCTTGCGTTCTTGCACAACGCCCAGAATAGCATTTAGCACTACAATCGCCAGGATTGCAGTGGCTTCGATGTAATCGCCGAGGATCGCGGCAGCAAGCGCCGCAACGACGAGAACAATGACAATGAAATTGTTGAATTGCTCGAAAATCAATCGAAACAGTGATGGTTTTGCGGCTTCTTCAAGTTCATTAGGGCCGAATTGCTCAAGGCGCCTACTCGCTTCCTCTTCGCTTAACCCCTGTTTGGGTGATGTTTGGAGCGCCTGAACGATCTCCGTTGCCTCCAGCACATGCCAGATATCTTCGCCGTTTACGACGGCTTCAAGGGGGGGTTCAGATGAGGGGATATCTTCCATAGAATCCAATTTTTCATTACTCCATTACGCAATTTCGGGGCATTCATGCCCCGGCGCGCGAATTATAGCATGCTGGCGTTTGGATTCTGCTGACAACCACAGCCCAATTAGCCGACAAATTGACCATCGCCAATGCCCATCGCCGGGTTGATGTTGATATATTTTTCGATGGAACCACAAGAACGCGTGACCATCCAGGATGCATAGGAATAACGAAACCCTATTATGCACTATGTACATATCGAGAGTGCAGCACGACATACAGAATATTTCTAGATGTTGACCCGTCTGCCGGGCCGCGTTCTCCCCACCCTGACCCACGCTTTGGTGATACCCATCACATTCTCGTCTAGAGGAAACTGTCAAGCTATTGGGCCGGTCTCGATCCAAAGGCGCGGCTACAAGTTATTCTTTTTTCAATAACCTGGGGAATCCCAAAGTATCCACCACAGCACACTCTGTGGCCGTTTCTCGTTAGAAGTGAGGGACGAGCGTTAGTAGAAGTTTATAAACTTAGGATTAAATCAATGTAATCCAGCAAATGTCCAGTGATCAGGAAATGACCGCGTACGTGCTCCTTCGCCTGTCGGCCTAATTCCTGTGCCAGACTTTTATCTTCCAGCAATGCGCGTATCTTCTCCGCGAAGCCGTCATAATCATGAGGTTCGAGCAGATAGCCTGTAACGCCATCCACCATCTGGGTCGGGATCCCTCCGACATTTGAAGCAACCACCGGGGTTCCCTTCCACATCGCTTCGGTAATAACAAGCCCAAACCCTTCGCGCGTCGACTTCTGGATCACAACGTCCGAGATGCGCTGCATTACATTTACGAGGATCGGATCATCCCCGCGTACAAAGAGCACATCGCCTCTATCGAGGTAATCCTTGGCAACTTCCGTCATCTTGGCCAGGATCTTTACCCCCTCCGGATCGTCGCTAGCCATGTTGTACACAAATATCAAACGGCAATCGATCTGCTCTTTGACTCGCTCATAAACCTTCAAAACACCTTCGGGGTCCTTCCAGGGATCGAAGCGCGAGACCTGAGTGATAATCGGCTTATCGGTTGGAATCTGATACTGAGTCAGATAATCCTCGATCACCTGGTCGGGGAGATCCATATTCTTCGGGGAGAGAGGATCGATGGAGGGGGATATGATATCCTGCTCGATCGCAAGATCGGGGACCTTGTAAATCTCGGACGAAACGATCATCCGGTCGTATTCGACAATGTAGGGTTCCATGAAAGCCCAGGCTTGAGGGTTCGGGTTCGTAATATCGATATGGCAGCGCCAAACCCAAGGAGAGGTATGCGCTATGTGACGAATCAACGCGCATGGCTGTGGGTCGTGAATAATGACATAGTCGTGATCGAGAAAAGCAAAGCGAGCGAATTTCTCGTTAATGAACTTGTAGAGATCCAGCTCCTCTTCTGAAAAAGACAGTTCCTGCCCTTGAAGAGCGTTGTGGAACTTCTTCGTAACTTCGAAGAAATCAGGGATTCCATGCAAGACGCGCCAATCCGTGCGGATCCCCAGATCGTTCATCAACAGCACGAAACTATCTAAAATTTCGGCAACTCCGCCGCCGTAACTGGTTGCATTCACATGGGCAACCGTGGCACCTTGAATCGCTTTCGCCTTCTCCCGGATTTCTTCCAAAACTGCATCATCAACGACCCCGCGATAATCTTCGAAATGCTTAATTCGGTTTTTCATTAATGAGAACCTTCGTATTGATTTAATGTTTATTACTACTCAGGCTCCTCGCTGCACTGTCTTTCTGAGATGCTGAGTAGTTACGACCCTCTTAGATTGGATTCGGTAGTCTGGATGTGAATTGAGCATCCTCACTTGCGGCCGTGAAAGTCTTTTTCAAGTTTGTCAGCCCTGTATACGCCTTCTGACCATTAGCGGCTAATTCTATCATCAACAGCCCCCCTTTGTATGTCAAACAAACGAATATTTTTCCGCTTTTGGAGATCCCCTTGCGATCAAATATTCAATGCTGATCTTCAGAGCCAGCGGGCGGTCAACGTGGATAACAGCCAAACTCATCGATCGCGTCCACCATCGCCAGGATATTCTCAGGCGGAACGTCGTTCATGATGGTGTGCACAGCGGCGGCTATGAATCCACCCCCGGGCGCCAGAATCTCAATCACCCGCCGCACTTCTTCACGGACTTGCTGCGGTGTGCCACGAGGGAGGATCTTGTGCGTATCAATCCCCCCACAAAGGACAATCTCGTGGCCATAGCGTTTCTTTAACTCCTGCAGATTTGACATCTTCCCCGCGGATGTTTGAACCGGATTCAAGATATCCACCCCGATCTCGATGAAGTCCTCGATTAACGGGAACACATCCCCATCGCTGTGAAAGAAGATTTTTGCCGTTGTGTGGGCTTTTATGAAATCGATGTAATCGGCGTGGATGGGTTTCAGGATATCCCGGTACATCTTCGGCGACATGAGCATGCTCGTTTGTGTACCGAGATCATCTCCGATCTTAATGATGTCTACGTTCTCACCGAGAGCATCTAGGAAGGGTTTCATAAGTTCTTTACACAACACCGCGTTCTTGCGGAGCAGCGCCTGCGCAAAATCGGGCTTCATCACCAGGTTCATCAGAAATCGGTCCATGCCCTGCAACCCAAATGCGCGTTCGAACGGGAAGAGCAACCAGGGGGTTGCCATGACGGCAAACTCATTAGCCTGCGCGAGCCGCCTCGCCTGCTCTTTTACGTGTGCCACTCGTGATAAATCGCGGGTGTCCGGCCAGCCGGCATAGTTTTCGATATCTTCGATCGTCTCTGCCTCGGCCAAAGGGTGGAGACCCGGAAACCATACTCCCGGTTCGATCTCCACTTGCCCGATCCCCCACGAATCGACAAACGGCGATCCCGGATCGCGACTGCGGTTCCGTTCCTGTACTCCTATCGGGTGCGCATCGAGCACGCCGCGTACATCGCTCCTTAATCGCAGCAGCACCTCCTCATCCAGCGCCGCGGCGCCCAACTCGGGCCAATCATATAGATAGTGATCCTGCGCCTCGATACCCAGCATCCTCTTCAAGAGACGATAGGTGGTCATCCGTATCCCGGTCGCGTTGCTCACCCCGAGGAGGATGGGAACGCGATCAGGCTCCTCGTGATTTAGCGCCACGAGCACCCGTTCTCGCGATGTCATAGGCATATCTTGTCACCATTAAATTCTGGGGCTACAAGGTTGGTTCACCCAGGGAACGCGCCAACCTATGGGATACGAATTTCTTCATTGTATCGTGACATCATACCCAGAGCATAATATTGACGACTTTTACATCATCATGTCATTGAGCGGCAGATACGGGCGCTTGCGAGGATATAAACCGGCAAGCTAAGATACCGAAAGACTCCGAGGTCAATGAAGACTTCGAAGACGGAGGGTGAAAATACTATGGCGACGATCCACATCCGCAACCTGGAAATTGTTACGCTGAATGAAGATGGAACTTTGCTCCACGACGCCGACTTGGTCGTGCAGGATGGTCGCATCGCGCTCCTCGGCAGCGCCCCCGTTGATCTACAACCCGATGAGGTCATCGACGGTAGGGGGAAGGTGGCGATGCCCGGATTAATTAACAGCCATTGCCACAGCCCGATGACCTTCGAGCGTGGCTGGGCGGAGGATCTGCCCTTTGACCGCTGGCTGAACGAAAAGATCTGGGTTGGGGAGAGCGCACTAACCTCCGACGACGTGTACTGGGGTGCAGCACTCGCCGCTTGCGAGATGATCCGCTCCGGCACTGTTGCCTATAACGATAAGTACTTCTATATGGACCGCGTCGCCGAAGTAGTGCGCGAGAGCGGTATGAAGGCTGCTCTGACATGGACCGTCTTCGGCATCGGCGAGGAGACCGAGATGGGCCGCGGTTTAGCTGGAACGGTGGAGTGGATCAAGGAGATGCATGAGACGGGCGAGGGGCGCGTCCGGACATACCTCGGACCCCATTCACCGTACATCTGTCCTCCTGAGTTTCTATCCCGCATCGTTGAATACGCCCACGAGCTCGGTCAGGGCATCCATCTTCACTTAGCCGAATCGGAGGATCAAGTCAAGCAATCGCTCGAGCGCTACGGTCTACGACCGGTTCAGCACGTGAACAGTCTGGGGGTCTTCGACGTCCCCGGTGGCTGCGTTGCGGCGCATTGCCTGGCCATCGATGATACGGATACTCGCATCCTGGTCGAGAAGGACGTCCACGTGCCCCACTGCCCGATCACCTACATGAAGCTGGCCATGCCCTTCCCTCCGTTGGAGGCGCGTTTGAACGCGGGTGTCAATGTATGCCTAGGGACTGACGGCCCCGCCTCGAACGCCGATATGGATATGTTCGCAACCCTGCGCCAGACTGCGCTTATCGATAAATATCAGTCGCTCAACTCTGAGATGATCCCCGGTGACACAGCTCTACGAATGGCGACGCAGAATAGCGCCCGAGCGCTCGGCTTCGACGACATGGGTGTCCTGGAAGTCGGCGCACCGGCAGACCTCATCCTGGTGAATATCGACGCTCCCCATATGCGTCCGACCCACAGCCTGATCGCGAACCTGGTGCATTCGGCCAAGGGCGCTGATGTGACCGACGTGATGGTGGACGGACGCTGGCTAATGCGTGCTCGGGAGTTGAAAACACTCGACGAGAGACGCATCCTATATGAAGCAGAACAGCATGCTCAGTCGATGGTGCAGCGCGGAATGTCCCAGGTTCGCGAGTACAAAGGGTAAGAATATCTAGCTGCAACCCTTGCATTATTTGTTCCTTGGGAGAGTTTAAGGCTTACGAGCCGTGACCTTCGCGCTAAAGACCGCCTGTCGGATGGATTCGCTGCTCGTACCCTGGTCATCTTCCAAGTAATAAGGTTTCGCTTCCCCGCTCTCCATGACCAAAGCCACCCGACTTGAACTGTTCTCTATGGCGATGCGCTCTTCAGGGTCAAGTTGTTCCAAAGCAGCTTCAATTACGGATTCATCCAGATAAACCGGCGTGAGCTTCACGTCGACGAAACCAGCGGACTCGATTGCGGCGGTGTATTCCTTCACGTCCAGCGCACCAGCGAGGCACCCAACCCATGCGCTCAAATTGTCTTTTATCCTCTCGGAGAGGGTTCCATCTGTGACGATGTCGCTTACGGCCAGGCGTCCTCCCGGTCGCAGCGCGCGATAAGCTTCACGGAATACCTGAGGCTTGTTCGGACTCAAATTGATGACGCAATTCGAGATCACCACATCAGCGGTCTCATCGGCGACCGGAAGGTGCTCGATCTCCCCCAATCGGAACTCGACATTCTCCGCGCCCAGGTTGTTTTTATTGGCGCGTGCTTTCTCGATCATCTCGGCGGTCATGTCGATACCGATAACGCGCCCAGTCTCGCCCACTCGCTTCCCGGCCAGGAAGCAGTCTATTCCACCGCCCGAGCCGAGATCTAACACGGTCTGGCCTGGCTCGAGTGAAGCAAGCGTCACCGGATCGCCACATCCCAGGGAAAGACCGGTCACGCCATCGGGTAAGGATCCCACGTCCCGGTTTTCGTAGATCTTCGATACCATGTCAACATCATTAACGCCCGTCGATGGGGAACATCCACAGCCGCTCTCTGCTGGTCCACAGCATCCGGTTTCGCCCGTGTTCTCGAACGAAGCTGCGATGCTCCCGTAGTGATCGCGCACTTGAGTGCGAATGTCTACATTTTTACCCTGGTCCTTATTCTCAGTCATTATCACTACTCCTTCAATAGATATATTTACATACTTCGATGTGTTTGCTCAAAAAAACCCTCCGGATTAGCTCAATCCTTAAGCTCGACGGGGTGTTCAGGCGCGAAATTTACAGCCACCTGGCAGCATCCTTCCGCCATTCGTTCCTGATTAAGCGTGTACAACACCTGCTTGCCGCGCCGCTCCGATCGCACCAACCCGGCTGTCTTGAGAATCTTCAAGTGGTGTGAAACAGTGGGTTGAGCGACATTTATCTTGGCGACGATATCGTTAACACTTAACAACTCACAGCAGCAGATCCCCATAATTTTCTGGCGAGTCTCATCGGCAATCGCCTTGGCAAATTCAACTGTGTTAACAGATCTAGGTTTCATATTGATATCCATCTATAGGATATTATATTGATATTCTTCTATATGTCAAGCGGAAATCCAACTGAAGTCGATCGAAGTATGGACCCATTTTATCTGAAGGACTCAAGGTATCATCTGCGATTGTTCTGTAGGGAATGAGTGTCTATGTTCCGTATTGGTTGACTTTCTTATTAACGATTAAGACTTAGGTTTAGCTCATCCTTGCTTCGTCGGCCTCTGGGTTGAGCTCTTGCATCTTACCCGACCCGAGGAAAATGACGCGCTCCGCGAGGTTCGTGGAGCGATCGGCGATGCGTTCAAGATTGTGACCTGCAAATAGCAAGTACAGCCCTCCCGTGGTCATCTGCGGCTGCTCCGCTATAAACTCCATCAGACCACGGAAAAGCTTTTTATATATTTTGTCGATCTCATCGTCCATCGATGCGACCTGATGAGCCATAGCTGCGTCGTCTTGTGTATATGCGTTAAGCGCTCGTTGAAGCATCTCGTTGGTCTTCTCGAACATCGACGAGAGCCCAAGCGGTATTTCTATTTGCTCTTTCTCTTCCATGCGCAGCACGATCGTTGCGATCCCGGCGGCGTGATCGCCCATACGCTCGAGATCACCGACCATATTCATCGCCGCGACGACAGCGCGCAGGTCTCCCGCCGCGGGCTGCTGCGTAGCAATGAGCGAGAGGCTTTCCTCCTCGATATCGAAGCGTTTTGCATTGATGGCAGCATCATCGGCAACGATCTCCTGCGCCAACACAGTGTCTCGATTCAGCAACGACTGCATCGCCCGGGCAATGGCCTCGCTGGTCATGTCTCCCAGTTGGAGAACACCGTCTTTGAGCGCTGCTAGTTCACGATCTAGGGCGGCGCGCAGCGGCGGATCTGTCGGTTGTTCGCTCATAACATCATCTCTCTTCTTTCACCCCTGATCGGAACCAACGGGTTCTCTCCACCTTTTCCATATTTCCGGGTACGTTACCGCTAACCCCGCAATGATATCCAACGCTCTTCTGATTAAATAACGCATAACCGCAAAATCAACCGCCTTGACAGAACTACCTGCGCCTATATTGTAATCCTACAACGCGAAACGTAACTATTCCTGTGTTCCTTCAAGTAACCGTGGCCTAGGATAAAGCCGTCCTGGGTTGTCGGGATAGTAATGGTAAACTCGACGCTCTCGATACAACCGGATGACATCATCGTCAGCCTCCGAACCGCAGCTGCATGTGATTATTAGATCATCCTCCCGGAAAGGCTCCACCAATGGCAGCAACCGGGCGTATTCGAACCACCCGCTCAGGGCGAGCTACAGGGCAAGAACGCCCAGAAAACGTTCTTTTGTCAATCAGCCTTCAGTCGTCGATCTGCGCCGATGGAACGCACAATCTCCAAGGCGTCGTCATGCAGGCGCCTATTCGAAGCGAGCACGCCAATGTTTTCAGTCAATCCCCGCCCGCAAGTGAAATCGAGCGAGGTTCCGCGCAGGTCTGTTACTTTCCCGCCGGCTTCCTCGACAACGATCAAGCCCGCGGCTTGATCCCAGATCTTCTCCACATAGCCCGGCTGTGCCGGTGAGAGCAGGCGGAAGAGCAAATCGCCCTTGCCCGCAGCCATGAGCGCATATTTCGCCTGACTATCCATGAGCACTGGCGGATGCGCTGTGGCCAGACGCTCTATGATCTGTTCCAGTTTCCCTGAGTCGGTATGGCCGGACTCAAATGAGCGCAGCACTCGCGCCTGCCCCGGGTCAGTTATCGTAGAGACCGAGAGCTTCCCCAAAGACTTCCCCTCCATCGAGAGCGCCCAGCAGCCCTGCCCTCGAATCGCGACGACGACCACCCCCTCGCCTCCGATCTCGGGTTCGATCTGATGATTCAGGTTCGGGCAGCCCAACGCGCCGACAACAACCTGATCCGCCTCGAGCAACGCCAACGCAGTCACATATTGATCGCCGCGTAAAAACCCCTTCGTACCGTCGATCGGGTCAAGAGTCCAGAACCGATCCGCCGTCTTTCCGTCCCCATGATCGATCCAGCGACAGACCTCTTCCGATTCCGCTCCCTCATGAATGCGGGCAACATACGCCGTCACAGCTTCTAGCGTCTTTGCGCCTTCAGCCGCTCGCAGGGTTTGGCTGGCCTCCTCCGCAATCAAAGGATCCTGCGGATAGGTATCCATTAATAAACGGGCGACTACAGCTTGGCTGGCGAAGTCTGCCACCGTCACAGGCGATCGATCCGATTTCTCCAACGATTGGGTGACCATCTCACCCCGAATCTCGCGGCAGAGCTTCGCCGCCATACTCACCGCCCGGGCGGCGAATTTCGCTTCCTCACCGTAGGGTTTGCCTACAAATAGATCTTGCATAACCTCACCTCTTTATTCCATCCTGATAGACTTTGCCGCGATCCGTCTGCGACACTCTTCGGTCACGCCTATCCTCCAACCCAGATATATACCAATCTCGCTAGGGTACAATTTTACGCAACTTATCGCCGGAGGCACTCCCTATGCATCGATTCGCCCTGTTATTCGGATTCGTTTTGGTCACGGGCTGCGCACATCTTCCGCCCGCAGCCCCACGCCCCTCGCCGACACTTGTGCCCACCTTCACGCCAGCGGCGCAACCCACAGAAACCACGCCTGCCCGCCGCATCGCACTGCCCGACCCGGCGTCGGCCACCTGGAAGGACGCGCTCTCGGGTTTCACTCGACCGCTCACCCTGACGAACGCTGGCGATGATCGGGTCTTCGTCGTCGAGCAACGAGGTTTGATCTGGGCAGTCGATTGGGGCCAGAACAACCCGCAAATATTTCTGGATATCCGTGATCGGGTGAACGACCGCGCGAACGAGCAGGGCTTACTGGGGCTGGCCTTCCACCCGGATTTCAGCGAAAACGGCCGCTTCTTCGTGAATTACAGCGGCGTCAACGGTGAGACCATTATCGCCGAATATCGCGCCGAGACGAACCGCAACGGAGGAAATCGCGAGAGCGAGAGGGCGCTGCTGCGAATCGATCAGCCCTACACCAACCACAATGGCGGGGCGCTGGCTTTCGGACCGGATGGCTACCTTTATATCGGGACGGGCGACGGGGGCTCTGGCGGGGACCCGCACGGCAACGGCCAGCGACTTGACACATTACTGGGAAAAATACTTAGGATCGACGTAGATACGGGTGAGCCATATTCCATTCCGCAGGATAACCCCTTTACAGATGGCGGCGGGCAGCCCGAGATCTGGCTCTACGGCCTGCGAAACCCATGGCGGATTGCTTTCGACCGAACAACCGGGGATCTCTTCATCGCCGATGTCGGTCAAAACCAATGGGAGGAGATCAATTTTCTACCTGCGGGCACGGTCGGCGCGATAAACTACGGCTGGAATCTGCGCGAGGGTGCACATGATTACAGCGGCGGCGGCGCGGACGCACTTGTCGATCCGGTCGCGGAATACGACCACAGCCTCGGCTGCTCGGTTACCGGCGGCGTGGTCGTCCGCGACTCGCTCCTTCCGGCCTGGCAGGGGGTATACCTGTACGGAGATTACTGCAGCGGGCGGGTCTGGGGTTTAATACAAGATGAGAGCGGCGCGTGGTTGAGCGCGCCGCTCTACGAAGTCACAGGGACGATCAGCTCTTTCGGAGAGGACCACGCAGGTCGGGTGTATCTTGTGGATCACAATGGAGCTATTCTCCGATTGGAACCCGCCCCCTAAGGAGAACAATAGACCGTGGTGTCAATCATGCTTACCGGAACCCTTCGCCCGGAAACCCTGCATGTGAGCATCACGGTCTACGTTGTGACAATCCACTCGCTTAATGCTTTTACCTAAGCTCCAATCTATCCAGCCGATTCTAAAAGCTGAAGCTGGTAGATCTCTCCCGTTTGCTTTTCCAGGGTGGAGGTAAAGGCGCGCAAATGGTTGTAGGAGCCCTTCAGTAGATTCTGGTAAACCAGAAGCACATCTTCATTGTCGGTCTGGGCGATATAGGTCTCCAGGTCGATGATATCTACTTCTTCCACCAAGGCGCCCACACGTAGTGCGTCAGCCAACGACTGGCTCCCCTCTTCCATCAACTGATCATACAGTGCCTGCAACTCAGGATTGGTAAACACACCCACGGCCGTATCCGCCGCCGGATCCGGAAGACCATACCGCTCCAGCAG
>SOIH01000224.1 GCA_004376895.1 Anaerolineales bacterium | reverse complement strand
AAAAAACAGCCCCTCTGGTAGAGGGGCTGCAAGTCATTCTGCCTTACCGGTTTAATACTCCGGCATCGGCGGCATTGGCGGAGCGTCCTTTTCTGGAACATCCGTGATCAATGCCTCTGTCGTCAGGATCATGGCTGCAATGGATGCAGCGTTCTCCAACGCACCCTTCGTCACCTTCGCAGGATCGATGATGCCGGCCACGACCATGTCGACGTACTCCTCTTTCATGACGTCATAGCCGATGTTCTTATTCTTGGCCTCTTCCTGCTCCCTGCGGACAGTCTCGATAACGACCGCTCCATCTTGACCGGCGTTCTCGGCGATGCCCCCCATGGGGACTTCAAGCGATTTACGGACGATGTTGACACCGATCTTCGCGTCTTCGTCGTCCATCTTAACCTTGTTGAGCAATTCCATGGCGTTGATCAAAGCGACACCACCACCGGGGACGATGCCCTCTTCGACCGCTGCGCGGGTTGCGGAAAGCGCATCCTCGACACGGTGCTTCTTCTCTTTAAGTTCGGTCTCGGTCGCAGCGCCGACTCGGATTATTGCCACACCGCCAGCCAGCTTGGCCAAGCGCTCCTGGAGCTTCTCCGTGTCGTAATCGCTTGTTGAGCGATCGATCTCGACCTTGATCTCTTCGATGCGCCCCTTGATGCGATCCTTCTCGCCACTGCCTTCGATGATTGTGGTGTCATCTTTGGTAACGACGACTTTGCCCGCCTTGCCCAGATCGTTGACCGTGACGGACTCGAGCTTGCGGCCCAATTCCTCGGTGATGACGGTCCCGCCCGTCAGGACAGCGATGTCCTGGAGCATGGCTTTGCGTCTATCGCCAAATCCGGGGGCTTTGATCGCAATGACGTTCAACATGCCGCGAATCTTATTCAGCACCAGCGTAGCCAGCGCCTCGCCATCGACATCCTCAGAAATCACCACAAGATCACGTTTACCGATCTGGACGAGCTTCTCAAGGATGGGAACGATGTCCGTAGCGGCGGAGATCTTCTTGTCGTGGATCAAGATATAGGGTTCTTCGACGACTGCTTCCATGTTCTCCGGATCGGAGACGAAGTAGGGCGAAATGTAACCGCGATCGAACTGCATACCTTCCACATACTCGGTCTCAAATTCGAGAGCTTTTGACTCCTCGACCGTGATCACGCCATCCTTGCCGACCTTGTCCATCACTTCCGCGATCAAATCACCAATTTCGGTATCTTGTGCGGAAATGGCTGCCACGGATGCGATTTCCTCTTTGGTCGTTACTTTGATCGCTTGCTTGCTTAGCGCGTCCGATACAACCTTAGCAGCGGCTTCAATTCCACGTTTCAACAACATGGGGTTAGAACCGGCCGCCAGGTTTTTGAGACCATTGGTCACCATCGCATGTGCAAGGACCGTCGAAGTCGTAGTGCCGTCACCGGCAATATCGTTGGTCTTTGTTGCAGCTTCTTTCAAGAGCTGCGCGCCCATATTCTCAAATGGGTCCTCGAGCTCGATTTCTTTGGCGACAGTCACACCATCGTGTGTGATCGTCGGCGAACCGAATTTGCGGTCAAGCGCTACGTTGCGTCCCTTCGGGCCGAGAGTCGTAGCAACCGCGTTGGCCAGTACATCAACACCGACCTTAAGACGCCTTCGGGCATCTTCTGAGAATGCTAGTTGCTTTGCAGTCATTGTTCTATAGCTCCTATCACATAAATTCTAATAAACTACGAACGTCCTTGAAGTCTACTTCTCGAGGATCGCAAGGATATCGCTCTCCCGCAGAATGAGTAGTTTCTCACCGTCCATCTTGATCTCGGTGCCTGCATACTTTGCAAAGAGGACTTGATCTTTTACCGAGACCTCCATGCCGATATGCTTCCCCTCTTCATCGCGAGAACCTGGCCCCACGGCCAACACCTCGCCCTTTTGCGGCTTCTCTTTTGCCGTTTCGGGGAGCATGATCCCTCCAGGGGTCACTTCTTCCTCTTCGAGAGGCTTGACCACCAGCCGATCGGCTAGAGGTTTAATCTTGAGTGCCATTCCGACCCTCCTCCTACATAGATTTTTGGGATTTCTGTCTGCGTATATTGTATTAGCACTCTATTGACTAGAGTGCTAAACACTTCGCAAGTTTAACCAATTCAGGTGCAGGTGTCAAGGTGTCGCACTTGGAATCTGTGTTGGGGTGGACAAGCTTTCGGTTGGGGGACTTGGGGAAGCCAGAGCCTCTTGGCATACAAGCCGTCCCTCCTCTACAATCGCGGCTACAATCGGGTCCCGCCCATACACTGCCATTAATTCCAAGAAGACCTCCTCGGCTCTCTCGCAGGCATCCTTTTCTTTAGCGTAGAAGGTTAAAGCCGATCCATAGGTGTAGTAGTACTCCACACTTGCATCACTCAGCGGCAATCCAACCACGTCTTCGCCGATTTCCGAAGCGATCTCACTGCCCGGATCGCACAGGTATATTTTCAACTCACACAGTAAGTCACCAGTTTCGGGCTTATCGCAGCCGCTTACAGCACACTTCAGCACCGGGATTGCGCTCTCGTAATTCCTTGCCCGGAAGTATACGCTTCCCAAGCGGCCATAAATATTCGGGTTCGATGGATCGATATCAAGCGCCCGTTCGATATTCAACGCAGCAATGAAGAACTCCCCCTGCCGGGCATAGGTATTTCCAATCGCGAGATAGGGTGTGGGATCATCGATTCCGAGCTGCGAATTGATCTTTGCAGCCTTATCGTAGTACGTGAGCGCGGTGTCGAAATCGGATAATGCTCGATAGTTGTTACCGATGCGAAGGTAAAGGAGAGTGAAGTTTGGCGTGATATTCGCCGCTTCCTGATAGGCTTCGATCGCGCTGCGATACCACGCCTGATTCTCCAGGACAGTGCCATAGACGCGGTATATGTCCATGAGGAACTGTCGCTCGATCCCCTTCTCAAGCGCCAGATCTACTGCGATCTGCGCCAGGTCAGCAGCTTGACGCACGTCGCCCTGGTCGACGTACACCTCTGCGTGAAAGGCACTTGCTAGGAAGTTATCCGGGTCCAACTGGGAGGCTCGCACAGCAGCTTGCTCGGCTTCGGCCAAGAAGGCATCCTTGCGATTCTTCTCGCGGATCACTGTAAGCGGGGTTAGGTAGACGGTACGACCGCTGATCACCCAGTATTCATCGCCGGTCGCTTCGACTAAACCCGAAAAGCGCAGGTTCGCTTCGGTTTCGACACCCAAAGCAGGTGTTTCATCTCCTGCAGCCCCTTCGAGTTCAATCACATTAGCGGAGATCCGCCCACCCTCGCCGATCGTTGCAGAAACGCGGACTGTATCGCCGCTAGTAATGGTATCCTTCACTTCTGACGAAGCAGACCAGTCGTAAACCAGTGTCCGGATCGCGTAGGCAAACGAATTGTCCGGGTTTACTTCTCTAGCTTGATCGATCGAAGAGCGCGCCTCATCCAATCGCTCGCGGCGCAGATCGAGCGTTGTTAGGAGGTCGCTCGAGTACGTCTGCGCACGTGCCAGCATTGCCCATTGAGCTGCATCCTCCGGGTCTACACGTACGGCATGTTTGTAGGCCTCAATGCTGCTCTCCAAGTCGCCAGCGAAGAAGTGGACCTTCGCCTCATCGGCATAAGAAGCCCCGGTACGGGTTGCGGTTGGCGTGGCCGAGAACAGCGGCTGAACATCTCCTTGCCTCTCAGCGCGAAGGAGCAGAAAGCCCCCCGCAATTAATAACAAAAGTGCAAGGATACGCCAAGGATTTGATCGACCTCGACCTTGGCTCAGCTTGAGTCTTTCACCGGTTAAACGCATGGCATAATTGGGATCAGGAGGCCGGACTGGATTCCACCTCAGGCGTGGGTGGCCGCTCTAATTCACCGCACAGGATGAGCCCCTCCTGGGCGTTGAAAACAGCAATCTCATCTTCCGGGATCGTTTGCAGGATCGCCTCGAAGATCTGGATAGCTTCTTCGCACGAATTCCGTTTTGCTAGCGCCAATCCATAGGTGTAGTAAAACTCTACGATACGGAAATCCTCTTTCTTCAGGGGTAGGCCTTCTACCCATACACCTTCATCGGATTGCCCGCCGCGGACTGCAAGATTAAACTGAACGATTGCTTCATCCAATACACCGTTGTGATAATACATTCGGCCCAAATTCCCCCGCAGGCGGGGGTTCGCCGGATCGAGTTCAACGGCATTGCGAGCATATTGACTTGCCACACCATACTCCCCAATGCCTGCATAAAGCTGCAGCAGATACGTGAGCGGCTCTGTACTCGTGGGTGAGAGAGCGACGGCATTGAGGTAACTCACTCGAGCCCCATCAGTATCTCCCATCGCCCGCAGCATATTTCCGATGTCGAGATGCAGGCGTGGAAGATAGGAGTTAAGGCTACGTGCAGTTACGTAGGATTCAAGCGCTAGTTCCCGATTCCCCGTCATCTCCCATACGTAAGCCAGCGCGCGATGAGCCTCCAATGAGGTGTTGTCTATGGCTACTGCGGCTCGAGCATGCTCAAGCGCGGTTTCGTAATTTTCAAGGTTTGTATCAATCAGGATCTCAGCGTATATCGCTTGGACTTCTGTGATGTTCTGGTTAAGATCGAGTGCGGTTTCGGCTTCTTGCAGCGCCTCGACTATTAATTCACTCTTGGTGAGTCGATCCTCAGCCTCGCCAGCCTGGAAATCTAGTGACCAAGCCAAGAACGCATGCGCTACAGCCGAATCCGGGTTGAGCACAAGTGCATCCCGAGCTGTGATCTCCGCATCTTCGTACTTCCCAGCGAACATCCGTACCCTCGCCAGTTCAATATAATGAGCCGGCTCACGCGGGTCGGCCATAATCGCCTCTAAATACGCCGCTTCTGCCTGCTCTAATTTCCCAGAATCGAAGAGACTTTCCGCCTCTAGAACAAAAGATGCTGGGCTTCGAGTGGGCGTGGGTGTCGGGATAAAGGGAGGCGGTATGGTGGGGATATAAATCTGCCAAAAATACACTGCCGCAGCGATAAAAACCAATATTAGAAGCACACGCCAGGGGCTGGAACGCCTACGCTTCTTCCGTAAATTCCATTTGCTTCCGCTTAAATACATCCGGTTTTGTGAACCCCGTCACATCATAACATGGGTGAGCATCTTACCACCCGCTGCAACCGAGCGTCAAGAAATGACACACTACGTATCTCCACCGCATTCCCTGCTCTGATCATCTCGATCTTGTCGAGATCGCATGCCAAAGGACATTAGCCAATATTTTTTCCGCGCGTAACCAGCTTCAAACTCAAGTACGGTATAATGCGCCCCGTGAAATCAGAGCCAACATTACCGAATCCAGATGAGATCGCGCCTCAGAGCATAGCGGAAACCGAACCAGAAGGTTCGCAGGTTATACCTTCACGATCGGGAAGCTCGACGCGACGAAGAATGTTCCATATCTTTCTCGTTTACCTTGCTGCGCTGGTCGCCATCGGTCTGATGGCTTATTTCCAAGGACGTGGGCTCAATATCGCTGAGCAGATAGCACAGGTCTCCGAGGCGATGTATGAGCAGTTTGAACTCGGCATAGCCGATCTTGAAGCTGGCCGTTATGAGATCGCTCGACAGCGGTTTGAAGCCATCATCTACTTTGACCCCGCTTATCCCGGCGCAGAGGACATGCTCGTTGAAGCGCTAACGCATCTTAATGTACCGACAGTAACTCCCACATCCGAACCAACACCCACCCCGGACCTCTCCCCGCCCGAGGATCTCTTGGAACAAGCGAAAGCCGCAATGGCAGACGAGGATTGGGATACTGTCATTAACAAACTGCTCGCGCTGCGTGCCAAAGATCCAGCGTACAAACCTGTGAAAGTGGATGGTTTGATGTACATCGCACTTCGAAACAAAGGTATGGATCTAATCGCCCAGGGGCTTATGGAAGAAGGACTGTATAACCTGAGCCTTGCAAAACGGTTTGGCCCTCTCGATCGAGATGCAATGTTCCGAATGACTCTTGCGCAGCAGTATCTTCTTGCAAACAGCTACATCGGACTAAATTGGGCTCGCGCGTCTGAGCTCTTCCTTCCACTCTGCGAACAAGTCGCCACACTCGATTCATGCAGAAAGTATGCTGAAACTGCATGGAAATACGGCGACCTACTCTGGGATGAGGGTGATCCCTGCGGCGCTTCAGAGCAATACATTGGCGCGCTTAACGCCTGGGAATTCCCCGATTTAGCACCGACTGCCTCAAAAGCCGATGATGTTTGTGCAACGCAATCGGCGCCTCCACCGGTACCAACCGCAACCCCAACACCATCCCCGACACCAACACCGCCCAGTGGCAACGGCGGCGGGAGCTAACGGGGGCACCTGACTCAAACCCTGGCCAACCCTCAAAATCGCGTATGCATACCAACAATCGCTGAAGCGATGTGTGAATCAGTGACCTCACGCTCCAGGCTGCTATCCTTTTCCCGGTCCTGAAAATAGTTAGCCTTATTGAAACGCTGACAAGATCACACGGCTGGGGAAGATCCCGGGCTCAATCCCTATTACCACGAGAGAACATTCGAGAATTTATTGGGCGAACGACGGCACTACACCGCTTTTCTTCTGTCTAGAAACCCAACCTTTTGAATGGCGCCTTCATCTTTAAACCCCTCTCTCGCCCTGGCACCAATCGAAAAAAGTCGGAATGGGCATACAACTTGCATCAATAACTTCGTATACAAACGACTCCGACACGTCGATAACGCCTGAAGGTCTGCCTTCTGAGCATGGGTTTCAGCAATTCCCTTCACAACCGCTCAGAAATAAGATCAGACCCGTGATTATCCAACGTGCCTGCTGCGGTAGAACTAACACGCTGCAGGTGCTGAAAAGAGATCAGAATGGACCTGATTGAAATAACGCTCACTTTAGGGATGGCAACTCTCTATATCGGTTTCGCCTCAGGCATGGGTTTCGTCGCCCGGCGAGGTTGGATAGATAAAAATCAGCGCTGGGAGCGCGCCTTGGTTGTGGCCTATGGTCTTCTAATCTTTCTGCCCGTTTCCATCCTCATCTGTTACTACGAAGCGTGGAACCTTGGTATCCGCACCACTGTGATCCTCTCAGGGATCCTCGCTCTCACCATAACTTTTCTCCGCCCAGCCTGGTTACCAACACGTCTCTGGTCCCGAACAGTCTCTCGTCGCTACTCTGCGCTATCCATGGGCATCATCTTCGCATGGTGCATTCTCGCCTGGCGAACCCAGATGAGCCCTGCCGTGCTGTTCCTTGGTCTCGCTGCCTGCCTTGCTGGTCTATCCTCGCTCAGGTCCTCGCTCCAAACCGCGTGAAACATCAACCCGATTAAGGTACAATGAATCTCTCATTCCTATAGTTTGGATCGAATTAACAGAGGACATCTTGCTGGAACTGACATTCCTTGGCACTTCGGCATCGGCACCATCAGTTCATCGCGGGTTATCCGCGCAGGTTGTAAGCTACCGAGACCAACGTTTCTTGATCGACTGTGGTGAGGGGACCCAGCGCCAGATCTTGCGTTCGGGCCTCGGCTTCCGCCGCTTGAATCGGATTCTAATCACACATGGCCATCTCGACCACATCCTTGGTCTCGCCGGGTTGCTTTCAACCTTTGCTCGCTGGGAGGCAATTGATCGACTCGAGATTTGGGCAGGGGAATGGGCCATGGAGCGGATACATGACTTGCTCTATGGTGTTGTTCTTCGCGGCGCGCGTCCCCCGCTGGATATCAATCTGCGTATCCTTGAACCGGGGTTGATAATTGAGGAAAATGGTTTGCAGGTTTCCGCGTTTCCCGTCTCCCATCGGGGACCGGGCTGTTTCGGGTTTGTTTTTGAGGAAGCCTCACACCGCCCCTTCCTTGTAGAACAAGCCGAGGCGATGAATGTGCCATCTGGACCACTCCGTGCGGAGCTTGTTGCCGGAAAATCCATCACCTTGCCAGATGGTATAGTGATAAAGCCAGAGGATGTCCTCGGACCTCCGCGCAGAGGCGCTCGGCTGGTCCACGTAGGTGATTGCGGCAGCACAAAAGGACTGCAGAAGGCAGCGCTTGGGGCAGACGCGCTTGTGATTGAGGCAACCTATCTTTCTTCAGAATCCGATTTAGCGAAGAAATTCGGGCATCTATCAGCAGCTCAGGCTGCGGAATTTGCTCAACGCGTAGGTGTGCGCCACCTCTACTTAACCCACATCTCCCGTCGGTACCGGGAGAAAGAAGTTGTCGAGGAAGCGAGGGCGATCTTTCCAAACACCACCGTCGTTCGCGACTTCGATCATTTTCAGATCAAACGAGCGGAATAAACTCCGCCAACCCTATCCTGAATCCCTCAAGAATTCCCCTTTCTCCCATTGAATAGAAATTTTTACATGAATCAAATCCGGGCGCCAATGGCTCCCGGGCTGACTTTCTTTCAATCATAGCAGCCGAAATTATTTTAACCAGTTCTACCGTCTAACCCTTTCGCCAATTCGCCCACGCCCTTGGGGCACTCGTCGTCAGGTTGCTGAAGGTCTAGGGGCAATTTGGATGCAGGAGGGAAATCCAACCCTCCTGCTTCTGCGTTAATTGACTTAGCTCCTCTCGAAGAATAGTTCCAACAATCTCTAGTTAATTTATGAGAAGCTGTACGATCTCATCCGCAGTTAGATCGAGCAAGGATTCTACAATTAAATCCGCACTCTGCAATGCACTGGCTGGATGCGTGGTCGTCACCCCAACTGCACGCATTCCAGCCTTCTTAGCGCCACGAACCCCTACGACAGCATCCTCTACTACAACACAAGCTTCTGGTCCCAGCTCGATCTGTCTGGCGGCTTCCAGGTAGACCGCAGGATCTGGTTTCGCGGGGAGGTCATGTCCAGAAACTAACACCTGGAAATACCCCCTAATCTGCAATGCATCAACCACAACGTGTATGTTCTCCTCTGGTGCCGAAGACGCAATCGCCTGTCGCACCTTCGCTGAATGCAACTGCTCAAGCAGCTCCACCGCTCCCATTAGAGGTTCGACGGTCCCTCGAATGATCTCGCGAAAGGCGCTCTCTTTCTCCCAGCTTATTCGACGCAGAAGATCCGCTTCAGGCGGTTCGCCGAGCATGATCGTCAGGATCTCCCTGTTATTCATGCCGAAGGTCTGCTCGTGAAGCTCCATGGACATTGTCAAACCAAACCGGGGTAGGACACTCATCCAACTCTCGAGGTGTTGTCGGGAACTTTCTATCAAGACTCCATCGAGATCCCAGAGAACTCCGTATTTTGAGAGATCTAAATCTTTCATTTTCACACTGACACTCCATGGTTTAGCGCTCCCCGTGGATATCCATTGCGCTCTCTAAAAAGCTTAAACCGAGGGGAGCACCTGGAGGAGGCGACCCTAAATATTACAAACGGAATAATTTAAAGAATAACAGGGTTTGGTCAACAACTGAGGTGGAGCGCAGCGATCACTCGTCGTCGCTCACGCAGTTCGTTATACGCCTTACAAGCCCCTTCAGTCTGAAAAATAACGAGCTCAATTCCACGCTCTGTTATCAATTCCCGAACATCGTCCGATACTTTCATACTCCCAAAAGCACCCCGCCCAAGTATGATAACTTCTGGGTCACCATCTAGCACCTCGACTAAGTCCTCTATTGCCAGGTTATGCCCGTCTCTTCGCCACCAGTTGGATCGAACGCGATCAGGGAAAATGATCACATCTCGATTGTAAACAACATCATCGATCACGATACGACCGAAACGGTAGGCCTGGATCTCGGGAGGACTGCTCAAGAAGGTCCCCCGCCCGCGTTTATCCGAACACGGAAATTTCTAAATTCATCTGTGGGTTCTTCCCAAGCGATCTCAACATCCTCTACAACCGCAGAAGGAGGTCCTTGTTGGCACCACTCGATCATTTGCTTAACCGCATCCTCACTACCGTCAAGCAAGACTTCAACTCGTCCATCCCAGAGATTCCGCACCCATCCCGTGAGGCCGAGCGATTGCGCCTCTTGCATCGTGTAATAGCGAAAACTCACCCCCTGAACTCTCCCTTGGATTAGGAGATGCGCTCGTGCTGCACCCATAAAGCTCTCCTGCCGGTTCAAATTAGAGCAACTATAAACTATAGCACTCCAAAAAGCATGGGGGTCTCTTCTACTACTTGTAATGCCCCCATACACACCCCTTTTTCTGATTAGTCAAGCTCACAGACCTAACATGAGCCTTTATCTATCAACCTCATTAATAATAAATCCCGCGACAGCCACGTCACGGGATTTATTCACATAGGAGATCGCATTTCGGTTATCGGAACAGATCCAGCAGCCCGACCTGATTGATCATCTTCAAGAGGAAACCAGGCAAAATCCCAAAGATGAATGTCCCTAAAGCGGTGACAAAAATTGTGGAATTGAGGAGCGCTTCTGAGCTCACCTCTGGCTCACCGTCTCGCATGTACATTACGACAACCACGCGCAAGTAGTAGTATGCGGAGATGAGTGAGGTCACGACACCCACAAGTGCAAGCCAGATCAAATTAGCATCGATGGCGGCTCGGAAGAGATAGAACTTCCCCATAAACCCGACGGTGGGCGGAACACCAGTCAACGACAGCATAAACAGCGCCATTGCGAGCGCAAGCGCCGGGCGTTTCTTCCCCAGGCCGGCGTAATCATCGATCGCCAACCCCGATCCTTCCGCTTTCTCCAGAGCCAGCACAACACCCCAAGCGCCCAGGTTGGTAATCGCGTACGTCAGCAGGTAGAAAAGCGCAGCCCGAACCGCTTCCGGCGCAATTTCTGGTGTTGCCGCAGCCGGCATAGCCATGAATATATATCCTGCATGTGCGATGCTCGAATATGCCAGCATTCGTTTAATATTGGTCTGCGAAATCGCGGCGATATTCCCCCAGGCCATCGTCAGTGCGGCGATCCACATCGTTACCGGCATCCACGTCGAAGCAGCACCCGGCAACGCGGTGACGAAAATACGCAGCAAGGCAGCGAAACCGCCAGCCTTCGCGCCTACGGCCATGAACGACGTCACCGATGTGGGCGCTCCCTGATAGACATCCGGAGTCCACATATGGAATGGAACCGCTGCGACCTTAAATCCCAGGCCCACCAGAATCATTCCGCTCCCTACAAGAAGGAGAATAGGTGTGGTTTCAGCACTCGCAATCGCAGCTACCACGCCACTTAGCGCAGTTGTTCCCGTTGAACCAAAGACCAGCGCGATACCATACACGAGGAATCCCGAGGCAAATGCCCCCAAGAGGAAGTATTTCAGGGCAGATTCTTCCGATTCGGCCCGTGGAATTGCGAAAGCGGCAAGGACATAAAGCGGGATAGATAGCAGCTCGACGGCGAGGAAGACAACGATCAGATCTCCAGCTGAAGCCATCAAGAGCATCCCGCTCAAGCTGTACAGCAGTAAAGTGTAGTATTCCCCGCGCTCGATACCCCGCCGCCGCAGGTAATCATAAGCCTGCGATATGGCGATCAACCCAACGCCGAGGAATAAAAGTTGCAGGAACGAGGAAAAACCATCGACGATGATCATCCCATCGAAGGTTTCGCGCTCGATGCCGAAGCGGGAGATGACCGGTACGATCGCCGCGACCAGGCCAAGCGCAGCCAGCCCTGCTGTGATTCCCTTCCGGTCGGTGGGGATCCAAAGATCAACCAGCAGGAGGATCGTCGCCCAGCCGGCGACTATGATGAACGGAAGTACTGAAAGAAAATCTTGCCAGTCCATTGTTTAGTGCACCGCTACGCTTGCAGCCTGTAAAAGCGCGACGAGCTTATCCACAGATGGCCCAATAAGGTTGAAGAAAGGTTTGGGATATAGCCCGATCCAGAAGATGAATATCACCAATGGAACCAGGGTGAGGACTTCGCGCAGATTAATATCCTTAACCGCTTTATTCTCATCCTTTTCGAGCGGGCCAAGGAAAAGCTTCTGGAACATGTAAAGCATGTAAATCGCCGCCATGATAACTCCCGCCGTGGCAAATCCAGCGTAGAGAGGAGATCCGATCGCCTCGGATCCGAAAGCGCCCAGAAGTATCGAGAATTCACCTACAAATCCATTCAGACCCGGCAAGCCCATTGAGGAAAGCGTCACGATCAAGGTTAACGCGCCGTAAATCGGCATCACCTTCCACAACCCACCGAAGTCATCCATCTCGCGCGTGTGTCGTCGTTCGTAGATCATCCCCACGATAAGAAACAAAGCGCCTGTGCTCAGACCATGGTTGATCATCTGCAAGATTCCACCCTGTATCCCCAATGGATTCAGCGCGAACAGACCGAGCACGACGAAACCCAGGTGACTCACAGAGGAGTATGCTACAAGCTTCTTTACATCTTTCTGCGCGTATGAAACCGCCGCGCCGTATAGGATTCCAATCACCGCCAGGAGCGCCATCCACGGGGCGAAGCGGATTGATGCCTCCGGGAATAGCGGAAGATTAAACCTCAGGAAACCGTAGGTTCCCATTTTCAGCAATACACCGGCAAGAATGACCGAACCCGCCGTCGGTGCTTCCACGTGTGCATCCGGAAGCCAGGAGTGCAGAGGCCACATTGGGACCTTGATAGCGAAAGCGGCCGCGAAAGCCAGGAACAACCACGTTTGAACGCCGCCTGGTATTCCGCCTTGTGCGATGAGGTCAGGAACCGAGAAAGATTCGAAGCGAATCCCGAGCCACAGGATCGCTAGCAGCATCAGGATCGACCCCGCCATGGTGTAAAGGAAGAACTTGATGGCGGCATAGACCCTTCTTGGTCCTCCCCAGATTCCTATCAGGAAATACATCGGTACGAGGGTGAATTCCCAGAAGATATAAAACAGGAAGATATCTTGAGACAGGAAGACGCCCACCATTCCCACTTCGAGTAAGAGGAAGAAGATTAAAAATTCTTTCACGCGCTCTTCAACCGCACTCCAGGTGGAGATGATCGAGATCGGTGTAAGGAAGGTCGTAAGCAGAACGAGCAAGATGCTCAAGCCGTCCACGCCCAGGTAATACTCGATCTGCATCCCTGCTAATTGGAACCACGGCAGCCTCTCAACCATCTGCAGTGAGGCGTTCGTTTGGTCAAACTGCGCTAGCATGACCAGGGAGAGCCCGAAGGCAACCATGGAGGTCAGCACAGCGACCCATCGGAGGAGATTCCGGCGGTCCTTAGGCAAGAACAACAGCACCAGGACGCCCAGGACCGGGGTGAATGTCACCCAAGAGAGTATGGAGAACGAAAGATTCATAGGCATTTCCTCAGCCACATTACCCGAAAATGAAGTAGCTCAACACTAGCAATCCCCCGACCAATACCGCGAGGGCGTAATTCCGGACATATCCTGTTTGCAGAACTCTGAGACGTTGTGAACCCCAATTGGTTATACTTCCAAGACCATTTCCGATCCCATCGATGATGCCGAGATCGAAAACCTGAGCAAGCCACCGGCTTCCATTGCGGTAAGCGCTTCCCAATACGCTGTCGTGGAACCAATCGTGCCAGAAACGCCAATCCACAACATCCGCCAGGAACCAGGATATGGCGACATATGGACGGAGAATAAGAAAATCGTACAGTTCATCAACCCACCACTTGTTCTCCATGCCCACAAAGATTGGTCCCAGGATTCTCCGCAACGGATCGGGTTCGCCTTCCTTCATGGTCTTGCGACCATAGAGCAACCATGAGAATCCGATGGCGATAAGAGCAAATAAGACAGAAAGACCGGCAACAAGCACGTTGAACTCCGTCGCGTGGACGTGTTCGATTGTATGTTCCAGCCAATCCGTTAGGGCGTGGAGGCCGGGCAGATTGAGCGCCCCGCCGACGATCGCGAGCCCCGCGAGGGCGATCAGCGGGAGCGTCATAACTGGTGGGTTTTCTGTCGCGTGCGCCGCCGCTTCGCTGCGAGCTTTCCCAAAGAAGACCATCAGGATCTGCCGCCCCATGTAGAAGGCTGTGAGGAAAGCCGCGGTTGCCAGCATGATGTATACGGCCATATTTTCCATGTTCGCATCCGCCAGGATCTCATCCTTGGAGAAGAAACCCGCCAAGGGCGGTAATCCCGCCAGAGCAAGCGCTCCAATCAAGTAGACCCAGTACGTGACCTTCATGCGCGAACGCAGTCCACCCATGTTACGCATATCCTTTGGGTCGAAAGGCTCTCCATCACCGTGTTCGATATGGTGATGGCCGTGTTCAACACCCTGTATTACGGAACCAGCCGAGAGAAAGAGAAGCGCTTTGAAGAAGGCATGGGTCACAAGATGGAACATACCCGCCACGTATGCGCCGATCCCTACAGCAGCCATCATGAAACCGAGTTGGCTGATCGTTGAATAGGCAAGCACGCGCTTGATGTCGAATTGCCCTACCGCGATCGTCGCCGCGAAGAGTGCGGTCACCGCGCCGACCCATGCCACCAAGTTTGCCGTTGACTGGGCTGCCTCGAAAAGAGGGGCGCTGCGGGCAATCATGTAAATGCCGGCAGTGACCATCGTCGCCGCGTGAATCAGCGCCGAGACAGGAGTCGGGCCTGCCATTGCATCCGGAAGCCAGACAAACAGCGGGAGCTGCGCCGATTTCCCGGTCGCGCCGAGGAGTAAGAACAATGTAGCAACCGAGATCACCCCAACGTTCGCAAGACCGTGTTCATGGACCCAATGGAAGACCTGGTCAAACTGCAGACTTCCCACAGCACCGAAGATCAGGAACATGGCGATCAGGAAACCAAAATCACCGATGCGGTTGGTTACAAAAGCTTTCTTGCCGGCGACTGCGTTGCCTATTCCATCTTCCCCCTTCTCATACCAGAAACCAATCAGCAGGTAGGAGCAGAGGCCGACGCCCTCCCAGCCTACGAACATCATCAGGTAGTTATCCGCCGAGACCAGCACCACCATCGCCGCGACGAATAGGTTGAAGAAGATGAAGAAACGCGCGTAGCGGCCGGGATCACCTTGGAAACGAACATCTTCATGCATGTATCCAATTGCATAGATATGGATCAGCGCGCTGACGCCCGTCACCATAAGCATCATCGTCGTTGAGAGGGTATCTACTTTGATCGACCATGGAATAGAGAGGCGACCGACCGAAATCCATTCCGCGATTGGGATCGTAGCACCCTCCGGATGGGCTTGCAGTGCCAGGAATTGCATAATCGCGATAACAAACGCAAGAGCGACTGCTCCGCTGGCGACGATGCCCACAAACCGCTCACCGAGTCGGCGGCCGAAGATGATGTTGGTGATCAAGCCCAAGATTGGCAGGGCGATGATCAAAGGCGCATAGGCGAAAAGCCCTCCACCCTGCACCACTTCAAGAAGAATCATCCAATCCCTCCGCAGGCGAGGCTAACCTCGCAAACTGCTCACCTCATCGACATCGATGCTTTCTTTGCTGCGGAAGATCGCCACAATCAGCGCCAGCCCCACAGCGACCTCCGCGGCTGCTACGGCGATCACGAAGAATACAAACACATGCCCTCTCAACGCTTCCTGCGCCGGTGCCAGCATACGCGCGGAAGCGATTAGCGCGAGATTCGCCGAGTTGAGCATTAACTCGATCGACATGAAAATAACAATGGCATTCCGGCGGATCAGAACCCCTACGACGCCGAGTGCAAAGAGAATCCCTGAGAGTGTGAGCACATAGGCTGGGGGAATGTTCATTTTCTTTCCCTCCTCTGCTTACGTGTGATCACAATTGCGCCAATCATAGCGACGAGCAAGAGGATCGAAGTCACCTCAAAGGGGACGAGATATTCACTGAATAATACCCGGCCGATGGATGCCGGACTGCCGAACTCGGCAGAAAGATCAGCCAACGGTCCCTGTACAATGTCATTTCGCAACAATACATACGCCAGTTCACCGGCAAGGGCGAGCCCCATGACGGTCGCCAATGGTACCTGCCAGCGGATTCCTCCATCGATACTTTCTCTCTCTGGCCCCAGCAGCATAATGACGAAGAGGAAAAGCACCATAATCGCTCCAGCGTAGACCGTGATCTGCACAACGGCGATAAAAGCCGCGTTCAGGAGCAAATATAGCGTGGCGACGGTGAGGAAATTTAAGACCAGGAACAACGCTGAATAGATCGCGCTGCGACTCACAATCATGGCAATGGCAGCCACAACAGCGATTAGCGCCAATCCAAGGAATAAAACCAGATCAATCGTCATTAATAGCATCCATAAGGTTGGTTCTCACGCCGGATCCTTCATCTCTGGGATTGCTCGGTTATACATCCCGACAGGCACACTTTGCGGCGTCGGTTTCCCACCTGTGGGAACGGGGACGATCAGCAATTCTTTTGTATAAATCGCATCCCGCCGGTTTGTGAACGAGAGCTCATATTGGTGCTCCAACACGATGGCTTCCGTTGGGCATGCATCCTCACAGTATCCACAGAAGATACAGCGCATTAGATTGATTTCATAGGTGCTAGCGTAGCGATCTCCGGGAGAGTAGCGTTCTTCATCGGTATTCTCCGACGCTTCCACGAAGATGGCATCCGCCGGACAAGCCGCCGCACAGAGCGCGCAGCCAATGCACTTCTCCAGTCCGTTATCGTAACGTTTCAGCACATGCCGACCCTTAAAACGTTCACGGACTGGTCTCTTCACTTCAGGATATTGATAGGTAACTGGCGTCTCGAACATGCTGCGGAAGGTTGTCCACAGACCGCGCAGCAGTTCAAACATGCTGAGAAATGCTGCCCACAAGCCGCGCAAGAACCCCGTCAAATTCATTCGCTAGCCTCCCACCAGCACAATGAACACACCGGTAATCACCACATTCAACAGACCAAGGGGCAGCAAAATCTTCCAACCGAACGCCATCAATTGGTCATAACGAAAACGCGGAAAAGTTGCCCGTAACCAGACAATAAAGAAGAGCAAGGCGACGACTTTTATAAAGAGGTAAATAGGACCCAGCAAAGGCCACCGGTCGAGAAACGGCCCCAGATAGCCGCCGAGGAACATGGTCGCGGCGATGAAGCTGACTGCGATCATCTTGCCATACTCAGCCATGAAGAAGAGCGCGAATTTCATGCCTGAATATTCGGCGTGATAACCCGCCACGAGTTCCTGCTCGGCTTCAGGCATGTCAAAAGGCGAGCGGTTAATTTCAGCGACCGCTGCAATTACAAATATTACGAAACCAAGCGGCTGGACTAAGAAGTACCATACTAACTGCCTCTGCCCTTCGATGATGGCATCAACGCTCATTGATCCAGCCAACATGATGGGACCAACAAAGGCTAGGGCGAGCGCCAACTCGTAGCTCACCATCTGCGCCGTTGAACGCACGCCCCCCATCAATGCGTACTTATTGCCCGAAGCCCATCCCGCGATCACAATGCCGTATACGGCGATTGAGGCGACGGCGAGAATATAA
Source organism: Anaerolineales bacterium (assembly GCA_004376895.1). Classification (GTDB taxonomy): domain Bacteria; phylum Chloroflexota; class Anaerolineae; order Anaerolineales; family E44-bin32; genus E44-bin32. The sequence goes on along the minus strand of SOIH01000224.1, from coordinate 15,656 downwards.
AGCACACCCACGTTGACGTTTGAAGCCAACCCCAGGTAGTAACTCCGCCCGAAGAGCGTAACTTCTGGACCGAGCGGTATAACCGCAAGGATGATCAATGCGGGAACTACAGTGATCACGGGAGCTAATAAGAATAGCACCCTATCCGCCTGCTCCGGGATCAGCTCCTCATTGAAAATCAATTTAATACCATCCGCCACTGGCTGAAGAAGGCCCCAGGGACCAGCCCGGTTGGGACCAATTCGCGTCTGCATCCTCGCCAACACGCGCCGTTCGAAGAGCGTGAGATAGGCGAATCCACCCAGAATGATCCCGAAGATCACAACAGATTTAATCGCCCACTCAATTAATAACGCCAGGCTCATAGGTTTCCTCGTTAAGCCTTAAGTCTCACTTCAACGTATCCCGGCTCAGCAATGGGAACGCCAAGACCACGACCGAGTAAGACAACACCATCTGGAACACCTTCTTCTGCAATTGCTTGCAGTTCCTCTGTGCGTCCGTCTATCAGCAGTTCAATCTGGGCACCCTGGACAACACCGACGCTTTTAGCGTCCTTCAGGCTCATCCGGAGTAAAGGCGACGCAAGGCGCGGGTGAAGTATCTCCGAGGGAATTACGGTAGCGCCGCGATCATACAGCTCAACAACCGGTACCAGCAGCAATCCTTTCTTACTCTTGAATTCTGGAGGAACGCTCCACTTGATTTTAATAGATTGATCTTTCTCAGCTGCGGGTGCGAGCTGCACACCCAGACCTTGGCGGTTCTTGAAAGTCGTTCCGCCGAAATACAAATCATTTTCTCCAACAGGCGGCCATTGCTCTTCGACCTCCGCCAAGCTCTGATAGCTTAACTCAGTGTAGGCCTCGTTCGAATCGGCGATTTGGAGGAATACGGCTGCAGCCGATGAGCTCTCAAGCTCTAAACCTAAATTCGCTGCCAGGGAGGTGATAATACGCCAATCCGCTTTCGCCTCACCCAGAGCCTTCACAGCTGGATAGAACCGCTGCACCCGTCGTTCACCCGAAGTGAACGTGCCCTCACGTTCTATAAATGATTCAGCGGGAAGCACGACATCAGCAAGCTCCGCCGTCTGCGTCATGAACAATTCCTGGACAACAAGGAAACGATCTCCTTCAAGGCTCTCGGCAAGACTTGGATCATCACCGACGGGATCAACCGCCATGATATACACTGCTTTTGCGCTAGCGAGTGCATTTTCCAGATCTTCCTCCGCAGGTCGTAATCCCATATCCCATGCGCCCTGCGTATTGCTCTTTGGCCAGACGGCTATCAATCCGTTTTGTGCTCTCCCTACGTTTTTCGTTTCAACGAGTATGGCCGCGCATGCCTCAGAGAGAGATTTCGATTCAGCGTAGGTTAAACCTTCCACACCATAGAAAATCACCAGATTCTCGGCTTCCGCCAGCGCCTTTGCCGCCGATTTCAGCGGTTCATCACCGGAGAATTTCGATAGATCCTTGGCGCCTGTAATTGCATGAAGCAAACCGAGACCTGTGCGCGCCGCTTCTTGATAGCGATAGCGCACTTTATGCACAGCGTAATCGTCCAAACGCGTCTTACGAGCATTGGCGACGACCAATGCGGCGCCGCGTTTTGCCGCGCCCATAACCCGCTGCCACCAGATAGGAGCTTCTTCATGCAGATCAGAGGCGATGACAAGAATGGCATCCCCTGCGCCCAGAGCACCCAAGTCCGTACCCTGGCCGACACCGACCTGCTGGACTAACTCCCCACCTGCTTGTGGATCGGAGAGAACCGCTTGTCCACCAACCGATTTCAAGAGCGAGTGGAAGTAGTATAGATCCTCGTTTGAAACCCGCCCACTGGCTAGCCCCACAACATCTTCACCCGCCGCTTTCAATCCCTCTGCGGCGCGCTCAAGCGCTTTTTTCCAGCTCGTTTTAACAAGTTTTCCGTCTATTCGAACAAGTGGTTTGGTTAACCGTTCATCACTGGTCGCGAAATGGTGTGCAAACCGCCCCTTATCGCAGATCCAGATCTCGTTAACCCGTTCATTCTGGCGCGGCATCACGCGCTTAATCACTTGCCGACCGTTCGCACTCGCCTCCCGGCGAGTGTTTAACATCAAATTACATCCTACCGGGCAATGCGTACAGATCGAAGCGGTAGCGTCCATTTCCCAGGATCGTGCGCCAAAGCGAAAATCTGCAGTCGTTAGCGCACCGACCGGGCAAATATCTGTTGTATTCCCCGAAAAATAGGAGTCAAAACCAGGGTCGGAGAACGTGACGATCTCAATGTTGCGACCTCGCTCAGCGAAGGCCAAAACCGGATCGCCGGTAACTTCCTCCTGATAGCGTATACAGCGCGCACACTGGACGCAGCGTTCCCTATCGAGAACTATCAAATCACCTAGCTGGACATGCTTATCCTGGTGCTTTTTATCATCAAGGAGGAAGCGACTCTCTCCGGAGCCATGCCCCATCGCCAAATCTTGCAGGGAACACTCTCCGCCCTTGTCACAAACTGGACAATCGAGTGGGTGGGAAGTTAGCAAAAATTCAAGGATTTGCTTACGACCTTCGACTGCTTTATCGCTTGAGACCTTTACAACCATTCCCTCGCTTACAGGCATCGTGCAGGAGGTCTCCAGCTTCGGCCAGAATTCAATCTGGGGTTGTCCGCTTTTGTCTAATATATTCTCGCCGGTGCTGCGATCGCGCTTCGGGGTTCCAATTTCAACCAAGCACATCCGGCACATGCCGACTGACTCGATCTTTGGGTGATGGCAAAAGACCGGGATTTCAATCCCTGCTTGCTTTGCAGCATTGACAACCAGCGTGCCCTTGGGGACACGAACGTCAATATCGTCGATCTTCAGCTGTACCAGCTCTTCGCTCATTTCCCATCCCCGGTGAGGGCCTCGAAATCGCTTCTGAAATGCTCAATACCGGCAACTACCGGTGTGATCGAAAATTCGCCCAGCGCACAGAAACACTTCCCCTGGATTCCAAGAGCAACTCGATTTAATAGATCGATATCCGTGGGTGCTGCGTTGCCGTTCTGAAAACGATTCAGTATGTGATACATCCAATATGTGCCCTCACGACAAGGAGCGCATTTCCCACACGATTCGTGCTTAAAGAAGCTTGTGGTCTTATATGCCATCCAGGCAATATCGACAGTCTCGTCAAGCACGATGACCGAGGCTGAGCCAAGCTGCGATCCCACCTTCGGCACGGATTCATAATCCATCGGCGTGTCCAGGACTTCGTCCGTTGCTGGCAGTAGCGGCGCTGATGCGCCTGCTGGCAGGATCCCTTTGATCGCCTTCCCGTCGCGAATCCCACCGCCGTGCTCGAAAATGAGTTCACGGAAAGTAGTCCCGAATGGAAGCTCATAATTGCCCGGACGTTCCACGTGACCCGAAAGGGAAAAGATTTTAGGTCCGGTGCTCTTCTCCGTACCGATTGAGCGGTACCAATCCGCCCCTTTATTGATAATAGGAGGCAGGTTAGTTAGAGTCTCAACGTTGTTTATAACCGTGGGTTTTGCAAAGAGTCCCTCAGCCGCAGGGAATGGCGGGCGCAGCCGTGGATGCCCGATATCCCCTTCCATAGATGACAGCAGCGCAGTCTCTTCTCCACAGATATAAGCGCCAGCGCCAAGATGGACGTAGATTCTCAAACTGTAGTCCGTATCGAAAAGATCTTCGCCCAGAAGGCCGCGTTTATTTAGAGCTTCAATCTTGCCTTCAAGTTCTTGCGCTAGGTCCCAAAATTCTCCGCGGCAGTAGATGTAAGCAGTATTGGCTTGCGCGGCGTACGAGCAAATAGCGACGCCCTCGAGAAATTGGTAGGGGTTGCCCTCCATAATCTCGCGGTCTTTAAACGTGCCGGGTTCTGACTCATCCGCATTGGCAACGACATAGCGAGGGAAAACACCGGGGGTGAGGAAACTCCACTTGACACCCGCCGGGAATCCAGCGCCGCCGCGGCCGCGCAAATTCGCTGTTTTTACAGTTTCAATCACTTGCTCAGGGGTTTGATTTTTAACGACGTCTTCGAACGCTTTAAATCCATCGTGCTTCAGATATACATCGAGATCCGCGATATCGGGGATGTCCCGGTGCCGCAACAAGATATGTTCAGGCATCGTCACCCCTCTGTCGAAGTTCCTCGATCAGTTCCAGGGCCGATTCGAGATCTTGGTTTTCAAAGTAATTGATTCCATCCGGCGCCTGAAGTTGAAACATCGGTGCTTTATCACAACCGGCCAGGCACTTGACTTCTTCGACCGTGATCAAACCATCTTCTGTCGTCTCGCCCATTTTAATCCGCAGGTTATCGCATAACTCCTCAGCGAATTCCTCCGCGCCGCGCAATGCACAAGGGAGATCCGTACAAACCTGAATGCGATATTTCCCACCGGGCTTGGCGTGGAGGAGTGAATAAAAGCCAACAAGGCCTCCGACCTGTGTTGGATCGACATCCAAGATACCGGCGACTTCTCGAATCGCTTCCTTTGAAACATGGCCGTATTCCCGCTGCGCAAGGTAGAGCAGCGGCAGCGCTGCTGCGCGCTTCCGCTCCGGCGGGAATTTGTCGAGAATTCGATCGATCTCTTTGGGGTACTTATTTACCAGCAATGCATGAGCTCCTGATTCGCAATAGCTTCACTCATGGTATCGGCTCTTCAAATCCATTCAAGTCAGTTGTGTGTTTTCAGACGCGCAAGATAGTTGCGTCTTTCGTTTTGATCCACCTTTTACCGATCTGAATCTCCTAACACCGGGTCGAGACTGCTGATGATTGCAACAACATCTGCAACAAGGTGATCCTTACAGAGCATTGGCAGCGTTTGCAGGGTCGCAAAACTCGGCGTTCGGAAATGCACTCGGTAGGGCTTCGGTCCGCCGTCCCCTTCCAGGTAGCACCCCAACTCCCCGCGCGCAGATTCTATGGCGACGAAAACAGATCCTTTGGGTGCGGAAAAGCCCTCAGTCCACAATTTGAAATGATGGATAACAGCTTCCATACTGTGGCTTAATTCGGACCGCGGCGGAGGCACGAACTTACGATTGTCACTGCGAACAGGTCCACCTGGGAGAGTATCCAGAGCCTGTTCGACAATCCGCAGCGATTGGCGCATCTCGCCGATACGGACGGTATAACGGTCGTATGTATCTCCATTTACCCCGACAGGGATATCAAAATCATAGCGCTCATATCCGCTATAGGGGTTCGATTTTCTCAAATCCCACGCCAATCCAGTCGCTCGCAATTGAGGTCCTGTCAGCCCCCACTTAAGCGCCTCTTCACTGGAGATGGCGCCAATTCCCTTCGTTCGATGGGTATAAATCGGATTCTTGGTTAGAAGATCTTCATACTGCTTGATCCGCTTCGGGAAGTATTCAATGAAAGAACGCACCGTCTCCTCAAACCCATCGGGGACATCCCGCCATAGACCACCAGGTCTGAAGAAGGAGGTCATCATCCTCGCTCCAGAACACATCTCAAAAATATCCAGGATGACCTCACGCTCGCGGAAGCAGTACAGGAATATAGACATCGCGCCCGTATCGAGGCCATGTGTCGCCAGGAAAACGAGGTGTGAGGCGATGCGCTGCAGTTCGACGAGCAGGACCCGGATCGCCATCGCCCGTTCAGGGACATCCAGATCGACCAGCTTCTCAACTGCCAGGCAGTAGCACAGGTTATTGCCCAGGTTATTGAGATAATCCATGCGATCAGTCATCACCAAAACTTTTTCGTACGCTTTGGCTTCCATGTTCTTTTCAATCCCCGTATGCAGAAACCCAATATCAGGGACACAAGAGACGATACGCTCACCATCGAGCTCTAACAGGAGCCGCAATACCCCATGAGTGCTGGGATGCTGGGGTCCCATGTTCAGCAGCATGGTCTCGCCTTCTAGCGCCCGGTCTGAGACTAGGTGCCGAAGTTCGTCTACTGTGATCTCTACGTTCTGTTCCGACATTCCTACGATCCTCGTATTGAGGGCTCCCGGCTATTCTTTCGCATACGGTTTGCGTTTATCAATCTCGTCGAAATTAAAGGTGAACTGGACCTCCTCATAACCAAGTGGATAATCTTTGCGCAGAGGATGTCCCTCCCAGTCGTAAGGCATGATGATGCGGCGTTGATCGGAATGATCCTTAAACGTCACGCCGAACATATCGAAAACTTCGCGCTCATGCCAATTCGCATTCGGGTAGATGTTTTCTATAGTTGAGATTTCGGGTGATTCACCGCTTAGTAGAACACGAAGGCCGATGAATTCCTTATTCGCCAAACTATATAGTTGATAGACAATCTTAAAACGAGGTTCGGAAGGCCAGTAATCCACGGCCGTTAGCGCTGCGAGAAAGTTGAAATCCAGATCGGGATCATCTCGCAGCATCTGGCATGCGGTAACGATAACTTCGCGATCCAGAGTCATTGAAGTTTGTCCCCGGAATGGCTCATCAACCGTGATGCTTTCACCAAGCTCTCGCTTCAATTTCGCTACGGCTTTTTCAACGACAGTCATTCGTAAACTACCTCTGTTTGATCGGTACCGGTTCGGACAGGCACGAATAAACTAGTGTCCAAGCAGAGCAGCCCTTCGATCGGTGAACATCACCGACGATCAAGCCCAATCCTTAACTTTCTGGTTCTCAACCTTATCGTAAAGAGTGAGGATGCCGTGAATCAACGCTTCCGGGCGAGGTGGGCATCCGGCGACATAAACATCAACCGGGACAATCTCATCCACGCCAGGGACGATAGCGTAATTATTAAAAATGCCCCCGCACGAGCTGCAATCACCCAAAGCTATGACATACTTCGGTTCCGGCATTTGATCGTAGATCCGGCGAAGAACCGGAGCCATCTTGCGCGTGAGCCGACCGGCAACGATCATCAAATCGCTCTGCCGCGGGCTGGCGCGCATTAATTCCATCCCGAAGCGGCTCATATCATAATCCGAGGATTGTGCAACCATCATCTCGATCGCACAGCAGGCTAAGCCGAACAACACCGGCCACATCGCCCGTACCCGGCTCCAGTTCACCACTTTCTCGAGCGTTGTCGTAACAAACCCTAAATTACCTAGCTTGGTCTCTATTCCCATTCCAACGCTCCCGTTTTCCAAGCGTAGATCAAACCAACCAACAGTACCAGCATGAAGACAGCCATCTCGATCAAACCAACCATCTTGATTTCACGGAGCACTACTGCCCAGGGCAGAAGGAACACAATTTCAATATCGAAGAGAATAAAAAGGACCGCGATCAGGTAAAAATGGACCGAGACGCGTCGTCGGCCTGGGCCGTAAGGTCGCATTCCTGATTCGTAGGGTTCTGCTTTTATAGGGTTTGGTCGTCGTGGTCCGAAGAGATGACCGAGGATAACAACTAAAAAAGCCAGGCCGGTCGCCAGGATGATAAGAACAGCGATGGGGAGATATTCACCAGGCATCCAGCCCTCAGGGGAAACGAATTTGTGACCGGCTCGAAAACATCCAAACCGGCACAACATGCACATTCTATCACAAGGGCATAGGCGGAACAAATCGGAGGGGGTATCGGAGGAAATCTGACATCAAACTTTGTGACAGATTGCACAATTAGCTCCCGAAAACCTCATGCTCCTTCATTCTTAGAGACTTCGGGAGTACGACTGAGATAGATTCAAACGCATCCTAGAAGTCCCGCATGTTGGATAATATAAACCTCCCGCAGGTCTAGAGCTGCGGGAGGTTTTTGTTTAATAAAAGATATGCGATCCTATAAAAAGCTTTAGGAGAGATAATCTCGCAAGTGGCGGCTGCGCGTTGGGTGCCGCAGCTTGCGCAGCGCCTTGGCTTCGATCTGGCGTATCCGTTCACGCGTCACCTGGAAGTGTTTTCCAACTTCTTCTAAAGTGTAATCCTTGCCATCCCTCAGCCCAAAGCGCATCTCGAGTACCTGGCGTTCACGTTCGGTAAGGACCGATAGCGCGTTCTGTACTTGCTCCTTCAATAATACCCGCGCTGCCGCATCTACCGGCTCGGGCATTGTCTCATCTTCAATAAAGTCACCGAGTTGACTGGTTTCTTCTGCTCCCACCGGGGTTTCCAGCGACATCGGCTCCTGGGCAATACGGATAATCCGTCGGACTTTGGCGGCAGCCCTCTTCCACTTGCGCTCGAGGGCAGGATCCATCAGTTCGCCTTCTGATAATGCTGCATTGATCAGTATTACCTCTTCAGGCTCCAAGAGATCCATCTTCAGCGCTAGCTCCTCCGAGCTTGGATCCCTGCCAAGTTCCTGGGTCATCTTGCGTTGAATACGAACCAGTCTGTTGATGGTCTCAACCATATGCACCGGAATGCGAATCGTGCGAGCTTGATCCGCGATCGCTCTGCTGATCGCCTGCCGGATCCACCACGTTGCGTACGTGCTAAATTTATAGCCCTTCGCCGGGTCGAACTTCTCAACAGCTCGAAGTAGACCGATATTGCCTTCCTGAATGAGATCCAAGAAAGCAATCCCGCGTCCCATATAACGCTTCGCCACACTCACAACCAGGCGAAGATTGGCGCGAATAAGCGCGGCCTGCGCTTCTTCCGCCAGGTCCTTGATGTGCCTCATGTCCTCACGCAGATCATTCGGATCAGGAAGCCAATTTTTAAAAGTGCGCTTGATGGGTAGGTTTTTTCCCTGATTAAATCGCTCAGCCATTCGGGATTGGCTATCAGGCGGGAATACATAGAAAGCTAAGAATATAGTTAATGCGTTGAGAGCTACCAGTTCCCAGGCTGGATCCGTTCCCCACATATCATTACTCAGCCATGCACGGATGTACGAAATCGAATCTGATGCCCATGTCTGGCGTAATTGACGCGCTTCCTCAAGGATGAGATGAAGATCAGGCTGCGCTTGCTTCATCCGGTGCGCATCTTCCTTGACGCGTTTCCACGCCGTCCTCATATCATCGTAGAGGGTTAAATAGACGGCGATCAATTCCTCATCTTTTTTCCCTCGCGATGCCCGACCGGTCCTTAATATCTCCAACTGCCGCACAGCATTCATCCGCACCGCGAGCCATAATTCCTGGTCTGTGTTCAGCAGGTCTACACGACCAATTTCCTTCAGGTATAGCCTTACAGGATCATCGCTAAGTTCCAGACTAATTGATATTCGTTCAAGCGCCTGTTCTTCCTCCGCTTTCTTAACTTTTTTTACTTTCTCTTCCGTCAAATCAGGTTCGATTGCAATTGCTTCCCCATCAACGACGTCAATAGGGTCCTTCACGTCCTCGTGAAGAACCTTATCAGGAACCATTGGGGATGAAAGTTCTTCTTCCTGCTTCACTTTCTTCTTTTTCTTCACTCGGCTTAACCTCTAAAGGACAGCTGTAGTTGAAATCGGTCCGCCATGACGTGAAAGCACACGATCCAAACGCCTCTCAATATCTGCCAAGCGCTGGACCGCTCGGGTAAGCTGCCAAATTTGCTCCCGTTGGTCAGCATCTTCCGATGGCGACTGCTCCTGCAAGGTTTCAAGCTGGAATCTTATATGCGTGAGTTCTGATTCAAGCCACCGCTTGCGTAAACGAAAGAAGTTGGCAATCACTTCATTTATGACCTTCTGTTGTAGGATATCAATATTACCAAACTCATCTATCAACGTCTCCGCTATGGAATACAGTTGAGGCTCGAGATTATTCTGCCAATAGTGAACCGGCTCTTCTTCATGCTGACCAAGTGCAGAGCGAATTACTTTAAAAATCATCTGGTACTCGGTGCTCGAAAAATCCTGATTCGATGAACGTTCGATCTCCAACGCCTGGAATTCCCGGTCTACACGATAAAGCAGTTCGGGGTGATCTAACAGCACAGCCAGGCAGAAGCTTTCTACCGCACTTGAAGGAGAGAAACCAGTGGGTTTCTCCTCTGCTTCACTCACAACCTGAGGTGGACGCCGGCTGCGTCGGGGTTTCGTTTTTCGCCACTGGAGCAACGCACGTTCGTCCACTTTCAACCGTCGAGCGAGGTTTTGACGATACACTTCCCGCTCGACAGGATCGGCAACATCTTCGATCAGTGGCAGTACTTGGCGGGCGATCTCTGCTTTCGCTTTGGGATCTTCAATATCGCGCGCTGCAGTCGCAACATCGAGCACGTAATTCACAATCGTCTGCGCACCTTCAAGCAGTCCCGTCCAGGCTTCTGGATTGTCTAAAACGACCTCGTCCGGATCCAAACCCTGCGGCAGGGTGACAATCCGCAGATCCGCATCCAGCCGGCCTTCGTGACGGACCAACCCCCGAGCATTAAAAACCGGATCGGCTTCCCGATCGAGCGTCTCACGAGCGATATCCAGACCGCGTAAAGTTGCCTGGCTTCCAGCCGTATCAGCATCCAGTGCCAGGACAATCCGCCGGCTGTAACGCTTCAATAAGCGAAGTTGGCTCTCTGTGAGCGCCGTGCCCATTGGAGATACCGCGTTACAAAAACCGGCTTGATGCAATCCGATGACATCCATGTAACCCTCAACAATGACCGCCTGATCCAGCTTCCGGATATCCTGTCGGGATTTATCCAGCCCATACAGGAGCCGTCCTTTATCGAAGATCGAGGTTTGCGGTGAGTTCAGATACTTGGGAATAGCTTCGGGATCAAGAACCCTCGCACCAAAGCCCGCCATGCGGCCACGCACATCGCGTATCGGGAACATGACTCGATTTCTAAAGCGGTCGAAAAGACCACCCGATTCACGTTCAGAAACTACTCCTGCATCCACAAGGTCGCGTTCCTGGAAACCCCGTTCGATGAGATGCTTCATTGTCACGTCCCAAGAATCGGGCGCATACCCAACCTCAAACGTCTCCAGTGTTGCATCACTTATGCCACGATCACGAAGATAGGCGTGGGCGGGTTCTCCTGCGGCTGTCGAAAACATTTGGTGACGGAAAAAGGTGACCGTTGCGTCGAGCAGTTCATGCAATCTCTGGCGACTTTCATCCTCCGCCTCTTGCTCCGGTGTGTGTGGTACTAGCTCTACGCCTGCACGCTCGGCGAGATAGGCCAAGGTCTCGGAGAAGTCCCAGCCCTCTTTCTTCATTACATAACTGAATATATCGCCACCCTCGCTGCATGCGCCGAAACACCGCCATGTCCCACTATCTGGAAAGACGGCAAACGCAGGAGTCCGTTTATTAGGATGGAATGGGCAAAAGCCCGTGTAATTCTTCCCGGACTTCCTGAGTTTTACCGATTCGCCGACCAGGTCGACGATATCGATGCGATCTTTGACTTCGTCGATAACGCCCATCAGCCTCTAGTTCCCATTGCATCTAATGAGGGCATTCCAACCGACCTCACCCAAACTAAACGTGAATGGCTTCTTGAATGTTCCGACTTGCCAGATCTGTCTCTTTTCGATGACGCTGGAATGATTGAATGGTGAGATGGATTAAAGGGACATCCCCTCCGCTGCGAAATGCATGACTTAAACCCGTGTGGAGGGTAGCCCATTCCTTGAGAGACAGCGCTAACGCCCGCGACAGACGATTATAGCCGCGTCATTTGTAGTGAGCAATGCATTATCCCCAACCCCAGTATGGGGCATCCAGGGGGTCAGCTCACCCTAGAATCTAAACTTTCAGAGAAACCATTGACAACAGGACCTCATTCTCAAAAATTTTTACCGGGAGCATGCGCAGGAGGTTCACATCTTCCCGCCTCAAACCCTTTGAGGCCGATGGGCTGAGATCTGTTTGCCTGCTTCAAACGAAATCCGCTAAAAGCCTTCCAATCTGGAGAGATCCAGCACATTATGTGCCAACTTCACAACGCGTTGGATCGTGCCCAACCGGTTACTACGAAGCTCTGGCTCTTCGGCCATGACGAGAACATCGTCAAAGTAACGCGTTATGACCGGGACAAGCGATTGAAACATCGTGAAGAAATCGTCGATTGATCCCACCTTTCGATCAACACGTTCAGCACCGAGAACCGCCGCGAAGAGTTCCTTCTCTGCATCCTCTTCAAGTATTTCTGGGCGGACGGTAAATATTTCTTCTTCGCCGCGAGTTATGCGAGCACAACGCGCATAAGCTTGCAGCATCTCAGGCCAATCATCTCGCTCCCGCCAGCCCTTCAGCTTTTCCACCGCACCTGCCGCATGGGTGGGATCATAGGCCTGTTCCGCCAGGACTGCCTCGATCGCGTCGTGCGGCTTCCCCTCTGCAAGCAGATGGGCTTGTAACCGTGTCGTAATGAATTCTAGGCATTCCTGGACAGTATCTTCCGACGCTTGGATGGGCAAATGCTCCTTAGCGGCGTCGATTGCAACACGCAGATCCATCGAGATATTACGCACAATCAACACATGGACTAGACCAATTGCTGTACGACGCAGGGCAAATGGATCCCGCGCCCCCGTTGGTTTGTATCCGGCTGCGATTAGTCCAATGAGTGTATCAAGGCGATCCGCCAACCCGACTGCGAGCCCCGCATCCGTCTCCGGAAGGCGGTCTTTAGCAGAGCGTGGCAGGTAATGTTCCAGAATCGCGTCGGCGACTCCCTCAGGTTCACCGCTTTCGAGAGCATACACCCGTCCGATCTCGCCTTGTAGCGCTGTCATTTCAATCACCATCTGCGTAGCAAGATCCGCTTTGCACAGATGCGCCGCTCGCTGAGCGACAGCGATCGCTTTTTTGTCGAGCCCCAGCATCTCGCCAACAGTAGCCGTCAGTTTTTCGATGCGCGAGACTTTATCCAGCATCGACCCCAAGCTCGATTCGAAGGTCAGGGTACTCAGTTTTGGCAAATAGGATTCTAGCGGAAGCGTGAGGTCTTTCTTCACGAAGTACGCTGCATCGGCGAAACGAGCTCGGATGACATTCTCGTTCCCTTTAGTAACGGTATTCAGGTGCGCCTCACCACCGTTGCGCACACTGATAAAGTAGGGCAGCAATGTGCCCTTTTTCTCAATCGGAAAATATCGCTGATGTTTCTTCATTACGGAGATGAGCACTTCCCGCGGCAGCTCCAGGAATTCTTTATCGAATTCGCCGCGGAATGCGGTCGGCATTTCAACGAGATTCGTCACCTCAGCTAGGAGATTGGGGGCGTCGACGATTTCGCCACCCACTTCTTGTGCCAGACGTGTTATCTCCTTCTGGATACGGTGCCTGCGCTCATCTACATCGAGCAGAATTCCACCCTCATTCATGACCCGCAAGTAATCCGCAGCATCTTGAATCGTTGTACTTTCTGTCGCCTGGAAGCGTAGCAGACGTGTCGTTCTGCCTGTCGACAAATCAGCGTACTCACAGGGCACAACATGTTCACCATGCAGCGCCAGCAGCCAGCGGATGGGCCTAGAGAACGCCACCTGGGTTTGATTCCAACGCATGGATTTCTCAAATCGAATGCCATCGATAAGGTCAGGGATCTTCTCACCGAGAACCTGATCGGCGGGTTCACCCATTTGTTGCACCTCTGCAACAACATAGACGCCCCCATCAATTTCCTCTCGCTTAAGCGCATCCAGGCTGACGCCCTTGCTGCGCGCGAAGCCCTGCGCGGCTTTCGTCGGCTTCCCCTCAGCATCGAAAGCCCGATCAACAGGTGGTCCTTTCTCGAGTGTGGTTCGCTCCTCCTGAGCCGGTGCCAGACCCTCAACATAGAGCACCAGCCGACGTGGCGTCCCAAGCACCTTGAGATTCTGATAATGCAAACGGCTCTCTTCGAGCATCTTCCTGGAACCCTGTTCTAGCTGAGAGAGAGCTGATGCCAGATCGTTTGCTGGGAGCTCCTCGGTGCCGATCTCGAGAAGAAATGGTGCGGGCTCAGACGGCGCTGTGCTTGGTTCGACTGAGGGAACTTCAGGAAGTGCAACCTGCCAACGAGATCGCCAAGGGAAGCCGGCGCTCTCCCGCTCTTCGAGGTAGCGATCTGTCACGCGTCGAGCGAGCTCTCGCATACGTCCGAAGAGTGCCGCACGCTCGGTCACACCGACCGCCCCGCGCCCGTCCAGCAGATTAAAGGTATGTGAACACTTCAAGATGTAATCGTGGGCGGGGAAAACCAAACCCGCATCAAGGCATGCGTTCGCCTCCGCTTCGAACTCATCGTACATCGTTCGTAACCGCTCGACATCGGCAACTTCATAATTGTAGCGGCTGTACTCGCGCTCAGGTTGAAGGAGGATATCGCCATAAGTCAGATGCTCATTCCACTGTATGTCAATGAAACTCTCAATCGATTGGAGCGCCAACACGATCCGTTCAAGACCATATGTGATTTCCACAGAGACCGGGTCGAGAGTCTTCCCTCCAGCTTGCTGGAAGTACGTATACTGTGTGATTTCCTGTCCGTCCATCCAGACTTCCCAGCCCAGTCCCCAGGCGCCGAGCGCTGGCTGCTCCCAATTATCTTCGACAAAACGGATATCGTGTTTGGCCGGGTCGATGCCCAAAGCGATGAGTGAGTCAAGGTATCGCTCTTGTGGATTCCCCGGATCCGGTTTCAGGATGACCTGGAATTGATAGTAATGCCCCCACCTATTTGGATTTTCTCCATAGCGGCTGTCTGTGGGGCGAATCGATGGTTCTACGTATGCAACCCACCAATCCTCAGGTCCGAGGACGCGTAAAAAAGTGGCAGGGTTCATCGTGCCGGCGCCAACCTCGGTATGGTATGGCTGCCAAATAATGCATCCTTGGTCGGCCCAGAATTCCTGCAGCTTCATAATTACTTCCTGCAGCGTTGTTTTGGATTGATTGGTCAAAATATTTCCTCTCCTACGCGATCTTGTCTTCTTCCAGGGTTATGATGGAATTCTGGTTAATTCGTCGCAGAAAACGCGGTGAATTCAGCTTGTGTTCTGTGAGATAAATGAAAAAGCCTTCCATCAGGTGATCCAGTTCTTGATGAACCTTTATTTGAATCCGGGCAGTTGAGGCGATCGAAAAAGGGTTCCGTTGATAGTGACGCATAACCTTCAAAGCTGCCAGCGTGATTGGGCGAACACCCTTCTGCTCCCGACCGCAATTCGGACAGAGAACGCCTCCATCGATATAGGAGAAGAATTGCGCCTCTGGTCTGATCTCCAACTGGCAATGACCACAGCGAAACAACTCGGGACGATAACCAGCCAGTTCCAGAAGACGGAGTTCAAAGTAACGGGTGACTTTGGACGATGGATCACCCGAGTTTAGCCGCCCAAGCGTCTCAACAAGGAGACGGTAGAGCTCGCGGTTTACCTCCCCTTGCACTGCAAAATGCTTGACCAATTCCAGAATATAGGAGGCCTGGCCAATAAGCTGTAGGTCCTTGCTCAACTGCGGGTAGGTTTCTATCGCCTCAACCTGCGTGATGACATCTAACTCACGCCCACGGGCAGCGAGCAGCTGAACGCGCGTAAAAAGCTCAAGATGACCGGCTTTGCGCGATTTTGGCCGACGAACACCCTTCGCGATTTGTTTTAATTTCCCATACTCTCGGGTGAAGACGGTTAACAAGCGATCCGCCTCGCCAAAATCTTTTCGGCTCAGCACGATCCCTTCCGCCCGATAGAGTCGCTCTCGCTCTGGCATAGATCGATTATACCAGCGCCCGCCACCTCAGCGCTCGCCAGCAAAACACATTAGCGCAGTATTTTGCGGGTAAAATGG
>SOIH01000249.1 GCA_004376895.1 Anaerolineales bacterium | reverse complement strand
AGGAGGGAAAGAGCTGACCTCCTGTTACCCGGTAATTTCTCTGGTGAGACAAGGCCGACTTTGAGGGAAATACAAGCGGGTCGTTATGCGGTATTCTGCTCCAACAAGATGCCTTTTAATCTGCTCGCCGTCCGTGATGCGTGGTTAAGACGTAACGAAACTTCTTTGTTTCATGCCCGTTCAGCATCAGGGTGAACTTGACCGTGTCAAGGTCTACCTTCTCAAAGGTGTCGAAATCCCCGGTCTTTGTAAAATCCCAGGATGGGGTCTTGAAATTGCGCGTTATCTCTACCTTCACAGGGACCTCGCGGGTGTTCTTAACCTCTATCTCGAACTCACGGATCTCATCCCAACCGCTGATATTCCCTTTACTGTGAAAGAGGTATCGGTCAGTTCTGTAATCCATGAGCGTGGGCTTTACGATCACGTTGGTAACAGAACCAAGACTCAGCTCTACATCTTCATCTACGGGAATGTACTTGAAACGGGACCGCCCCTCGTAGGAAAGATGAGCCGATTCGCCGACATCGCGGTATACTTGCAGGGTGCCTCCAGGAATCGGGGTGTTGCCCAGGTTGTGCTCTTCATCATTCTTAAAGCTCAGGAAACGGACGACTTGGTTGCCATACCGTTCCTCTTCATACTTATAGAGGTTGACAACGGGAACCTCATCAACGGCAAAGCTGGGCAACCGTTTCGACCATCCGTGGGGAATGGTCTCCGTTCCCTCAATCGTGTACAGGAAATACTCGCTGAGCCCCTCCTTTTTGATCTCCTTGGGCCTGGCCAGCATTACTTCTTCTGCTTTCATAACCTGGCGCTTGACCTTCGCCATTTCTGCTTCAGGAGCAGGTATTCTTCCTTTGGGCACTCCTGGTGGACCAGGACGGCCGAATGGATATTGCCTGCGGGCCAGATCGACAATTCGATCGATGAGATGTATCTTCCCGACGATCATTCGGACCTGGGCGTTTTCATAACCTTCACCACTCTTATTCGTTACCCGCACGTAGCCATGCAAGCGCATGACTTTCTCATCCCTGCTCAGCGTCCCCATATAGAAGGCACGCCATGAAAGGCCGCTGGTGAGGTACGTGATTTCTACCGGTACCTTTCCACTGATCTGGCTCCGGACGTGCCACAGACCCAGGTTGCGCACCCGGGGAGGAAAGGTGAGATCAAGGATATCGATCTTATCAGCGTCAAGTACAGGCAACATATCCAGACTCGTGGGGTCGATGAGCGTGTTCGCCCACGAGAATTGGAGGCGATTGAGGCCGTTCTTTAGTGTGAGGGCCCGTCTTTCTCTTACCAGGGTCAGGTCGGCTGAGTTATAGATAGTCAATTGCACGGTGTCGCGTTTTGGGAGGATAACTAAGTCCACCTTGGCCGAGGCAAGGTTATATCCCAGCAGTAATGCGATGGTTGCGAAAAGTATCAGTTTCCGTGTCATGGTATCATCTCCTATGGGCGAACGTTTCGGCGATGGTAGTGCATCGAGAGTTCCGTCTTACCGTGACCTGGTAGGGCGATCTCGAATTCCAGGGTGTAGGCGTCTTTCCGCTTGTATTTCAGGGTGCACTGTTCCATGTCCCATTGCCCGGGAATGTGTTGAATCATGGTGAGCATGGCTGGTTTGTCTTTGAAATTCTCGATGGTTGCCTTGATCACTTCATCTGTGTCGTAGAGGACGATGCGGTTCTTTTTGTTGCGACGTACATTGATACGTTCATCTCGCATCTTGCGCTGAGTTACGACAATGTCACGGCTGTCCCCGATATACACCTCCATTTTTTCTCCCACCGGCACCACCGTGGTGGCGTCTTCTCCCAGGAAGATGGTGCTTCCATACCCATCCTCTTGAAAGACCCGTACCTTCCCCTCTGAAAGGGGGAACAGACCAAGGCCAGCTGTTACAGCGTTCTTAATCCGGTACGTTACGGGTATGCCCACATTGGTACGCAACTTTTCTGGATCCCAGGGAAGTTTGCGGGCATCAAAGGTCCATATCTTTTCGATAGGCACCCCATCTTTATTCAAGAAGAGGAGCTGTTTGGTCTCTTCGTGGCTGATACTCAGCTCAGAGGACTGGCCGCTGTCCAGGAGTACATGGGCATTTACGAAATCCTCACCCGAAAAATTGCGGAGCACCAAGAAACTCTTCAGATTTACCTTTGTTTCCTCTTTGTCGGCAACTGCCTTGTAGGTGGTCAACCGATCGATATACGAGAGCAGATAGCTAATTCGCACCGTGACCTCTGAGGCCTCGGCACTTGAGATTTCCCACACCAGTGCAGCCTCATTAGGAGGATAGCTTACGCTGAGCAGGCTGACCTTGTCTGGACTGGTGAGGATGGTCAGCCGGATCGAGTCTGCATCGATGTTCACCCCTTTCCAGGAAAAGTCCACTTTGTTGAGTCCTTTCTGCAGGGTGAGGACCCGTTCCTCCTCGATCAGGGTTGCTTGTGGGTTATCGAGACGAATGATGGTGGTTCCGCGTTCAGGGAGTGCCACCATCTTGATTCGAGCGTCGACGGGGGTTGCAAGAATGGATAAGGCAACTCCCACGGTGAATACGATGCTCACTAGGCTTATCTTTCTCATGCTTGTTTTCTCCTCTTTCTGGTTTTTGCCCCTGTATCTTAAGAAACATGGATATGCAAAATGCAGTCCAAATCCGCTTCAAATGCTATTCAAAGGGTTGCCTGATAATCGTCTTGAGCTTATGTGGTGCTGTCCTCCTTGGATCGCTCAAATAGATCTCGTGGTGTTTTCCTCGTAACCGGTACCCTTGGTCTCTGATGAAACCGTGGATCTTATCGATGGTTAGTGCCTCCTCAGAATAGGGGCCAAAATACATAATCTGTGCTGCCGTTCCCTCATGAAAGGCCTCAAATCGCATATCTGACAGTGATGGAAGGCCCTTCTTTTTCTCTACCTGTTTTACTGCCTCCTCAACCAACTGCTGAGTTACATACGCTGGTTGCATGATCATGGCTGTCCACTTCCATGCGTCCTTGTTTTCCATGCTGAACTGTGTCATATCCTCAACCCACCACAGGCCTTCGAGTGGCATAACTGCAAAATCAATACCAGATTCACCTCTCTTAATCGCGAACTTCAGCGCATAAGATACCGCGAAGAGCGTTTCTATTGCATCTTGATACGCTTCAGAGGTGTTTGGATCTCCTTCACCATCGATCATGAGAAAATTGAGTTCGGGCACATCCACTACCGTGACCTGCTTGGATGACGGATTGTAGAGATGCTTGAGCTGTTTTTTGAAATCGATTTTCGTTGGCACCTTTCAAATATCCTCTCTGTTTACTGACGGCTTGGAAGGGTGGGATCTGGCATTTGTAGAGCAATTTATCCGATGATAATATCGTCCAAGGCCCTTTTTGGCACGTGATGTACAGCTTCACTGTCGCGCCAATACTTTATGTCCCCATCCAGCCCGAGTGGCTCGATTTTCACCGTTTCTTTCGGTTTGCCGAGGACTAAGACAAGGCGTATCTCATAGCGCGTGGGTATTTTTAAGGCCTCCTGAAGCTTGTCTCTCTGCACACTGTAGATCATGCACCCGCCGAAACCCTTTTCAGTTGCCCCCAAAAGGATGTTTTGAGCGGCAATTCCGCAATCATAGTCAGGTAATGGCGATTTGATGTCGTTGTCTTTAAGGATAACGATATAGGCAGATGGCCTTTCCCCTTCCACAGGACCTGTCCAGTTTTTGAGATAAGCAGCCCAACCCAGATGTTGAAATATCAAAGCGTTCTTTTCGGGATTACAGGAAAGGATATACTTGAGCGGTTGCATATTCGCTGCTGATGCAGTGAGTCTGGCAAGGTCAACAAGCTCTCTGAGTGTCTCAAGCTCGATGGCAACATCTTGATAAAATCGACGATAGCTTCTGTTTTTTGATACCAATTCTTTCAGCATTATAACCCTCCTT
>SOIH01000173.1 GCA_004376895.1 Anaerolineales bacterium | reverse complement strand
TGACTTGGTGTCCTTATCGCTCCTCAATTTCGACTAGTCAAGGAGTCATCACCAGGACCCTCGACCGATGTTATTGTAATAATCGGCAATGGATTTTGCAATATCTGCGATTTGGGTGTAATGTCTGTGTGATGCGGAAATCGGTGAGGCGACGTATTCCCTATTCTCGGAGAAAATCACTTAGCGAGAAACGGATGTTGCAGTCTCATTTTCTTCATTGGCTTGCACCAATCTCTCGATGAGAATCTCCGCCAAATCCATTACCCGCAATTCTTCCTCCATATCCTCCGCCTTGATGGCATCCTCGAGCATCTTGGCGCATTTTGGACATGCAACTGCGAGGACCTCTGCGCCAGTCCCAGCCGCCTCCCTAGCCCTAACCCTTGAAGAACTGTCAGGCCCACCACCCAGTATATCGGTGTAGAAGTTGCCGCCGCCTCCGCCGCAGCAGAGCGAATCCACTTTGGACCGATCCATCTCCACAATCTCAACCCCTGGAATAGCGCCAAGCACAACTCTAGGCGTAAAGTAGTCATTGTTGTGACGCCCAAGGTAACATGGGTCGTGGAAGGTGACCTTTAGCGGCCTGCTCGGCCTGGCAAAACCTGCTTTACCAATAAGGCT
Source organism: Anaerolineales bacterium (assembly GCA_004376895.1). Classification (GTDB taxonomy): domain Bacteria; phylum Chloroflexota; class Anaerolineae; order Anaerolineales; family E44-bin32; genus E44-bin32. Next base: position 3,362 of record SOIH01000173.1, on the reverse strand, counting down.
GGCAAGTATCTGAGTGTAGTGAAGAACCTGGAAACTGCCTCCAAAGGAAGGATAATAGTTCTTCATGGCGTGGTAGGCGTGAGGCGAGAGGGTGATTATTTTCTTAACTCCAGCCTTTTGGAATGTTTCAATGTTTTGCTTGGCTAGGTGCTCGAATAGACCTTCTTCTCCCATGACCCTGACTTCATTACCATCACAGCTCTCGTCCGCCCCAAGTATTCCAAAAGACACATCCAATATTTTCATAAGGCTCGCCACAGCTCTTGTCATTTTTTGGCCGCGTTCATCATGTGACCCAGCACAGCCGACATAAAACAGGTGCTCATGGTCTTTATATATCTCAATGTCCAAGCCCTCTGCCCACTTTCCTCGCTCTTCTTTGAGCAGTTTATAGGGGTTTCCGTAATTGTAGATAGCTTTGAAATAGCGTGAAACCAGCCTAGGCAATACACCCCTATCTACCAGTTCAACCCTGCCTGCTATAAACGCATTTAGCAGGTCCGCCTTGAACTTGGGGAATATGCAATGCTCCACACAATTACCGCAGGCGGTGCATGAATAGAGTATCTCCTGGAATCGCTCACTTGTTTTAATACCTCCATCAAGCCACTCCCGCAGAAGCCACATACGGCCGCCTGGCGAGTAGGTCTCGAAACGGAACTTCAAGTAAGATGGACAATTCAAGTCCTGGTAGCTACTAGGCAGCTTGCAGTACCCGCATCTAAAACAACGGTGGAGGATCTCTGCATATTCCATCAGCTCACCTCCCAGTTTCCGGGGTTCATGATTCCCTTGGGGTCGAGCACGGCCCTAATGCGATTCATAAGCTCATAAGTAGGGGGGTGCATTTTGTTAATGATCTGTTTCTGTGCAGGAGCTTCTGCTTTCCAGGGTATGCCGCCCATTTCTAACACCATCGCGTTTGTATCCTCCAGCGCCTGCTGGGCCCGTTTTACATCAGCTTCATCTGCCCTGTTGAACGCATAAGCGTAGAAGAACATCATGCAGTGGCCTAGTCCGATAATGCGCGCTCCTAGGGAATAGGTGACAGCATGCTTCGATGCGATCTCAAGTCCCTTGCGGTATGCCTCGGGGAAAAGCTCAATGGGCATGATTCCCCCCACATACTCAAATCCGCCGCCCTTATTGACATCGGCAAATACAGCTAACGTCGAGGCGGGTGCCTCTAAAAAACGCTTTTTCATGTCCGGGGGAAGGGGCATGAAACCTCCGACTTTTTCGTCAATGTACTTGCGAACAGACTCCCTGAGCAGGTCGCGTTTCAAGGTAAGCTCTCGCCTCGACTCCGCCCCGTAGTTTACATTGAGCATCTGAAAGCCATGGGCCCATACCGGTTTGGGCGTCATCCAGGCAAGGATGTCTTCAGCCACAGCCACACCGGATAACCGATGAATCACGTCCGGGACAATCTCAGGATCCTCGGTAACGAAGATGATCACATCATTAAAGGGGCGGTTGGGGTATAGCTTGATCGCCAACTTGGTTGCCACTCCAGTCGTGCCGGCCCACCCCAAAAACAGCCCGGAAAGATCGGGAAGGGGGGACCGGGAGAACCAGTACGGAGAGGTCGAGCACGACCCGATGCGCACGATCTCGCCAGTAGGCAGGACCACCTCCAACCCGTTTAGCATGTCGGTATGAAATCCACCCATGGCAGAAAGGTGGCCAGAACCGTGAATAAGCACGTTGCCCGCGATGGTGGCGATGGGGGGAGCGTCAGGTACGGAGTGCTTGAGCTTGGGATGATGTTTCTTAAGGTAGGCCTGCAACATCCCCTGGGATGCTCCAGCCTCCACCACCACATACCGGCTAGTCTCGTTTACTTCCAGGATCCGGTTCATACGCTTCATGTCAAGAACGATTCCGCCCTTAAGCGGCCTGGAAAGCCCGGATAAAACTAAACCGCCGCCCATGGGGACGACCGGTATCTCTCTCTCGTTAGCCAATTTCATTATCTGTTGTACTTCATCGGTGGTGTTGGGCATCACGACAAAGTCCGGCTCACGTGGTTCCATTGTTCCGCCGTCGCGTGAGTAGAAAAACCTCTCCTCAGGATGATTGGATGCATACGCGGGTCCTACGATACTAACAAGTTGCTGATATACGTCTTTCATAGCGTCACCCCCAAAGACTTTCGCCCAATGCGATCTGGCACAGATCGCTCATCAGGATCGGTGTCATGCCCCGTTCCACGACCATCTCCCTCAGGGTCATAAAACACATCGGGCAGTTGAAAACGCAGTACTTTGCATCCACGGCCTGCATGTCATCGACGTTCTTGTTTTGGATCTCGTCAGCCAGTTCGTCCCTCTGCATAGCTCTAATGGTGGTACCGCAACAAAGAGCGTTTTCTCTATCATACTCCCGGTCAGGTCTCACTACACCTATCAACTCGAAAATCTCATCCACCCAGTGCTGGGTCTCGGGGATGAGCCTGTTGGAGCAAGGGCGCTGGTATGCCACTACTTCATTTACTGGTTTGATGTGGTCCTTAAGTTCCCACAATCTTTTGGTAAGGTATTCATACAAGTGGATCGTCTTAAATGGAACCTCAATGCCAAAAGCGGGGGCGAGCTTGGTATATGTTCCGTAGCACTCGTCGTGAAAGCAAATCACTTCGTCAACGCCCGAGTCTTTAAGGTAGTAGTTCATGATGTTGTCAATCATTTTTGGAAGACGTTCGCGGATGATAGAGTTTTTTGCAAAATGGAGCCACACAATGTTGCAGAAGATGTCGCTGCCGGCTATTGTTGAAGCCCCCTCGAAGAGTTTGCCCCGTATAGAGCCCGTCAGCATGGGGAAAAAACACATGTTGATAACAGGCGCAGAGACCTTTTGTGGCACTATCTGACCCCTTGGCCCCATCATTTTTATCTGCTGCTTGGCAATCGGAATCGGCACCGGCCGGGTTTCTAGCTGTTCCTGACGCTCAACGATCAGATAGAAAGGATGGTTATCATAAGGGCAGTACTCCTCGCAGGCATAGCATGTTGCGCACTCATGGAGCACTCGGGAGTCTTGCCCGGCGAGTATCTTCTGGCGCTCTTTTTTAGCCTCCTCAAGATCGATGTTTATATATTGACATCTCATCAGGCAATCTACTGTTTCACATTCCTCGCAGATTTGTGGGTCATATCTCAGTTCGTACATTTATTTCTCCTTTTCGACACCTTAACTTGGTAACTAGGTTTCTTTAATTTCTGTGATGGGCATGTGAGCCTTGTATAACGTGAGAGACGTGGGAAAGTTAAGTAGTCGAGAGCGGGAGAATTTTCGACAACATAACTTGTTAAAAATCAAGGGGGGCTCCCCCTCAGAAACCACTCGATTTCGTATTTGGA
>SOIH01000122.1 GCA_004376895.1 Anaerolineales bacterium | reverse complement strand
GGGTGCATTTATTGTAACCTAAGGCAGCAATTCGCCCAGTTTTGAAAACTCATAGCCCTGAGAAATTGCGCCTAACCAAACATCTAAATACTATAATTTAACTATATTCTTATTATCCGAATCAATTTTGAGATGTTCTACCGATATAGTCATCCTGGGGATATTATCCAAACAAAAACAGGGGATATAGTAATTATTATGAGGTTATCCCAAAAAAAATACGATAAATGATTATATCTACAAATATGACTCAAATCACAGAAATTTCCTTGTCAGTGTCCGTGATACAAATCATCTTAGAATATATTCCGACAAAATTGAACAAGCTGGGTAATTTTTCTAACGACCTGAAACAATGTCCGAACAATATTGTTCAAAGGATTAGCAAAAATCGACATCGTCGGGTTAGCTCACGGGATAAGTTTTACTCTCCAACCTATACGTTTTAAGACAGGAACTCATAAGATGAAGGTCATAGGTTCGAGTCTTATACCGCCCACTGCATTTGCCCCCAAGGATGGGGGTATAGTGCCTATATATGGGGGTATTTATTGAAACTCGGTGGCTAGTTTTTGATGGATTTCGGTGCAGTTTTGGTGCAGTTTGGTACAGTTGTGATGAATTTTGGTCCAGTTCAATGGGTGTTATCAAGTCATACATCAGCTCTGCTGCCCCCGATTGCATGCTCGGTATCATGAGCCGCACACGCCTCGAAGGGGCACATAGAGAACTTCGCAGATGAACCTGCTGCGGAGGCCGCCTAGTCCCCTCTCAAAAAGCACAAGTTCCTGGGTATGCTCTCGTTGCAAAGGTGCGATTAATCTTCCTCTGGGACTGAGTTGTTCGATCAGCTCTGGGGGCACTGTTGCACACGCCGCAGTGATGGCGATGCGGTCAAATGATTTCTTCTCAGGATAGCCGCGCCCTCCGTCAGAGTTCACCAGGAGGATATCATCGTAACCCGCCCGTTCCAGATTTCTCTGAGCGAATTCAAAGGTGGTGGGGTCAATTTCAATAGAAACCACCAATCCCTCCGCCCCGACGACCTCTCGTGCAACAGCCACACCATATCCGGAGCCAGTTCCAATTTCGAGAAATTTATGACCCCGATCCAGTCCTAAGGGTTCGTAGAACAGGGGGTAACTGTGGGGGCATGAGATGGTAGCTCGTTCGCCGGGAAGGGGCAAAGGAACCTCGAGATAGGCGTAATCTTGGTACAAACGCGGGATGAAGATCTCCCTGGGGACCTTTAGCAATGCCTGTTGGATAAGTTCGGACTGGAGGTAGCCCGTGAGAAGAAGTTCCTGCACTTTTGCGGCTCTTTCTTGGGCGAGCTCTTCGCTACTTTTCGTCGGCTCTCTAGGTGGGGGTACGATCCAGCCATACATTTGTAGCACTTCCGATGGTTATTGATCAGGAGGTCCCGGTGGAGCTGAAACCAATCCCCCTTCAGGTTTTTCAGACCACCACACACCAGGGATGGTCGTTTCGCAATATTTGCATACACCGCCGAGAAGGTGATATTCAAGAACGGAAAATCCCTGCCGTAGAATAATGGCTTCTCCGCAATTTGGGCAGTGGGTATTATCACCTGGATGTCCGGGCATATTACCAATGTACACGTATTGAAGACCTGCACCTCGTCCGATGTCACAGGCTCGCTCTAGAGTATTGATCGAAGTCGGTGGTGCTGTGAAATGGTAAGCAGGAAAATACCCACTGACGTGCCAGGGGACCTCAACACCCAATTCAGTAGCGATCCGGCTGGCAATGTTGCTGAGACATTCATCACCGTCGTTTACGCTAGGTATTACAAGGGTAGTAATCTCCAGATGCAGATCTAGTTCAAGGGCTTGCTGGCAGCGCGCCCAGACTTGTTCCACTTCAATCCCTTTACAGTGCTTTCGGATTGTTGGAGCCTCCCCCTTGATATCCACGTTCATGGCATTCAGCCCGGCTTCTGCCAATAGTGCGAGTGCCTCTTCTGTCATGTAACCATTGGTGACGAAGGTGTTGTATAATCCTTTCTCCCTCGCCAGTCCAAAAACGTCCAGCGACCACTCCAAAGAGAGGGTCGGTTCGTTGAAACTGATGGATGTTCCCTGGCAACCCTGGCGCAGCGTCTCCCGGATGAAATCTTCTGGGGACATAATTTGGCTATGGGGAGGTGGTGCCGTTTTGCTGATGTCCCAGTTCTGACACCAGGGGCAGCCGAAATTACAACTCCAGCTGCCAGCCGTCAAAGCCCGGCTGCCTGGGTAGAAGTGATAGAGGGGTTTCTTCTCAATTGGGTTGGCTGAGAGTGAGGACACAGCGCCATAAATCAGCGTGTATAGTTTGCCTTCGTAATTGGTCCGCGTGCGGCACCAGCCCTTTCCACCTTCCACCAAAAGGCAGCGCCGTTCGCATACCAGGCACTGGACTTTGCCATTGATTGGTACTTGAAGCATCGCTTCTCTATAACCCGGCGATGACATCTCAATTTTCATCAAACATCTCCAGTAAGTGCGAGCGAAAGACAGATTTCCAGAAATGTTTTGTCCGGCAGTGTATTGCGTTCACCTGCACCAACCGCAGTTGAAGGACTATTGACTGACTGCATAATTTCATTATACCTACTCCTTCCAAGAACGGTATCGCGGTAAAATCAAACGAGTGCACTTCTAACCATGCATACAAAAATCCTCCTCACAGGTCATCCTGGATGTGGAAAGACTACCCTGATTCGGGAGGTGATCGCCCAGATCTCCGGACCGATTACGGGTTTCTACACCCAAGAAATGCGCTCCGCTGGCAGGCGCGTAGGATTTGATCTTCTGACTTTGGATGGGCAGCAGAGTGTTTTAGCCCATGTTGATATCCGCGGCAGTCACCGGATAGGCAAATATGGTGTAGATATCGCCATCCTCGATGAGCTGGCGGTTCCCGCACTTTACCAGGGGATAGAAGAAAACGGTTTAATAGTCATCGATGAAATTGGCCTAATGGAGATTCTATCCCCCCGTTTCCGTCAGGCAGTACTTGACGTTTTAGAAAGTCCAGTTCGCGTGTTGGGTACCATTGTCAGGCGAAGTATCCCTTTTACAGACGCCCTCAAAGCCCGGTCAAACGTCGAACTGATCAATGTCCAACTGGACAACCGAGAACAACTGGTACAGGATTTGATAGCGCGGCTTTCTCCAGGGCGGATTCTTACTTAATGTAATCCTTCTTGCATTTAGTAGATTCAAAAATGAGATGGTGGTTTTATAAAATGAACTGTTGGGGAATCCCACTGCTTAAATTAAATATTTCGAAGACCACCTTTCCATCATCATGCTTGGTGTTTATTGGGTGCTGATAATGTTATAAGGCATGGATTCAATAGAAATTACAGGCAATCAAACCACCATCTATAAGCTTGTATGAATTTATAATCCCTAAATATAGGGGGGTTGATATAATAAACATCCTTTATTGCTAACTTATATAGAATATGCCATAGGTTCGAGTCCAACACCGTCCACAAAAATCGCCTGACCGGGAGGTTGGGCGATTTTTGGCTTCATTACGCTTTGAGCAAAGGGGAAAGTTGGATCAATTGGGGGTCGAAATTGGCTCTTTTGATTGAAAAGCAGGTATTTTGGTTCGAGTCCAATATATGATTTTTGTGTTAGCAAATCCTTTTGGGGTTCGAGTCCTTCCAGGGCCACAACTCAGCCTGTCTCCTACTGTATATCAAGGTTTAACGGGGTTAAAGAAAACACGAAAACGCTGATCTTAAAAAGCACCTTGGAATAACTCGGCTTACATTAGATTTGTTGGTTCCTATTGGTGAAATGCTGCTCGTTCAGTTTCAGCCTAGGGGCAGGAAGACGAGTGTAATGAACCGTGAGGAACAGCCACCAATTCTTCCCGCTGTCCCCAGCAAGCGATGAGTAAACGATTGGATAGTCACAAAATACACAATTTCCTGTCAAAACGGCATCTATTCTGGCATCCACCAATATCCCTGAA
>SOIH01000280.1 GCA_004376895.1 Anaerolineales bacterium | reverse complement strand
AGGCGCCCCCGGAGGGATTCGAACCCCCAACCAACTGATTCGAAGTTCAAAAAAGTCTCGTCCACCCCGTATATAGAGTGCTATGGCGTCTACCCACCCCCATATATGGGGGGTAAATTGTCCAAGTAGTCCACTGTTTCTATGGTGTGGTGAGGGTTCTGCACCGGAACTGCACCGGAGGCGGCGAAATTGTACCACCTCTAAATCAAACCGAAATTAGGAAAGGCGACTCGAAAACCTCCGTCCAACTGGGAACTCTAACCTCGTAGTTTCAACTCCCATGACACCTGGCGGATCGGATAAGTAGCCAGCACAGCGGAACCTCCACTCCCAGCCACCCTATTCGCCAGACAAATTATGCTATCGAAGCCCCTCACCAGCGCTTTCCAGGAAGGATATCCACCTCGTCACAGATCGCAACTGGCCATAGCACGGGCAGGAATGACACTAATTCCAGTGGTGATGAGATTCACGTGGACCCGTCGATCTACAGTAAGCATTGATCGATCATCTGGAATTTATGCCTGAATGCTCGCTCATGGCTACAGTGCCTTCATCGCTTCAAGTAATCCTCTACCCATGGGCGTGACTTGGAAGGCAAGCATCTCTTTATATCTTGCTCCAAGCGTCTTGTGCGGACCTTGTTCTGGGATCAGTATGCCAAAATCGGTCAGGGGATCGACCACGATTCCCTCAACGATGGCTCGCAAGACATGGCGCGCTTGGTCCTGATCCTCGATAGGACACACCAGTCCGATGTCCTCGATCAATCGGTCTGCGAAAGGTTCAAACAACATCCTGCTCTCCACTGGCAGGTCCAGCAGGTGATCTGAAGTGAACTCTCGAAAGCCAGCTAGGACTGAGTCATCCCTGAATTCATAGGGTGAGGCCATCGCCCAATTAGCCTGGGTCCACCAAGTTGTGAAAAGAAACCACACCTGGGGCGGAGCAGGTGCTGTCAGGAACTGTTCCCCCAGTGGGGTCAACCGCCACCTCCGGCTCGGACCACCGGTCACCAGTCCGCTGACCGAGGCCAGCAGATGCACAAAATACAACGGCCAAACAGCCTCCTCGCTGCGGATACGGAAAACAGAGTCCCCGATCTTTTCTTCCAGAATCGGTGGATTGACAAACTGCTCGCTGATCTCGTGGACGGCTTTCAGCGTTAGGTTTCCCTTCGACTGTGTGCCGGTCACCCGGTTATCGCGCAGGTAGGTGAGCAGCGTGACCGTATCCCGACGCAGCGGTAGATTTTCAGCGACCACTCGTTGGTCTTCTGGAAGCCCTTGCGCCCAGGCGGCAGACACGTCAGCAAGCGTTGTCCTGAACCGATCATCTTCTGTCGACCAGGCGCTGAATGTTTCCCTGTTTTTATCTCGAGTCGTGCTTCTCAGTAGGGCATTGACCTCTTCTAAGTCAAAGGCTTCCGGGTCGAACTCACCACCGATCCACTCCAGGTACTTGTCGCGTTCGGATTTTTCTGGGTCATTAATGGCTTCTAAAAAATGCTCATAACCCCATACGCCACCCACATCTTCCGGTGGGCAGGCACGCTTACCTTTCACACAACGAGGGTAGTGGATGCCTTTTTCGGCTGGGAAGATCTTTTCAACCCGCAGGGTGTGTTTCCAGCCGTCGCCAAAATCGTACTTATAGACAAATCGCACTCCCTCCTCACGAATCACCTGGCTCAGCTTATAACGGGTTTCATCTTTGGTGCCCAATTCGTCAAATTCATCGTACGTGGGGTCGCCATAGTGTTCGCTATGGATTAAGAAGGAGTGCAGGTGGTAATTATCCCACCCCATCACGACCTGCAGGGTTTCGTGCAGCTCGAATAAGGTTATAAGGCTAGGCACCTGGATGCGACGCCAGATGGCAGGGTGGACATTGTCGAGAGTGACCTTGATCTGGTAGATCCGGGATCCTTTTCTGGTCATGGTTTACCCTTTAACATGAAAAACCATTCAAATCGTGAGGGTTTCACACCATTGCGGCGCTATCGCTGATGGTTCCTTCCAATTCATCGTAAACCGGATTTTGATATTTGGTGTCCAATGCTGCAAACGTTTTGAAGACTTACGGCAGCTCAGAGTCGAGATCAGGGCCTCATTGTATCGAAATATATGTTCCTTCAGGAGGGATTCAGATAGGTAGTTTAACACCTTATCTCGTTACACATCAAGCAAGAAATAAAATCAGTCCACCCCACCCATCACGCGACTTCCGATATTACAGGTTGTATTGAGTTGGCCACTCATGGGGTAATACTTAGGGTAGGATCAATCAAAGAAGCTGTACTCATAAGACGGGGGTAGTGGGTCCCGTGGAATTATCGATATGCATCTTCTCGTTTGATGACCCGTAGGATTTGTATCTGCCTACCTTCAATGTCATAACGAACTCTCAAGTTACCAACTCGCCATCGATATTGTCCGGTTTCTGCCGCAACAACCTTACGCCCCCTATAAGGCTGCGTTTGAATGCTGCTGAGTGCTCTTCTTACCCGTACCTGATCTTCACGAGAGAGTTTCCTCATGTCCTTTAGAAAGCGCTGCGCGATAACCAGTTCGTACTCGTTAGCGTCATCGGTCATCTCATCTCAGCGCCTAATTCTTCCTCAGTAAAACCCAATTCCTTATCCAGAGCTTCCAAGTTGAGTATGCGACCTACCCGAATATCCTCACGAGCCTCCGCGATGCCAGCAAGATACTCCTTGTCCTGAAGCTCATCTACAGCCTCAAGTAGCTCTATAAGCTCACGATACTGGTCCATACCTAAAATTACAGCTTGAGGTCTGCCCATTCGAGTAACTACAAAGAAACTCCGTCCACGAGCGGCTTCATCGATCATGGTACCAAAACGATTGCTGGCTTCCGTTGCGGATATCGTCTTAGGCATAGGGTTGTTTGCCAATGTTACACCTCCCGAGAATTATCAACAGTTTATGTAATTTAGCGATTTTAGCTAAATTATAACATGCAAAGGAAAAAAGTCAATCGAAGCTATTTCATTACACGACTCCCCTGAAAAAAGAGAATCACAAGCCTCTTCAAATAATCAAAAAAAGGAGCAAGATGCGAAGGTGCGCATCGCAAAAGATGGAGGCGAAGGGTTTTGTTTCAGAGAAACGACCAACACCGACAGCCGTCAATGTTCAGAAGTATCTATAAGCTGCCAAAAAAGCAACAGAAACGTTTAGAAGGATCATGGTCAGGGAAATTCTACCGAGAGGTCTTTATGCGTTTTGATGAAGACCTCTTTGAGATCCTCTAGTCCGATGAACCTTCTCGTCCTACCATCCGGGTACAGGGCAACATCCCGGTCAATGTCTTGATGGCCTTGGAGGCACTCAAATCATGCTCTGGATGGAGTGATGAAGAGCTGTACGTTGCTTTTTGCTATAACATGCAGGTGCGCTACGCGTTGGGATATCAAGACCTGAAGGAGGGACATTTAAAACTGTGCACACTGTACGATTTTCGGCGACGGATCACGCAATACATGCAAGAGACGGGTGAAAACCTGATCGAGAAAGCCCTGTGTCCAGGTCGAAGATGCTCGACAGAGCGATCATGGACCTTTGAGCAGGTCACCGACGAAGAGACTTGAATATACCAGTTGAACACGGGCAAGCTGAGGATGGACAGATGCAGATTGACAAACCCTGGTCAAGATCTTTGATAACATCCGTGAGATGAGCCGTCTGCAGCTTCTGGTCGAAGTTCTGCAGCGTGTGCACGCATTCTCGGCCAAGAGGATCAAATAAGGTAAAAAGAAGATTTTAAGCTTTACCTCAAAGGAAGCTCGGGGCAGTATATCTACCGTATCAAGGGAGAAGAGGTCGTTGACCATCTTCAACCCATTGGCGAGTTGATGAATGGGCTGGTAAACGAACTGCACCGGAAGCGGAAGAAATGTAACGTATATCTATCAAGCTGAAACAAGGAAAGGCGACTCCAATACCTCTGTCCAATTGGGAACGCTAACGTCGTAGTTTCAAC
>SOIH01000078.1 GCA_004376895.1 Anaerolineales bacterium | reverse complement strand
CTGGACCTGCTCTGCACAGCCTACTTATTGCGAATGCCTTATTCCACTACGATGGTATCGAATTTACGATCCACAAAGCTCTTCAAGATTAATTTCAGGGACGTCGGGCGAGCTCTGCACCGAGCTGGTCAAACCGATGAGGGCCCCGTCACCCGTGAGTGCTTCGAGTGTGCCGAATAGCATCCCCTGCTGGTCACTTGGGATGGCCGTGACATACAACAACGATTCCTGGCAAACAATGGGGCCGACTTCTGGATCTGTGGTCAGTGTTGTGAACCCTTCGCAGGCGCCTTCTTCTGTGGGTGCATTCGATACGTTACTGAAACCTGCTTCGGTCAGAATGGAATTGCCTGGGCATAGGGGGCCAGTCTCTGAAAGATCGAGGCCGACATAGGCGACGACGTACCGGCCACCGGATGTATACCATTGTGCTGTGACGGCTCCTGGTTCTGCAGGGAGCTCACTCTCCTCGAACGCCAACGACCCGAATGTAGCCATGTCAACTTTGTAGGTTGTATTAGGCTCGACCCCGAGCAATGCCGAGGTAGACGTAATTGGAAGCTCTTTCGGTGTGGAGGAGGTTACGGTTGGCTCCACAGTCGGAGGGATGGGTGTCTCCGTGGGCTTGGGTGTTGATTCCGGGATCGTATCCGTGATTGACGCTGAGTTCGATGAGCACGCGCCCAACGCAACCAACCCAGCCAAGATGAACGGCCACAAAGCAGACTTAGTCATGTACAACTCCATTTCTCATTATGAATAGGGTTGTCATTGCCAGAAAGGTTTGTTGAGTCCAGTCTGAATGCCAACCACCGGCAAGCTTTTTAATTTATTTATCTTTCTGTACTAAAGAACACTCACGCAGCACGCGAAATCAGTGATATGAAAACAATAATGCCACCAGGGCATTATTAGGACTTTTAGGGTCAAGATTATATATTATTTTACTATTTGCTGCAAGATATGAGTTCGATTATCCGAGTAGCTATGCAACTGGAGACGGAAATTGCAGGAGAGCGAGGCTTATTGGCGTTGACCAGAACAGTTTCCGATTAACTCAAAAATCGGGACCCGAATCCCCTGCCCCCTATCCGTCAAGGATACTCGTTCTTATGGAGATCCAGGGATAGGCCGCTCAACAACTTGCGAATTCACGCCTCATGTACCAGCCACATGTCCTCATCTGTGAAGCATTTTTCTGCTTGGGCGTCGTGACCGGCTGCGTCCAACTCAACGTCCCGCTGATTCCGGCTTCCCTCCAGGACCTCCTTGTAAAATTCGTGCTGGATCAGCAGGTTCATGATCTCATTTGTTCCGGTCCAGATTTGAGACAGGCGGAAGTCCCTGACCATCCTCTCAATTGGGAATATTTCAGTATAGCCAATCCCGCCCATAATCTGCATGGCTTTGTTCGATACATCCCAAGCTGTATCCGTGGCGAATTTCTTTGCCTGACTCACTAGTCGTCGGCGATTCGGTGATCCCATATCCACAGCACGGGCAGCCATATACACCATTGCACGCGCGGCATCCAACTGCGTGATCGCATCGGCGACCATGAAGCTGACCGCCTGAAAACGCCGTATCTTCTGACCAAAAGCGCGGCGCTTGTCACTATATCGGGCAGCCACATCTAAAGCTGCCCTCACGCCTAAACTGGCGGCAGCAGATGTCAGGCGCTCGGGAATCATCATCTGATTGAAGACCTGTGCACCTCCGTGCAGTTTACCGATGATGTTCTCTTTGGGAACTTCGACGTTTCTGAACACCAGCCGCCCCGTTCCTCCTCCACGGGTACCCATAAGGCCGTACTGGTATTCGGTTTTAACTCCAGGTCCTCTTTCCACCAGGATGGCGCTGATTCGTTGGTGCTTCTGGGCGTCTTCCTCAAAGTTAGTACGGCAGTAGACCAAGAAGATATCGGCCTCCGTAGCACCTACAACGAAGCGCTTCTGGCCATTGATCACAAACGTGTCACCTACTAATTCTGCTCGCGATGTGGCCCCAAAAAAATCTGATCCGCCCCTGGGCTCGGTGAGTGCCTCCGCGCAAATGAGCTTGCCCTCGAGGATCGGTTTCAGATGGCGTTCCTTTTGTGCTTCCGTGCCGAAGACGTGCAGTGCCTCCCCTACGATGGATGGCATTGCGAAGGCACATCCAAGGGTTGTTCCCAGGACACCGATCTCTTCTTCGGCTATGACTTCGGCCGTCCAGGGCAGACCGCGTCCTCCCCATTTTGGATCAAATCGAAGCCCCAGGAGGTTGTGAGCAGCCAGGTTTTCGACAAAATCGCGCGGATATTGGATCTCGTCACGGTCTAGCGCCCTAACCATGTCGTGCGAGACTTCCTCACAGGCAAACCGCCTGACCTCCTGCTGAAGGCTTTGTTCTTCGTCGGTCATCAAGGTTTCGTAAAACATCTTCCCTTCCCTCCATTAATATCAGAGCATCATCGTGATCTGGTTTACCCCTTTTCACACACTCAGTTATATATCGGCACCTTCTCGATCCAGTTTTCCGATAATGATTCTTGTCACCTCGGTATGATTTTATAAGCCCAAACCACCTTTGGCGAGCATCATCACATCGAAAGGATGGATTATGATATCGAACTCCACCGTTTCACCGCGAGACAATCGGATCAACCTCAACTTTTATCATACACCAGGTCGATTCTGCGCAGTCGATCTTCGCAGCGTGTATATGTACAGCTAACCGGGAACACAACAAATGGTCTATACCCCGCTTCTGATCTCGTAAAAGAGAAAACCCCCTGCATTGGGGGGTTGGTCTGGTAGTTCCCTGCTCTTACGGATTTGTATCACGGTTATTAGCTGGTTTCAGTCACTAATAATGTGATTTCTCGGGTTCAACATAATCGCAGGCGTCGTGATATGTCGGATTGTCCAGAAGATCTCTATGGCAGGCTCGTGCTGAATGGTGTGGCTGTAGGTTCATGTGGCGCACCGACCAGAAGGATCCTTGCTTGCTCAAAAGTCATTCCACTGAAGTCACCAAACGGGGTTCGAGCACCTTCGGTCCAGATCGCGTCTTGGAGCTCTGGGCTCCCAACTTCCAGAAGGAGGTCCAGGTAGGCCTGTACGCGGTCCACCATGACCTGTGTGACGCGAACGTCATCGCCCTCACCGTCAACAAGAGCACGCAATCCGGGTTCGAATTGCAGGATGATCACAAGCCCTTCATCCTTAACCTTTGGGGAGCTCAAGATTAAATTACAGAGCTCGTTGTTGTGTTGCCAAAAGAGGTCAACATAGTATCGCCCCGCTTCTGTAGGAAGCAGGACATCGTCATGGACACGCCAGTAGGTATCGACAACCTCCATGTAGTCCAAGGCGCGCCCGCCAGTGAAAACCAGACAGATTAAAATGATCGCCAATATTATGCCAAGGACAAGTGGGCGGCGTCTGAATAAGCGCTTCATGTTCTCATACCTGACCGTTTCGTATCATCTGAAGCTTCAAGATATCGATTATTCTCAAGCTTACTATCAGCTCGCTTGAGTTCAAATATCTCTTTAGTACTCAAGAGGAAATACTCCACCATCACTTTTCACGAGCACCATGCATTGACATGCACCAATCAGTCAGTGTCTTTTGCTTTGCGCGCTTCCAGAGCAGCGCTCAGGCCAGGGGGAATAAGGCAAGTACTACGTTGCAGCCGCGATAGTCGCTCAGACGAACTTCCCGATCGAGATGATTAGGCAGGCCGAAATCCGGAGCTTGCTGACGCACTCCGCACAACTCTGAGCCCATTCCTGGAACTAATCGATCACATGCCCCTGATCCCGGCGTATTAATGTACGAACCGAAGGAATCCATCTAAACTGAATATATTCCATGAACACATTTAATTTACTGGTCCCCTGCATAGGAGAAACTCTCCATGAATGAAAACAAAGCAAAGTTGATGGAGATCGAGGAACGGGCATCTATGCGCACCCAGTAAAATTGACACTTAAAAATACATATGCTATAATGTGGTCGAT
>SOIH01000178.1 GCA_004376895.1 Anaerolineales bacterium | reverse complement strand
GCATTACCTGGTGCCAGCTGGCGGTCTTTCGGCGGATGGGCAAACCTGGCTCCCGTCCGGCAAAGACTTCTTCGTCCCGGTGAAGCCATTGTCGATCATCTTCCGGGCCAAGTTTCGTCACGCTTTACGAAGAAAAGACCTATTTGACTCTGTACCTGCAGAAGTCTGGACACAGGACTGGGTTATTCATTGCCAGTCCGTCGGCAGCGGCTTCGCAGCCCTCAAGTATCTGGCTCCTTATATTTTCCGGGTGGCGATAAGTAACCATCGCATCCGCAAATTGGTCCATGACCGGGTAACCTTTTGCTACCAGGACTCCAACACAGGAGAAACAAGAACCTGTACCCTCTCCACCCAGGAATTTATCCGCCGCTTCCTGCAGCATATCTTGCCCAAAGGCTTTGTGAAGGTTAGATACTACGGTTTCTTCAGCTCCGGTAAGCGGCATCTGCTTCCCAAGCTCCGGCGGCTGCTGGGTGGGTTCAACATGGCAAAGCTCTCGCATGAGCACATCGTCCCGATGCTCTTACGGGGAGCAAGACGCAACCATCTTGAGCTACGCTGCCCCGTCTGTGGTCAGGTGATGCAATGGGTAGAAACGCTCAAACCCAACGGTCGTCACCCGCCTTGACTATGACTTATATTGATCGAACGATCTGCACATATCACTTAGCACTGGGCACCCTCAACCACGCCTTTAGCTTCGGTCTGTCTCCTTGCGGAAAAACATACATGCAAACGCTTGCCCTCCTTCATCTGCACCCGGCACTACCCCAGTTTTTGTTGTTTTGGCTTGCCCCCACTTTCCTTCATCAGCTACAATTGTCTCAGACGAGCGAAAATAGAAGAACTGCTCTCTAGATTATCTCTTTACTTAAATTCCAAATACTGTCTCGATGAGCAGCGCTCGGCTTAGTCCAACTTTGGATTATGTAGCGGCTTCGCGCCACATGAATCCTTAATTCGTTTTCCAGTTTTAGTGAGACCAGTAGCGATAAACGTGAATTCTGGAGCTGACGTATTTGAACCACAGGAATGGTATAGGTCACGCTCACCATTGAATATGCTAGTATGAGTATGCAAGCCGCCTCTAATCGATCTTCCTGCGGTGAGAGTAGCTCAAGGCGGTTTGCGCTATTAACTATACGTTATCAATAAGCCCCCTGCAGGTCCTCCATCATCTATAGAAATGTCCTCTTTGGAAGTTGGTTGTAAGGCTCAGACCTTAAATTCCACCATAAAATACTAATTGGAAAGAATAATATGCAGGAATTTAATGTACTGTTGGTCGACGATGAGGAACCTTATTGCGGGATTATCGCTGATGTCCTTATTTGGGCATACAACTTGAATGTCCTCATAGCTCATTCTGCTTCCGAAGCACAGTCCCTGTTGAATAATAATGAAATACATCTAATCCTTTTGGATGTGATGATGCCCGAAATGGACGGGCTTTCACTTGCCAGGTGGATTCGTTCTGAACCTGATCATTCAGGAATACCCATTGTTGTAATAAGCGCGAAAGCTTCTCCAACAGATCGCAAGCTTGCCATAAAAGCAGGAGCTAACGGCTTTCTTGCGAAGCCATTTAGTTCGAAGGAGTTGCAGGTTGCTATTCACCCTTACATATTAGGGAAAGTTAAAACTCGAAATATATCTCAGGGTCATTGAGAATCATGACTATATATGAGAAGGATAGAGTTTCAAAAAGATTTCCTTTAAGCAGTATAAATACTGCGATCGCTAAATATCTGAAGGATGGAACGGATTTATTTCAGGTCATCGAGATAATTAGAAAGAGCGATGTTGAAGGTCAACACTTAAGATCAATTCTTCACTTATGGGATGAATTTGGAAACTCGGAATACTGGGATATATTATTCAAGCAGTGTCAACAAGAAGGTTTATTTATCAATCGCATAGATTAGAATGTGATGTTGGAACTTTTAGTTTGAGTAATTAATGTTTCGTACAAATCATAGTTCATTATGCGCCAAAACAAATCGAGCCCCCGAGGGGGCGCAGGTGGGCTCGAGCGCTCGTGATTATGTCGGCTAAATTCGTCTAGGACCATTTGCTGTTTTTGGGATTCTTGCCAGCGCTATTTTCATTATAAAGCAAAACAAAGACGAATAGCTTACCTGCAGTGAGATTTTCCCTTGGTAATTTGCTGTTGCAAGCGAAGACACGAATCCTTTCGCCTACATTTCCTCCACAGTCGTTGTTCCGCTTGCACAGCTTTTGCTGAGAAGAAATACATTAGGATTATGGCACCAATAAATCCTAGGAAATCATAATCGATCATGATAAATCACTCCGGGACAACTCCCGTGGAGCGACCTTTTCCTAACTTCATTATGCCACTGGATTCATGGTTTCGAACTGGTAGATTTTTGTCATAAAAGCTCATCCAGATCTATCTCTGAATCCCTGACCATCTTGAGGACATATTGAGGTTGACGCCAGTTCCCTCCGTGAGTATCCAACCAATTCAATAAACCGAAAATAGCCTCAGCTGAATACGACCACTGAGTTGCCAGTTTGATTGCCAGCTCCTTTTTTTCAAGTATGTCGGAAGGCTGTTTCGGGTTAGGTGGCACGTTGTACTTCTCCAAAAGTAAAACCAGGCCGGGCTGAGATGTTGGGATCGATGAAGCCTGGGAGATTGAAGTTGGGAAATTATAAACGATGATGATCTATTTATTGCCTGGTTGTCCGATCCAATGAGTTATTTTGTTGTCTCTTATACCTAGAAAGCATAAGTTCGCCAATTACCTTAATTCGTAACTACTCAGGCATCTGAGTCAAAGGTAATGTGTTATTGGTTACATTTGATTCTTTTAATGGCTTGATGAAGCGTTCACAATAGGAAGCATGACGCCCATCAACTTCCCGACCGAAGACGAAATACGCCACGCTTACCATCAGGGTGAAGAAGCGGTCGTGGCGTTATTTCGTGAAATGATTCTAAACATGCACATTTTAGCAGAACGCGTGCAGAAGCTAGAAGATCACATTGCCAAAAATAGCGGCAACAGTGGAAAGCCTCCTTCCAGTGATGGTCTGAGCAAACCGGCACCCAAGAGTCTGCGCAAGCGCCACAGGAAGAAAAGCGGTGGGCAGCCAGGGCATAAAGGGCGCACCTTGAAAGCGGTCGCACATCCGGACCGGGTCGTGGTACATCGATTGAAAGAGTGCAGTCACTGTCATAAGACTCTGAAAGATGTGAAAGCGAGCAGGCTCGAGAAGCGGCAGGTGTTTGACTTACCGGTGGTGAAAGTGGAAGTGACGGAACACCAGGCGGAGATCAAGCGATGCCCGCGGTGCAGCGAAGAAAGTAAAGCTGCTTTCCCGGAAAGCATCAACCAACCGGTGCAATATGGGCCGCTGATCAAGGCGCAGGCGGTGTACTTCTCCCAATATCAGCTGCTGCCGTTGGAACGAACGAGCGAGCTGTTTGCCGATCTGTACGGGCAGCCATTGGCCGAGGGGACGATTGTGAGCGCCTGCAAAGACGTGGCAGAACAGGTAACGCCGGTGATCGAAGCGATCAAGGACCATCTGATCGAGGAAGAAAGAGTTGTTCACTTCGATGAGACCGGGCTGCGGGTGGATGGGAAGCTGCACTGGCTGCACACGGCGAGCACAGGCCGGCTTACCCATTATGCCGTTCATCGGAAACGGGGCACAAAGGCGATGGATGCCATCGGTATCTTACCTCACCTGAAAGGGCGGGCCGTTCACGATGACTGGGCATCTTATTGGAAATACGACGTTGATCACGCCTCGTGCAATGCGCATCACCTGCGGGGATTGAAATTCCTGCAAGAGCGCTACCCGCAAGGCTGGGAGGGTGAACTGGCTGACTTGCTGGTGGAGATCAAGGAAGCCGTTGAGATAGCTCGAGCAACACAGCCGTGTCTATCAGCACAGCAGGTATCTGACTTTGAGAGGCGCTATGATCGTCTAATCAAACAGGGTTTGCAAGCCAACCCCCCACCGAAACGAGCAGAGGGACAACCCAGGAA
>SOIH01000134.1 GCA_004376895.1 Anaerolineales bacterium | reverse complement strand
CCGAACCGTCGTTGCCTGGATCAAAGTGGCTGCGGGTGCGCAACATCCAGTGTGGCGTGTGCGCAACCGATCTCTCCATGCTCCTTGTCCAGGTTAATCCTTCAATCGCCCCGGCAGCGCTGCCGGGAAATGTTCGCTTCTACCTTGGACATGAGGTCGTGGGCGAGGTGGTCGAAGTCGGTCCTGATGTGACACGCTTCAAGGTTGGGGATCGTGTGGTCATGGAATCACGTTTCGCCGGTCCCAACTGCCATACTCAAGAAATCGACCCGCTGTGTAAGCACTGTGCTCAGGGTCAGACCCGCCTTTGTGAGAATGCCTCGATCGGTCGGGGACCAGTCGGGGTGGGAGGTGGTTGGGGGGATGGCTACACGGCACACGAGACCGAGGTATGGCCCGTTCCCGATGACCTCGACGATGATCAAGCCTCGCTCATTGAATCCACAGCGGTAGCGCTGCATGGTGTGCTGCGCAGGCCGCCTGAGGTGGGAGAGCATGCCCTGATCATTGGAGCTGGGATCATTGGTTTACTGACGATTCAAGCAGTGAAAATTGTGGCACCAGCGTGTCATCTGACTGTGCTTGCCCGTCATAAACACCAGGCAGAAATGGCGCGCCGCCTTGGAGCCGATAAAGTCATCACCGGCGGCGATCTCTATGCCATTCTGGCAGGCATCACCAATGCCAAGCATTACCAGGCGCCGCTGAACCGGGGTATGCTCCTGGGTGGTTTTGAGGTTATCTATGATTGTGTAGGGAATGCCGAGACAGTAACCAATGGGTTGCGTTGGGCGCGCGCTGGTGGAACCGTGGTTCTTGTTGGGATCAGTCTCAATAGCCTGAAAGTGGATCTCAATCCCGTTTGGTACCAAGAGGTCGATCTGATCGGTTCACACACATTTGGCGCGGAAAATTGGCGCGGGGATCGCGTCCATACTTTTGATCTTGTAATTGAAATGTTTCAAAAGGGTAAGCTGATTCATGAGGGCTTAATTACACATCGCTTTCCCTTTGAGGATTACAGGCAAGCCATCATCACCGCAGTCGACAAGCACTGCGGGTCGATCAAGGTGGTCTTTGCCTACTAGAACCGTAACTCTCGCGGTGCTCTACGGGGTTTGAAGGATCATCAGTCCCTCAGAATCAAGAACGTAGGTCAACGGGCCCTGGGGGATAAGGTTATCCACCTTCAAGAAACCCGTATCCATGTACTCCCAAATAACTTGGAAAGGCTCCTTGCCCTGTACCCACTTCTCGGCAATCATGACGCCATGCCCTGGGAGTACAGTGAAGATCACTTCTCGGGGATCCTTCGGATTTCGCAGAGCTTCCGATTGGCTGAAGGCGACCACGATGGCTCGCGCCTGGGCTTCCGTCGCGCAGGAGACCGGGAGATGATAATACGGTGGTTCGAGGGGCACGTGCTCAACATATTGGGAGTTGAAGGCAGCCACTCCTCGATGGCCATGTAATTTGGAGCGCATGACAGGCACCTTGGAGGATATCTTCCATTCCGCGCTTAGTGAGATCTGAGGAAGGGTACGATCCATTTCCATCATCTCAACCGCTTCGGAGGATGGTGGGTCGTTGCTGTTGCCCTCAACGTGCTGCACCATCACACCACTTCCATCGGGCTGCATATCCACGATCACCGCTAGGTCATCGTCGGTTAAATTCCCTTTATTTACGGGTCGAGCGCTTCCGGTGACCGTGGCGACAAGCGCTTCAAATTCAGGTTCCCAGGTGACAAAGCATCCTTCGCTATATTGATTGGCGATGGAATCTCCTACGGCAGGAACCTGCACCAGGTCTCCGATACGGATCATTGGAGTGAAGAAATCGCGCTTCCCTAGTTCTACGCTTGCGCTGCGCATGGCTTTGGGAGTTGTTGATTGCTTCCATCGAGACCGCGCAATCGGCTTGCCTGTCACCTTGTGATCGGTCACTTCATGAGTGCTTACCATAGTGACCATACGCAGCATGATATCGTCGTAAAATGCATCCATGTCATCGCCCTGGATGCATGGATGTGCGCCCACTAAATTAAAAAGATACACCTCATCAGGTTCTTCATTTCCTATTACAAGCAAGACGTTGATGCTTTTAGCTTGTGCTTGGACGAGGCGTTCTAGAGCGAGTATTGGACCTCCCCGCTGCCCCTGTTCGATGAGCACATGATGGGCTTGGGGGGTCAGCCCAGGGAAGGTAAAGTCTTCAGGATTGATTGGATCCTTTGCAAGGGCACGTTTGAAAAGGTCCAACATCGCCTGAAAGCGTTCTGGTGTGGCGTGAAGTAATGTGAAAATCGTGGGAGTGTGCGTGAGATTGAAGCGTCGGCGTACCGAGAAAAACAGTGCCTCTCTCCAACCAAGCGGTTCGCAAAAGCGGGCGCTGGTGAGAATAACATCCGTATGGTTGTCGGGTACGCTTTGTACCTTATGGCCTTGGTGGCGGAAGTGCTCTAGTAGATTATCTGCTACCTTATCAAGCAAAGGATTTTCGTGAGCAAACACCGAGCTGATCTGGATCTTACGCAGCCAGGGGTGGACTGTCTTTGAATTTTGAATGCCTTCGAGACTGGCAGTCATGTCACATACCCCTCCTCTCGGTCACAGTTGTTCATAATCCGGTACCCGACCGCCCAAGTCTGGTAAGTTCCATTTTATTATAACTTGTGACCGGCTGTCCGTCGCTGAATGGTAGTGAGATGTCCTCCCCGTCGCACGTCGAGATATCAGGACAATCCTTCCACGATACAAAAGTGCTGCTTCTCAACTGGATCTTCGGTATTCTTTATCTGAATTATTGCTTCCGAGTATACAACTAATCGGCACCTCCAAACCGGCTTGCTTGTCATTCCACTAGTGAACGATGGCAGGCTTTCCAAAATCTCATTAGGTTTCCACACGTAGTTAATGTAATGTAAAGTAGATCATGTGGAAGATAATCCACATCTAACTTAGATCGGTTCATTCGATACTTGCTTGGGGCTGATCCGTTTAGATATGTCAGCACTCGGCAGAAGGGAGGTCGTCATGAGTGAAGGGACCAGAGCAGAAAATAGGATGAGGGCGCGAAGAGGATGGAAATGGTGGTTATCACGTGCCCTTATATTCATCTTTGGTTTACCCATCGTACTCCTGATCGCGGGCTTTATTTTTGAGACGATTGCGTCGAGATCGGATTGGGATCGCTATCCCCCACCTGGGAAGTTGGTAGATGTTGGGGGTTATAAGCTCCACCTGTACTGTACAGGGAACCGCCAAGCAGGCTCACCAACGGTAATCCTCGAAGCGGGAGGGGGCAACGCCTCTCCCGATTGGGCACTGGTCCAACCCGAAATCGCCAAAGTGACCAGGGTCTCGCTCATATGACCGTGCTGGTCGAGCTTGGAGTGATCCTGGACCTACCCCCCGCTCCAGCAAAGTCTTCGCAACCGAGTTACACACACTGCTGACCGCCGCCAACGAGGAAGGTCCGTATGTGGTTGTAGGCCATTCCTATGGCAGCCATACCGTGCGTATTTTTGCCAGCGACTATCCCGACGAGGTCGTTGGAATCGTATTGATCGATTCTCGATTAGAAGAATTAACTTCTCATCCCTTCTTTGCCCCCACAAGAAGCGGTCAGCAAATGAATGTGTGGGCAATCCTGGCGCGGTTTGGCTTCTTCCGCGTCATTGGGAGAAATATGCTGCCGGCACCTTATCAGGAAAAGATGCCTGATTATCCTTTTGAGATCATGATCACTCCGCGCTTTTTCGAGATGAGCGGACTCGAGGATGATGTCGCCAGTGACAACGAAGTCCGTGAGACAAATGGGTTTGGTGATACGCCGCTGATCGTGATTGTGCACGGTGTCCCCGATCCGCTGATATTTGGCCAATTGCAAGGCGCTGACCTTCAAGAGGCTGAGCGACTGTTTCAGGAAGCTCAAATGAGGCTTGCAGAGTTGTCGAACAATAGCCAATACTTGGTCGCAGAAGGCAGTGGACACTTGGTCATCATTGAACGATCGGATCTTGTTATTGATTCAATACTGAGTTTGGTCGAATCTCAATGAAGTTGGAACGATAAACGAGATCAAGGACAAAGATTTATAGAGTAGGATCAGAGGTTAATAAGGGTTGTAATCGGATTCACTAACCACACGAGACTCACACTCGTTATCTATTTCCCCACTCGATTGCAAGTAGCTACAAACCGCGATTATCCCCTTGAATAACATCTTTGGGGTGTGACATGCCTACTACCTTGCACCAATTATCCAGGTATACGAAGTATTCAATAGGATGTATCGTTGTATGCTATTCTTAAATTGGCTGGATCAAAACAACCTTGGAGGAAACACGTGAAAGCGATTGTATGGACAAAATACGGACCGCCGGAGGTTCTTCAGCTCCAGGAGGTAGAAAAACCTATCCCGAAGGATGATGAAATCCTGATAAGAATCTATGCGACAACCGTAACAGCAGGGGACTGTGAACTCCGAAGTCTCAAACTCCCAATCATTATGAGCCTCCCTTTGCGAATATGGATAGGTTTCCTAAAACCAAAGGGAACTACGATACCAGGGACAGAGCTAGCCGGGGAAATTGAAGCCGTAGGTAAAGATGTAACGCTGTTCAAAGAAGGGGACCAGGTATTTGGAGCTGCCGGTATGGCATTTGGTGCTAATGCCGAGTACATATGTCTGCCTGAGCGACCTGGAGACATGGAAGGTGGGGTGGCTATAAAACCGGCCACTATGACCTATGAGGAAGCCGCCACTGTTCCTTTTGGGGGACGCGATGCATTGCATTTTCTTAGACAAGGAAATATCCAGAGCGGACAAAAGATACTGATTAATGGTGCGGGTGGAAGTATCGGTACGTTTGCAGTGCAGCTTGCAAAGCACTATGGGGCCGAAGTAACTGCCGTGGATAGCACCGGGAAATTGGACATGCTGCTCTCGATTGGGGCAGACCAGGTCATTGATTACACTCAAGAAGATTTCACCAAAAGCGGTGAGGTCTATGATGTCATTTTCGACGTAATAGGCAAGATTTCGTTTTCACGTAGTAATAGATCGATAGAGCCAAATGGAACCTATCTATTAGCGAACCCTATCTCGCAAATGATTCAAGGGCTATGGACCAGAATGACAAGCGGCAAGAAAGTAATTATGCAGACAGCAGCTGGAACGATCGGAGATTTAATCTTCCTCAGGGGGCTTATTGAGGAGGGGAAGATAAATACGGTCATCGATAGACGCTATCCTTTGGAACAGATTGTTGAGGCGCACAGGTATGTCGAAACAGGGGAGAAAAAGGGAAACGTTGTCATCACTGTGGGACACAACGACAAAACTGAATAGTTCTCGATAGTCTGAGAGGATGGATCCTATGACCAAGGAAGAATTCTTAACCGTACGTTGGAATAATCTGCTTACGCTGGGGCTGGGACTTCCCGCTCTGATCTATGTTGTTGTCGCCTTTTCCAACTCGTTTTGGACGGGAACGGGCGGATTGATCGGGCTTTCGATTATTGGAGTGCTTTACTGACTGATTCTCGAAGGTCATACCGCCATGCGGTTCGCGTGGCTTCGGAAAAACTCAGCTAACTACGTTTCCGTCAAACAGGGGTTCACTCACCCACTCGCTCTAATTCGGAAGGCTTATAATGCTGCCTTCTGGATTTTTTTGCTTCCCTTTTTTATGATAATCGACTACAGCACGGGCTTTCTAGCGTTTACCGTAATCATTGCTATAAGACTCGGTTTAAATCTTTATACGAACAACGTCCTCAAGCTTTCACCAGAGCAGTATGAAAGTTTTCCCTTCCGTATTCCATGAATAGTTGAAAGATAGACTCGGTCATAGATAGTCGCTGTCCTTTAAGTTAAGTCTATCCGGCATCTTATCCATTAATATCCCTCTCACCGTAGAGTTGTGGGATTTCTTCTCACCTAGCGATCTCACACAAAGCTTAGAAAACCATTTATTGAGATGTAGCTAACTCTACGGACCTAGGGTTTAAGATGTCCGATTTGGGAAATAATCAGTAACTCTGGTCTTCTCTCCTCTAGACCCGCTTCACTATTAGGATGGATGGTCTTCAACCTGAATTTGAAAGGTTTTCTACTGGTTATAAATGTATCGAATATCCTCATTCACTATTTCTTCGAACGATTTCACCTCGAACCTCAAAAGCTGCAAGTAAACGATTCGGTACAAGCGGTTGAATCTAAATCCAATGAGAAGGACATAGAACGCCGGGTAGATGACAGGGAGTACAATGCTGGAAGAATTATTGGATTATTTGAGCGCATCTTTGTTTTCATCGCGGTTGTGAACAATGAGTTCTCCACAATCGGGTTCATTCTAGTAGCCAAAGCGTTCGCACGATCTAAGGAATTAGAAAACCGTTCTTTCGCCGAGTATGTGCTTATCGACGCCTTGGTCTCCACTTTAATTGCTATTCTGGTGGGGCAGCTGACTTTGATGTTGGCACAAATGCTTTGAGGACCATCGGGGCTAACGTTTTATTCTCCCTGGCAAGATATAAGGGTAATCCTTTCCCAATAACCTGTGCAAAGAACGATCCACTCTCCTGAAAATCAAGTAGAGTCTCCAGATCCATGCGTCTTCGCGATAATATGCGTTAATCTCTTTCACTGTAAGCGGTTCCATGACACCTCCACTGATTTGAACGGTGAAGAATTCGTTGACCGTTTCAATCAGATCAGGGACCAATTCTGGTAGCTGCTCCTTGTAAAAATTAGCAATTATATCCACAGCCACTTTGCGGAAGTCGTAATATCGATTCATCACGTCGTCCAGGAAAAAAAGCTTCAGTATCCAGGTCAGGAAGGATGGCGCGCTGCGTAGGAAGAGTTCAGGATCGAGTTGCTCGACACCGTCCCGGCGTAAGAATGGTGTGCTTGTATCGAAATATGCGAGTTCAATCGGGTCGCTCATATCCATGTTTTGTGGATCATAGTTGAGAATTGCCCAGTTAGAGATTTGACCGTCAATGGCCAATTCCAGAGTTCCTCGATGTTGCTCATTAAAGTTGTAGACCTTGGCTGCCTCTTTCAGGACAGCCACGACTAGCTTTTTGACGTCTTTGGCTGGAATTTGGTGTAATACTTTATTCATTATGCCTTCGACAGGCAGCTTCTCTTGAACGATGTATACGACAGTCTTCCCTTTTGTTTCATCAATAAGATGCACGATTACGCTTTGTGCGATTTTTATTCCTATACGCTCCTCCAACAATTGAATATATTCGTTGTGCAGGGCTTCGTAGCTCTCCACCTCTCGCTCGGTCTTGAACATGGACATCCTTTTGTATGCGTACTCCTTATCAGTTCCCGTTCCCATTTCAAGCACGGTACTGATTTCCCCGTATCCAAGAACTTTCGTAGGCACCGTATTTTTTTCCGGGTGTCGAGGATCGAGTTCATGCTCAAATTGTTTTAATAGCTCCAGATTCACATCAAACGGTTGCATGTTTTCTCCTCAAAGACTAGAGAACCGTTTTCACGGTATCAAGCACTTGATCTACTCGCTCGAGTATTTCCTCCGCAAGGGCTTTGTCGATGATGAGCGGGGGTAAGAATTGCGCGACGCGCGGATCGTTGTTGGCATACACAGCCAGGAAACCATTGTCATAAGCGGCTTTCGTAAACAGGGGGCCACATTGTTCGTTCACCATCTCTATTCCCATCATGAGCCCAACTTGTCTCAGACCAACTAGGATGTCAGGATGCTTTTCCTTCAACTCTTTAAAACCAACTGAGAATAATTTACCTATCTTTTGGATGTGGGCAAGGAATTCGGGGTTGGAGGAGATCTCCAGAACTTTCAGAGCGACAGGGCAACCTACCTCAGCCCCACCAAAAGTCGAGACGTGTATGAATGGGTCCGGATGGAAGACGGTCTCGTATTGCTCTTTAAAACAAGTCGCCGAGATCGGATAGATCCCACCAGATAGCCCTTTCCCGAGAACAAGGATGTCTGGGATTATGTTGAAATGTTCATACCCCCACAGCTTTCCCGTCCTTCCTAAGCCTGTCTGAATTTCGTCAATGATGAGTAATACACCTCTCTGATCGCAGATGCTGCGTGCCTGAGCGAGGAAATCATTTTCAGGAATGGTTACCCCATAAGTGGCAGGGATCGTTTCGAAGATCACAGCTGCTGTCTCATTATCGACAATTTGATCAAGTTTTTGGATATCGTTAAAGGGGATCTGTTGAAATCCAGGCATTATTGGGCCGAAAGGAGCACGGTATTTTTCATCTCCCGCAGCGAGAGCAAGACCAGTGTGCCCGTGATAACCTCCCTTGGCTGAAATAATTTTCTCTCTGCGCGTGAAACCTCGAGCGACTTTAATCGCGAGATCCACCGCCTCACCGCCTCCAACGCCAAAAACTGTGTATGTGAGATGACCTCCTGTCAGCCGAGCGAGCTCGTTTGCCAGAACCCCCCTCTGTTCGCTGATTAAATGGTGGTTGCCGATATCCAATTCCTGAAGACTCTTGGACAAGACATCTATGATCTCTGGGTTCCTGTGCCCCAGATTAAAGACCCCGCCGTTGCAGTGACAATCGATTATGCGTTTCTCACCTGCTAAATCCCAGATGAAAGGTCCCTCGCGCTTACCTAATGCGAAATCGATACCTGTTGATTTATAGAATGAGACCTTCCCAGAAGATACGTGTTTGGCGAAAAGGTCAATCGTCTCAGCTTTGTCGTGAGTCCCCAGGTAGTTTTGCTTTGATCCGGCCATGAAGCGCTCCTTCAAAGATTGTTTTTCGATATTTTTTATGACAAGGAACAACCTCTTATTCACTCGTTGATGTATTGCTGATCATCATTAGCCCCGCCGCGATAACCCCGGTGCTTATCAATGCAGTCCCGAATCCGATCATCTGGATGGCAAACATCATCAAAAACATCCACAAGAAGGTGAAGTCATAACGCAGCGTCTGGAAACCGAATTGGTAGATCAACGCATACACCAACAATCCGCCCAGGAGGAACAGAACGATGTCAATAAATTTTGTTATACCTCGTCGTCCCTGGATCAGGAACCAGAACAATGTTGGTACGATGAAAAGCAACGAAAATGGATTTACCAACAGTATGTAGATGCCCACAATGCCAATGACAAGTAAGGCGAAACTCTTTGTATGCTTGAATGTAGGGGATTTGAGGTGCCCAGTGTATTTTCGCACTAGGCGCCGGCCAATGAACAGGAAGGATGCCAATCCAAGCAGGAAAAGGGTTATAGCTAACCAGTTTGGGTTTAATATCTCTGGGTCTTTTGTTGTGGCGGGATAAAGGTCATACTCAAGCATAAGACCCATGGCTACGAACACGTATAACAGAAGTATCGAGGCGACCAGGGGCAGCCACCAACCTAAAAAGTTAGGCAAAACCGCGCGCCAGGCGCTGAGCTTCTCTTTGAGTGAACGCCCACCAATGAGATAACTGCCGAGGAAAAACAACCCAACGAAACCAATGAAAATGATCCACAACGGTGCACCATGTAAAACCTGCTGACTCTCATCGAAATACAGGTAGGGTCCTGACTCGCGTGGGAATTCCTGCATGGTTAGCAGCTGACGAATCAACGCTTCCGTGATGGCACCGGATTGTCTTACGGATTCGGGGGATTGGCGCGCCATGGTGTCATCCGGGTCATGCCATAAGCGGTAGTGCTCGTCACTAAACTCCAGTGGATATCCACCCGTAAAACCGATTGCCGGGACACCCGCTGTGACCATGGGCCCTTGGTCCATGAAAGAGATCGGCACGGCCTGATCGAGTGCCTGATCTATGGGCGCTCTGAGATTGACGTCCCACAAGCCATCTGCTGCTCGAGCTGCATCCCTGGCTGTGAGTGCGAACCAGATTTGCCCGTATTTACGAGATTGCCCAACGAGTTCCATATTCATGCTGTCGTAGTATTCGCGCCCAAGGTTATCCAGTGAGATGCCCGCGATGATGTCGTCGGTATTGGGGTGAGTCTGAATATATCGACGGCTGCCGAGCATCCCGTATTCCTCTGCGTCCGTTGCGACGAAAACCAGCGTATATTCGAGTGGTTTTTCAGCATCAAAGATCTCCGCCAGATGCAGTAATATTGCGATGCCTGAGCCATCGTTATCGGCACCTTGAATGGTCGTCGATGCCTGGTCATGATGAGCAGCTACAAGTATTTCATGCATCCCTTCGTTTATCTCTCCAGGTAATCGGCAGACGACGTTTCTCAATTTCACTGGTTCGCTGTAGTTTATGATCTCCCATTCGTCGAAGGTACAATTCCATCCAGATTGTGTGAATCGCTCTCGCAACCATTCGGTCGCAAGCCTATTTTGATCGGTCCCACTGTGTCGGTTTGTAAATTGGGTGACAAATTCGCTTTCGATGTCAAATGCCCTATTGCCATCGAAGCGGATGGAGTTGGGATCAAAACTGATTTTAGTTTCTGGACCGGGGCTGCAGGCAGTGATCGAAAATAGGATGAGTAATACGATTGCGAATGTAAACTTCTTCTGAATGTTCATCTTTAATTCCTCCCGTTTTATCCCCGTCGCTTGATTCGATCGTGAAAGAATTCTTTAATAACTTACCCCTGAAGCGGAGTTAAAGTTTTCCACTCCTTACATGAAACGATAATTGTCCAGACAAGACTATTATTGCATAACTTTTAGAGTGGTGTATGAGGTATCCGATTAGGAAGAATATCGGAAGCAAGAATTGAAAGCCCTCAGCCTGTCTTCCTCAAGTTGAGGGTGATTATGAAATTAATCAGAAACAATTGATGAATTGCTCCTCAGTACATCCCAATAGAGTACGAGTAGAAAGTTCCTGGCTTGATTGAGATATTGGTCCATCCTCAGAGGATCTCTTTTTCGGTAGGCGTCGATTTCATGATAAATCGGATGCTTGGGTGGAGTGGTATTCCATTTGTTAGTAATCAGTAGTTTAATAAACATTGGCATTATCATGAGTTGGGGTTTGCGCGGTTCCACTTCAAGGAATTTCCGTAACTTTTGACTATCTTCACCGGTCCTGCTTCTTGCGCGTCATTGACAGTTGTATTTACTCCGTATATACTGCGAATGTAAATACATTATATCTACATCAGAGGAATCTAATGAGTAGGAAAATTTATCGAACCGGCAATAGTTTGGTCGTCACACTCCCGAAAGATGCGCTTAATCAACTTCGGATGAGAGAGGGCACTGAGGTGGAAATTCAAGTTAATGAAGAGCAGGGTGTACTCATTATTTCTCCTACTGAGGGTTCTCTGGAAGGGGTGGATGAGGCTTTTGCCTCCCAAGTTGATAAATTTATTGAAGAGTACCGCGTGGCGCTTGAGGAACTTGCTCAAGCCCCATGAAGTATCTTTCCCCACATCAAGTTCTCTTTCTTCACGCACGTCTCATCGAAGAAACGGGCGGCAGTCATGGCGTAAGAGATATGGGGCTGCTGCTCGCTGCACTAGGGCGCCCCAAGGCGACGTTTGAGGGGAAAGATCTTCACCCGACAATTTACCAAAAAGCAGCTGCACTGTCTGATTCGATGATCAACAATCATCCGTTTGTGGATGGGAACAAGCGCACCGGAATTGGAGCAGCGGTTTTATTCCTATCACTGAACGGATATGTGTTAACTGCCTCCAATCAGGAACTCCTCGACCTCACCATGGAGATCGCACAGAAGAAAACCGCGATAGAAACGATTGCCAATTGGTTTGAGAGGCATTCCAATCTGAGATCAACGACCTGATCCGATAGAGATGGAAGGCAATCATAGATCGAAGGTATTTCACTTTCCAATTACATTTGAAACCAATCTTTAGTTACATCAAAGAGTGTCGGATTTTACAAGTAATCGGAAACAGAGATCTGCAAGCGCGAGGTTTCTCACTTCTACTTGATTGTCGTCGTAATTTGGATAGAAATCTATGGTGCAACTAAGTAGAGTGCCCCTTTAAATCTTTTATATACAGTCTTTTTGTTGTACAATAGAACGTAATACGATAACTAGATCGATAAGGAAACGGTATGGAGCGAGTCACTGTATCTACAAAATATCAAGTAGTCATCCCGAAGAAAGTCAGAGACAAACTCGGGATTAAACCTGGTCAGAAAGTGCAGGTCATTCCTTATATGGGGCGAATTGAATTGATCCCTGTTCTGCCTGTTCGGGAGAGTCGTGGGTTTCTGAAAGGGATAGATACGAAAATCGATAGGGAGCCAGATCGCGAATGAACATCGTGGATTCATCAGGCTGGCTTGAATACTTTGCGGGTGGACCCAATGCCGAATTCTTCAGTGAGCCGATCGAAGATACATCCGAACTGCTTGTTCCGACAATAAGTCTCTATGAAGTATTCAAGCGGGTTCTACAGCAGCGAGATGAAAGTGAGGCTCTGCGAGCGATCGCATTTATGCAATCTGGAGAAATAATCGATTTGACGAGCACGATCGCACTCCACGCTGCGAAAATCTCGACTGAGTTGAAAATCCCGATGGCGGATAGTGTGATGCTTGCGACAGCACGAGAATCTGATGCAGTTCTATGGACCCAGGATTCTGATTTTGAAGATCTGAAAGATGTGCGATATACAACGGCAAGGTGAAAGCGGGTAGGGGTAGCATCTCGCCCTTTGGAGAGCACAAAGGACAGGCTGAACCTCTTGGAGATCAACAGGATGGTCCGCGATTAACCCCCGCAAAGAGCGCGGGACTACGCGGCGATGCGATAGAACCAGACCCCGATTGTGGAAATAATCGGCACCTCATAGCTGATTTCATGAATTTGTATAATTACGCGTAC
>SOIH01000137.1 GCA_004376895.1 Anaerolineales bacterium | reverse complement strand
AAACCATGACATTTCCAATCTTGACCGGGTTGCTTGTAGGACTGGCCTTTGGTTTTGCACTGCAGCGAGGCCGCTTCTGCATGAACTCAGCCTTTCGAGATATCGTCACAATGAAGGATTACACCCTATTAAAAACCGTAGCCTTAGCATTGCTTGTTAGCCTGCTCGGCTTCGGCATTATGGCCATGACGAACATCATCACGCCCAATCCAAAACCGATTCTCTGGGGCGGAAACATCATCGGCAGTTTCATTTTCGGCATCGGCATGGTGCTCGCCGGCGGCTGTGCAAGCGGCATCACTTACCGTGTCGGTGAAGGAATGGTCGGGGCGATAACAGCCGTTCTCGGCCTAATCCTGGCTGCCATTGCGACCGCGATGGGCTTTCTCAAACCAGTTAAAGCTGCGCTGCAGGCCGTAAAAGTCCCTGCGGAAGGCTCCAGCCTCACGGTTGCCAGCATCCTTAATTTGCCCTATGCAACTGTCGCCATCGGCCTGGCGATTATCCTGGGACTCATCTGGTGGTTTTTCGCCCGAAAGAACAAGGGCGGCGAGGTCTTCGATGCTCATAAAGATGCCCCTCTAGCGGATAAGATATTCAAGCATGGATGGTCATGGGTTCCGACGGGGGTCGTCATCGGCCTAGTCGGGATCGTCGCTTTCCCGCTTTCCGCTGCCGCTGGTCGCAACTACCCGCTCGGGATCACCTCCGGCTGGCTCAAAATCGGGCAGATGTTCATGCCCTCCGTTCCGTTTGAGAACTCCCTGAAATGGGATATGTGGCTGATCGTCGGCATCGTTGTGGGTGCTGCTGTCGCCGCGCTCATCGCCAAGGAATTCAAACTGCGCGTACCGGCAGGACGTATGCTTGTCCAGACCTTTATCGGTGGCGCCCTGATGGGCTTCGGTGCTGTCTGCTCGACAGGCTGCAACATCGGTCATATCTTGAGCGGTGTTCCCCAGCTTTCCATCGGGTCAATGATCGCCGGCACTTCCATCGTTCTCGGCGCGTGGTTGGCAGCATACTTGATGTTCGTCCGGCCTATGGCGAAGGAATAGAAAATAGGCTAATAAACGTCTAGGAGTTGGGCGAGGAGGATTAGAAATGAGCAATCAGAATGGACCAATGGTTATCGTCTGCAATAGCGATTCAACAGGCGTCATGCCGACCTTCATATTCGGTGCTTCAGGAGTGGGGGTTGGTGAAGACGTCATAATCTTCTTCTGCCCTGCTGCCGCGAATGTTCTCCTGAAGGGTGAGTTGGAGAAATTCCAAGGGAAGAAAGGCCTCCCGGATCCAGTCGAACTCTTCAACACGATCTTGGACGAGGGCGGCAGAATCATCCTTTGTGAGCTGGCTCTCGAGGCGAAGGATATCAAGGTAGAGGATGTGCGCGACGAAAGGATTGAAATCCTGAAGGCGCCGCCCTTCCTGCTCGATGCTCAAGGAGCGGGTCTAACCTTCACCTTCTAAAGCCGCATCTCTCTTACTCGATCGCATCCGTGATCGATGAGAGCACATCAAAACTAACGTCGGTCGACGTAGTACGGTTTCATCACAGCGAGACCGTTTGTGTCGACCGATGTTCTTTTTAAACCCTTAATTGCTGTGCAAGCCGATAATAATTCCTGGGCGGGGCCGGACAAGTACACGGGTTTTGGGGAGTTATTCCTTGGCCATCGCCAGCAGGTCAGTGTTCGCGGGGTCATGCACGAATCCCCAGAAAGCGTCCACCGCCCGGTTCGCCGGACGGAGCTTCTTACGGATCATGTAGATCTTCCGTCGTAGATCGAACCCAGCGACGGGTACTTCTGCAATAATCCCCATTGCCAGAGGGCAAGATGCTGCGATGCGTGAGACAAAAGATACGCCAAACCCCGCTTCGACCGTCATAACGATCGCCTCTGAGTTTCCAAGCTCAAGAAAGGCGTTCAGGTCCTCCAAAGCGATATCGTGTTTGCCGAGCTCGACAGAGAGAACCCTGCTTGTTCCTGAGGATGGCTCGCGAAGGATCATGTTCTCTCCAAGCAAATCGGATGGCTCGATGGATTCCTGTTTTGCCCAGGGATGTTCGGCGGGGACGATGAGGACGATACGGTCTTCGAAGAATACCTGGCACTCCACTTCACCTTCGCAAGCTTCAAAGCTGACAGCGCCCAGATCGGCTTCCTCTTCTAACAAGTTAGGGATGACGCCAGCGGCAGTACATCTTGAAATAGAAATTCCGACGCCGGGGTGGCGTTCATGAAAACGTGCGGCGAACTGCGGCAGGATGTACTTGCCGGCCGTCGTGCTGCAGGCGATGCGCAGATGCCCCACGACTTGTTCCTGAAGCGAGTCCATGATCTGCTGAATTTCTACTGTATCTTGTAGCAATCTGCGAGCGCGCGGGTACAACAAGCGCGCTGCCCCTGTCAATTTCACTCTGTGACTGGAGCGATTGAACAGCTCTACACCTAGGGCTTGCTCAAGCGCCTTGATGTGATGGCTGACCGTCGGCTGCGAGATATGCAATCGCTGTGCGGCTTCTGAGAAACTTAGATTCTCGGCGACCGATAGGAAGATCTGCAATCTGGTCAAGTCGATCATTCAATCACTCACTCCTCAGGATTGGCAAGTGCGCCATGAATTATACCCCCCACTCAACCCCAAGAATGTATACCATATTTGTGACAGTGCCAAATGGATTTGGAACGGATCATCAAAAACTGATCCCGTTTCACCGGGAAAGTCCTCACTTTTGATATTCAAGGAGTACGGACATAGATCGATTTGACAAAGCCACAGCGAATATTGTACAATATGGAACCGGTTCCAGTTCGCGCAGGACCTAGGTACTCTCAATGGCAATTACAATCCGCGATGTGGCGAAAAAAGCCGGCGTGGGATTGGGGACAGTCTCTCGTGTCCTCAACCAAAGTCCGCAAGTCCGTGATGTTACACGCCAACGGGTACTGGACGCAATCGACGAGTTGGATTATAGCCCCAGCCCCATCGCCCGTCGTCTTTCGCTCGGAAAGACCCACACAATTGCCGCCATCATCCCTTTCTTCACCCGCCCCGCAGCTGTTGAACGTCTGCGGGGCGTCACGTATTCGATCTCCGGTACGGAATATGACTTAATCGTCGCTGATATTGAGACTCCAGAACGTCGCGTCGCAGCATTCAAGGAACTTGCTCGCCGAGAACGGGTGGACGGGGTTCTGATTATCTCACTTCCATTTTCGGAAAAGGATGCAGAACACTTCAAAAAATCCGGCATACCCCTTGTCATTATTGATGTTAATGATCCCATACTCCATGATTTCAACCGCATCGTTGTCGACGATATCGAGGGAGGGCGAAAAGCCGTGCAACACCTCCTCGATCTTGGGCACACGAACATCGGTTACATCAGCGATGTACTTGAAGAACCGTTCCCATTTTCAGCCAGCCGTGCACGCTTCACTGGGTATTGTCAGGCGCTCGAAGCTGCAGGACTCAATCCGCGCCCAGATTTGCATCGTCATGGAGAACACAGTCGTTCTGATGCGAAGATCATCGCGGCAGAGATGCTGCGGATGGTAGATAGGCCGACAGCGATTTTCGCCGCGAGCGACACGCAGGCTTTTGGTGTGCTGGAAGCAGCACGCGAGATAGGACTGCGCGTTCCCGAGGATTTATCCGTCGTTGGATACGACAACGTGGAAATCGCCGAACACCTGGGCTTGACAACAGTGCAGCAGCTCTTGATTGAATCTGGGGAAAAAGGCGTTAGACTATTATTAGAAGTAATGGAGGATCCGTTAAGGGAACCCGAGTGCGAAATCCTTCCTTCAGAGCTCATTATTCGCAACACAACAGCTCCACATAGTTGAGTTCTGTTTTTCAACGGCTTTGACGCCCGAAGGATTCTTAACGGTTAGAAGGACATGTAAACCAGGGGTTACTCTGGGTCAATTATCCCTACAAGGTGATCCTTGGATTTTCAGGGGGCGCTTAGATCGCCACCCAAGAGAGGAGGGAGCTATCTAGAGGACGAGAAACCATCCGCGAACAATAGCAGAGAACCATACTGAACCTATATTTTGGAGGAAAAGAAAGATGAAGAAAAAATATCTACTACTGAGTCTCCTCATTATGACGTCGCTTATCCTGGCCGCGTGTGGCGGTGCAGCGACGGAAGAACCCGTAGACTTCGCTGGTGAGGTTGTAACAGTCTTCAGCGCATGCGGTGAGGAACAGTGCATTGTCTTCGAGCAGAACTTCGTCGGCTTCGAAGAGCGCACCGGCATCGACGTCGTGGTTGAGGGATCAGGGGACTTCGAAACGCTGGCAGTTGTGCGGGCCGAAGCCGGGGATCCTTATGACATCCTTAACTTCCCACAACCGGGCTTGATGGCTAGCATGGCTAAGGACGGGTTCTTGGTTGATATAGGCCAATTCATCACGGATGAAGAAATGAGCGCGGCTTATACGCAATCCTGGATCGATCTGGGCTCCGTTGACGGAAAAGTGTACGGTATATGGCATGGCGCAGATGTCAAGAGCCTGGTCTGGTATCCAAAGGCCGAATTTGACGCTGCTGGTTACAAAGTACCTGTAACTTGGGACGAGCTGATAGCCCTCTCCGACCAGATCGTTGCTGACGGTACTGCACCTTGGTGCATCGGCATCGAGAGCGGTGGCGCCACAGGCTGGCCGGGAACCGACTGGATCGAGGACATTATGCTCCGAACCGCCTCACCCGAGAAATATGATGAGTGGACGCGCGGTGAGCTCAAGTTCGATTCTCCTGAGGTTAGAAACGCATTCGACGTCCTGTCCAGCATCTGGTTCAACGACGACTACGTCCTGGGCGGCACGACCAGCATCCTGACTACCTTCTTCGGTGATTCACCGTTGCCACTCTTCGATGATCCACCAAGCTGCTTTATGCACCGACAGGCAAGCTTCATCCCCAACTTCTTCCCTGAGGGCTACGAGATGGGAGTTGATGTCGATTACTTCTATCTGCCCCCAATCGGCGACGACTTTGGTAAGCCAGTGCTTGGCTCCGGCAACCTGATCAGCATGGGTAACGACACCCCAGCCGTTCGTGAGGTTGTGAAATTCATGCTCACACCCGAATCCATCGAGGCAGAAGTTAAAGCAGGAAACGCCCTCGCTGCGATGAAAGGCGTACCTCTCGATTGGTATCCCGACGCAACTAAAGCAGGTTTTGCCGAAATTCTTGCCAACGCAGACACCTTCCGCTTCGATGGCTCCGACCTGATGCCCGGTGAGGTGGGCGCAGGCAGCTTCTGGACCGGGATGGTCGACTTTGTGAATGGCGAGGACCTTGGAACCGTACTTCAAGCGATCGACGCCAGTTGGCCTGAGTGACAAGTTGATCGTGCTACAAGAAGGATGGTTTTAGTAATTGAGGATAAGCAGGACAGCCTGTGGAAGGCTGTCCTGCTCTCTCTTATAAATATTTAAGGAGGGGCAAGATGGAAGAAGCAGTTCATCACGAACAGCAGCCCAGCAAAGTTGCTAGCATCTTTACAACGGGTCCCTTGCGCATCATCGTCTCATTAATTGTTCCTGTGCTTGCCTTCTTAGTGCTGCGCTGGAGTTTTATCTATATGCGCGACGCCGAAGCGAACAAGCTGCTCATCGGTTTGGTCGCGCTCATCATCGGTGTGGGTGCGGTTTGGGCTCTTTACCTCATCACAGATAATCTGGTGTCGCTGCTCCCGCAAGTAATCGGAGATACCGTACGCCCCTTCGTATTCGTGGGACCTGCGCTCGCGATCCTGGGTGTCTACTTGGTATACCCGCTGGTCCGAACGATTTATCTCAGCTTCTTAGACGCTCGGTCGGAAAGCTTTGTCGGTCTAGATAACTACATCTTTGCCCTCACCAGCCCAGATATGTTAGTCGCATTTCGGAATAACTTACTGTGGCTGGTGTTTGTGACAAGCTTCGTCGTTTCCCTGGGATTGGTCATTGCGGTAATGGTAGATCGTATTGGGAGGTGGGAATCTGTTGCAAAGTCGATCATCTTCCTGCCAATGGCTATATCGGCTGTGGGGGCCAGCGTGATCTGGAAGTTCATCTATAGCTTTCAACCATCGCCTAGACCACAGATTGGTTTGTTAAACTCGATCGTCACAGCCCTGGGCGGTGATCCGCAGGGTTGGTTGATTCTCAAGCCCTGGAATAATTTCTTCTTGATCATCATCATGATCTGGATCCTCACCGGTTTCGCTATGGTAGTTATCTCGGCGGCTGTGAAAGGTGTCCCAGCAGAACTGCTGGAAGCGGCCCGTATCGACGGTGCGAACGAAGTGAGGATTTTCTTCGGAGTCATCATTCCCTACATACGGGGAACTCTCATAACCATTGCGACCACGGTGTTGATCATGGTGC
This sequence comes from Anaerolineales bacterium, assembly GCA_004376895.1. Lineage (GTDB taxonomy): Bacteria > Chloroflexota > Anaerolineae > Anaerolineales > E44-bin32 > E44-bin32. The sequence goes on along the minus strand of SOIH01000137.1, from coordinate 6,621 downwards.
TAAAGATCTTCGATATCGTGTATGTGATGACCAGCGGGCAGAACGACACTGAAGTGATCGCGAACCGGATGTTTCGCGAGATGTTCGTCTTTCGAAACTTCGGACGCGGCAGCGCATTAGCAATACTCCTGCTGATAGCCGTCATTCCAGCGATGATCTACAACGTTCGCAATATACGTGAGGCCAGGAGGTAACCCGATGAGTATGACGCGTCAAACACGGCGAAAGGACTCGGGAGGTTGGGTGAGCCGCTTCCTGTCGAATCTCCCTCTTCGAATCACCATAATTATCATCGCTTTCATCTGGACGCTGCCCACAATTGGATTGCTGATCAGTTCGCTAAGACCGCAGATCGATATTCAATCGTCGGGTTGGTGGACGGTTTTTGAACACCCTTTTGAGGCCGCTCAGTGGACGCTCGCAAATTACCAGAGGGTTCTCACAACGGACGCAATGGGAGACGCCTTCCTTAACAGCCTACTCGTTACCTTACCATCGGTGGTCATTCCAATCACAATCGCAGCTTTTGCCGCCTATGCCTTCGCGTGGATGGATTTCCCCGGTAAAGCTTTTCTTTTCGTGCTCGTCGTAGGCTTAATGGTTGTACCTTTGCAAATGTCCTTGATCCCTTTGCTGCGCCTATATACCCAATTGGACCTTAACGGTACATTCTTGGGGATTTGGCTAGCACACACAGGCTTCGGGCTGCCGCTGGCAGTATTCTTACTGTATGGCTATATTTCCTCCTTACCGGAGGAGATCATCGAATCAGCCCGAGTGGATGGCGCTTCTCCCCTGACGACGTTCACCCGTTTGGTCCTACCCCTCTCGGTGCCAGCCATCGCCTCCTTCGCCATCTTCCAATTCCTGTGGGTTTGGAACGATCTACTGGTGGCTCTCGTCTTCTTAGGGACCAAGAAAGAGGTTTCCGTCGTAACTTCCAGACTTGCAGCTTTGGTCGGAGAACGAGGGGAAGCGTGGCACGTGCTCACGGCCGGCGCATTCATCACCATGCTTGTCCCTCTAATCGTTTTCTTTGCGCTGCAGCGATATTTCGTGAGAGGGTTGACAGCCGGATCGGTTAAAGGATAGAAGAGCGATACGCGTCAACCAGAATATTCATATTTATTATCGCCTTACGATATCAGGCGCGATCAAGGCTTTTCCTGGTTTTTTCCACAACGGTTGGACCGCATTCCGCGACGCCCGGATCATTCAGCCCCGGGTGGTGTGATGGGTCAGCCGTGTTTTATCGATGAGTTCCTTGTCCCCGACATCTTCCCCTGGATGACTCCATTCCGGGGGATTGCCCGAAGCCGAAAGAGTGGCTGACCAATCACCCATGGTAGTTAGTAGACACTTACTGGCTCATCTCTGAAGACGTCTGCTTGTTATCAGGTCTATGTCATTATAGGATGGAGCCGATGACTTATGCTCACATTCAAGGGTGCTGACATCCTACATAAGCTCCCTTTCACTCAAGCTCAGTTTAGGAGGAGTACATGGCGAGTTCTGCTCAACAATTCTTGAGGGTTGTTAAGGCTCTCGAAGGAGCCGGCGGCACCCAGTCACCCAAAAAGGAGATTATTAACATGCGACGTCGAGTCAATCCGGTACAGCTGTTTATCCGCAACCTTATTCGTCTTATCGTCTTCGTCCCACTTTGGCTGCTCTTTGCACTTCCTGATTTCCAGATCTTCTGGAGCGGGATGGCAGGTTCCGGAGCGTCCCTCCTTATAGGTCCCCTCGGATATGGGATCCTAAAGACAATCGTAATTCTCTGGCTCGCGAATGTTCTGGCGGGTATGTTTTATGTTCTACCAGAATGGGAGCGTATGGTTCTGCTTCGTTTGGGGAAATCCGTCGGGGCACGTGGCCCGGGATTGTTCATCGTGCCCCCATTCCTTTATTCCGTTGCTCGCATTATCGATACCCGGATAATCACCTATGAGGTCAAGGCGACGAGGACGCTCACAGAGGACAACATCCCCGTGGACATCACCGCAGCCGTCGAACTCGAAGTGGAAGATCCAGTGAAAGCCGCCGTCGACGTAAACGATTATTGGAAGACGACCGAATGGGCTTCGATGGAGGCATTAAAAAGCACGATTGGCAGCAGTAAACTGGTAATGCTGCTTAGCGAGACGGAGAAGATCAGCTCTATGCTCAAAGCAGAGATCGATGCTGCAGCGACGGATTACGGTGTAAATGTGCGCGCGGTGCGCATCACAGATGTTACGGCTCCACCATCCCTCATCGAGGAACTCGCCGTGATCGCTCGCGCCGAACGAAGCGCAGAAGCCAAACGCATCCAGGCACATGCCGAGCTGGAGGTCGCCGAGGCACTTGCTGAGGCCAGCCAGAAACTCTCAGAACAGGAAGGCACGATGGAGCTGCGGCAGATACAAGCGCTTCTGGAAATGTCAAAGGAAGAGAGTGCGATGATCATCATCTATCCAATGGACAGCCTCGCCGGAGGGCAAATCGCAAACGCTACAGCGGGTGCACAATCTGTTATAAGAAGGAGGAAGAAGGTTCCCCCGAAGTCTCAGGTCTGAGCCTGAACTCAACAACTCGAACAGCTGGATGGGAAACCCATCCAGCTGTTTTCTTTATTTTAATTTCCGATTGTCCGTTGTGAGATTGAAAACAATACGAGGAAATTCCCAACGACTCTGCATTCAAGCAAGGATCCTGATCTCGCGCGGAGACCTCAAGGCGCGGGATATACATGCGACCAGAATCAAATCTTCCTGCCTCCAAAATTATATGTTTACAAACTATGAGGAAAAGTGCTCTCGGTAATCCGATCTGCCAGGAGGAGGATGTTTCAGGTGGCGACGGTTGGACTTGAACCAACGACCCGACGATTATGATTCGTCTGCTCTGCCAACTGAGCTACGTCGCCATTCGATCTTTTCAATAAAGGAATTCTAATCAACTTGAGCGGCGTTCGCAAGAGTAAATCTCACGAGAAATAATTAGCCAGGGCGGGTTCAAGTCAAAGACCTGAACTTTCGGCCAACACTTCAATCGGGTGCTGCGCCTGGATGCCCGTATGTTGAGATATCCACCAGCGGCAGGTCTCCGAGTCGGTCACCACGATGTCCACCTTTGATTGCTCAGCCTGTCGGAAGAGATGCTCGCCGACCTCGTACGCCACTTGATAGCGTTCAAGCTTTACGCCGTAGGTGCCGGCTACTCCACAGCATTCTGATTCCGAAAGCACGATGTCAAGTTCCGGTATCCGTCGCAGGATCTCCAAGGCTGGCGTCCCGATGCAATGGCTCTTGAGCTGGCAGGGTGCATGGTAAAGCACTCTCCGGGGAACTGGCTTGAGCTCAACAGCCTCGATCGCTTCGCCTAGTTCCTCCGATAGGAATTCGAAGATGTCCCGCGTCCACTCCGCGACCAGATCGAAATCGCGGCCCGCCAAACCCAAGACTGCCCGATACTCATGCTTGAGTTCCAACGTACAGGAAGTCGATGTCCCTACAATCGGGATGTCTTTCTCTGCGAAGGGGATCAAGTGGCGGATGTTCGCTTCACCATAACGCCTTGCCTGTCGGAACAACCCATTCGACTGCAGCGGGAGCCCGCAGCAGTTCTGCGGGGGAAGCAGAACGCTGCACCCCAACGCTTCGAGCACGGCAATGGTGGTCTCGCCCAACTCCGGCTCATAGTGATTCGTGCTACATCCGTGGAAATAGGCGACGAGCCGCTTTCCCGGATCTGCCTGCTCAGGAGGTATTTTCACACAACGGTCGGGGAAGCGCTCACGAAATGTTCGTTCAGCGAATTTAGGCAAGGGAGCGCTGCGATGGATGGCGAGCAGTTTCTCAAGTGAGAAGCGGGCGAGCGAGTTTTCTAACGTGGTGTTTACCAATCCCGCAAATGGCTTACTGAGCTGCCCCAGCATTTCGGGGCGAGATATGAAATGATCGCGCAGAGGCGCACCACGCTGGGCGGTAAGGCGGGCTTTGGCTTGTACGTTCATTTCCGTCACGGAGACGCCATGAGGACACACTCGTGAGCAAGTCCCGCATCCCGAGCACCAGGAGACTGTGGCATCGGGGATCGGCAGCCGGGGGTGCCGGAAGCGCTCAGCCTGTGGCCCTACCGCCTTCGGCCCCAAGAATTGATCCGTGACGTTCATTACCGGACAAGCTGCAGTGCATATGTTGCACTTCAAGCAGCGGTCAGAAGTGAACCCTGCCTGAGCGAGGAGTGGAAACTCAACCTTCTGCATCAAGGCCATAGATTTTACAGCCATATTCTGGAATGGGGTTTAGACATGAATTCTCTAAGGACAATGGGATCACAAAATGAAAGCGAAGCCCTCATGATCACTCCTTAATCCTTCGAGTGTGCCTGAGAATCACCAACGCCACGAAATTATTCAACCCAATCGAAGGTTCGCTGGACAGCCTTCTGCCAACCGCGATATAGTTTTTCGCTCTCGGTTCGATCCATCTCCGGCTCCCAGGTCTGATCCACCTGCCAATGAGCGCGCAGTTCTTCAAGATCGCTCCAGAAACCTACCGCGATCCCGGCTGCATAAGCAGCGCCCAGTGATGTTGTTTCAGTGATCTTAGGGCGAACAACCGGAACCCCCAGAATATCCGTTTGGAATTGCATAAGAAGCTCATTGTGGACCATTCCACCATCGACTTTCAATGCTGTTAACCGCACGCCCGAATCCTTTTCCATAGCATCCAGCACTTCCCGCGTCTGGTATGCTGTCGCCTCCAACGCTGCCCTGGCGAGATGGCCACGATTAGTGTACCGCGTCAGTCCGGCGATCACACCGCGTGCGTCCGACCGCCAATGCGGGGCGAACAACCCGGAGAATGCCGGTACAAAGTAAATACCCCCGTTATCATCAACGGACATGGCAAGTGTTTCAACCTCTGGAGCACTCTGGATCAAACCAAGATTATCCCGAAGCCAGTGAACTAACGCCCCGGCGATGGCGATCGAGCCCTCCAGTGCGTATGCCGGGGATCCACCAGCAAACTGGTATCCCACGGTTGTGATCAAACCGCTATCCGAATGAACGATCTCCTTACCGGTGTTAAGCAGCATGAAACAACCAGTCCCATAAGTATTCTTTGCATCTCCTTCTCCGAAACACACCTGACCGACCAGCGCAGCTTGCTGATCTCCCAGATCGCCGCATACGGGAACGTTGTCCTCGAGGGTGTTCCCCCATGGCTCGGGATCGGAGGAGGGGACAATTCTCGGCAGCATACATTCAGGAATGCCCAAAATCTCAAGAATCCCGGAATCCCATGTGAGCTTCTCAAGATCCATCAACATTGTGCGGCTGGCGTTCGTCACATCGGTGACATGCGCCCCGCCCTGCGGTCCACCGGTCAAATTCCAGATTAGCCAGCTGTCGATGGTGCCGAACAGCGCCTCTCCGTGTTCAGCCGCCCGACGAACACCTTCAATATTTTCGAGAATCCATTTGAGCTTGGGTCCTGAGAAATACGTGGCGAGCGGCAATCCAGTCTTCGGTCTAAAGCGATCGATCCCGCCCTTAGCTTCAAGCTGGCTGCAGATCGCCTTTGTGCGCGTGTCCTGCCAGACGATAGCGTTCGTGAACGGCTTTCCCGTCTTTCGATCCCACACGATCGTCGTCTCCCGCTGATTGGTCACACCCACAGCGGCGATCTCGTCCGGCTTCACACCAGCCTGGTCGATAGCTGCGTGCATCACCTCCTGCGCGTTCTCCCAGATTTCCAATCCATCATGCTCCACCCACCCCGGCTGTGGGTAGATCTGTTGATGTTCCTTTTGAGAGCGTGCTGCAATGGCTCCATCATGATCGAAGAGCATACAACGCGTGCTGGTTGTGCCTTGATCGAGAGCGGCAACGTATTTTGGCATAGAACGCTATCCCTGTGTTATCGCTGGCTGTTTCCCTCAAGGCAGCGAGTGTGCCGTAACGCAAACCTGGATGTTTGGGAAATGCTTTTCAGGTGACCATTTCCATATGGCAATAGCTTAGCAAATATCACGTTTCTTACAAGCCGTTGCGGAATATAACAAATACAGTCCCTTAAGGTTTACACCATCAAATACTCGATGGACTTCATACGCAATAATAGGTCTCTCAATAAACATTTGGATAATCACTTGAGATTGCTCCTGCTCGACGTTTCCGAACAAGTTGGAACAGACTCCCATTCCCGGTCCAAGGTGCCGTTTCGAGCGAGTCGTGAAACGGCGGCCCCTTTCAGGGGTTCGAAATGACATGAGCGGAACCGACTTTCCACCTGCTATCATTTCGAGCGAAGCGAGAAATCCCTATTGTGATCCTCCTAAGATTTCCTTCTATGGTTCAAAAACATCCTCTTGCCAGGAGATCCGCACTCTTGATTGAGTCACATCAGGAATTTCTACTACGGACCGGCGTCACATCAGCCACCCTGCCTCTGCCACCATTCCATGAGATATCAATATCTGGATCTCCTCACTACCTAAAAGAGTTCGATGCCCGAATTATCACACCCGACTTTCATAGTATTCCGAGAAGCTATAAAATATTAGCGTCACAGTGTCTATGTGAAAAATCGGAATAATGTAGGCGCTGACCGCAAGACGCGAGCTAGACAT
>SOIH01000298.1 GCA_004376895.1 Anaerolineales bacterium | reverse complement strand
TCACCTGATAAGATGGACACATCAGGCCATCTTCTTTTCGACATACGCCTAAGCCGATGCAGCTCTCTACCGCAGATGCGAGGCTTCCCTCTTTTGCGTAAGAGAAGAAAGTTGCTGGAGAGTTAGTCCGGTACCCGTCACCATAGCGGAGATTCGAAGTCAGGGATCCTTTACCTCCAAATCCGCTGGAAGCAGGCACAACTTTCCCAGGATTCAACACTTCTTCTGGGTCGAATACCTCTTTCACCTGGCGAAAGGCGTTTGCCAGATCTGGTCCAAAGAGGCGCTCGTTATACTCCGTATGTGAGAGGCCGTCCCCGTGTTCCCCCGAGATGGAACCCTGCATTTCGATAACCAAATCCGCGATTGCGTCGGCTATATGCCGCATTCTTTCCACACCCTCTGCGGATTTAAGATTGAGCATGGGTCGGAGGTGGAGGCATCCAGCAGAGGCATGGGCATACCACTCCCCAGTCGTCCCATGCTCCTGGAGAATGGCGTCCACCCGCCGCACATAATCCCCCAATTTTTCAACCGGTACAGCCACATCTTCGATGAATGTAACCGGCTTCGTGTCTCCGGGGATGGACATAAGAAGTCCTAATCCTGCTTTCCGCACTTCCCAAAGGTCAGCTTGGTCATCCTCACGTTCTAGCAGCACCCCCCCTTTGAGATGCTTCGCTTGCGACATCGCTTGCTCTACGCTCTCGCCTGTATACTCAACTACAAGCAGTGCAGCTGGGTCTCCTTGAGCGAAAACCATTTTTCGGGCATACGCTGGGATCTCGCGAGCGCGGGTCAGAAGCATACGCGGGAGCACTTCTACGGCATCAGGTTGTGTCTCTAGTATCCCTGGGGTAACGTCGGCTGCTTCGCTGATGCTATCGAACGACAATACTTTTAAAACCGTCGCTCCTGGCTTAGGTACGAGCCTGAGCTTGACCCGTCTGAGTATGCCCAAAGTGCCCTCTGAGCTGCAGAGCAAGGGAGTTAGATTCAACCCGGCGGTTGGTGGATAAGGAATCGCTTCGTCAAACCAGACAGCCGGGACTCCCGGAGAATAGTCGGCAAGATAATTCAGGCTATAGCCAGATGCCCGTCTCCATGTCCGCGGCCAACGTTCACGAATAGCTTTGTGATGTGCATCAAGGATTGTAAAAACTTTACGATAAATCTCTGCTTCAAGGTTCTCGCCCGCTTGCTTCATCTTGAGTGAATGTGGTTCGAGCGGTGCAAACATGGCGACCGAGCCGTCACTTAAAACCACCTCAGCTTCAAGCAGATGATCGATAACCAATCCATAGCGTATCGAATGCGCACCCGTCGCATTGTTGCCGATCATTCCGCCAATCGTCGCTCGATCAGCCGATGCCGGATCAGGCCCGAACATGAGACCGTGCTCCGCTGAGATCCGGTTAAGCGCAGCTAATACGACACCAGGGCCGACTTCAACCGCAGGTTCCTCGGGTGAAAGTGAGTGGATTTGATTCAAATATTTAGAACAATCGAGAATAATTCCATACCCGAGTGCCTGCCCGGCCATGCTAGTCCCGGCTCCCCTTGCAACCACGGATACGCCATATTCCTTGGCGATCTCAACGACCGCGCAAATCTCATCTTCATCCCTCGGAAGCACAACACCAAGAGGTTCGATTTGGAAATTCGACGCATCTGTGCTGTAAAAAACACGCGTAAACGAATCAAATTGCACCTCACCTTCAAGGCGCATTTGTAGATCCCTTTGCAAGTTGTTAAGCGTCTTATCTGACAATTTTCTCATGCGTAGGTTTAAATTTCGCTTTCTTGGGATTGAAGAATTTCTGTGGATATAAATTTGTTAGGAGGTTACTAATCGACCCCCTCATAGGGATCCTGTCCAGATACTCCGATACTATCAAGCAGGAGATAGGGGCGGAACTCTCCCTCAAGACGTTGTGGCAGCTTTCCATTTATTACCACACGTTCGCGTTCATATGAAATACTTGCAACTTCGCCGTAATCATGGAATATGCTGATTAAGTGACCCTCCTTATACGGCAATTCTACGGTTACTTCACGTGAGTCTTCAAACATTTCTCGCTCAATGACCGCCAACAAAGTGTCTACACCCTCCCCCGTAAGAGCTGAAATTGGAACGGCGCGTTCGAAGAAATCAACCTGGTCGAATGCATATTCATGATCAGGCAGCCGATCAATCTTATTCAGAGCAGTAATCATTGGAATACCAGAAACTTGTATCTCCTCGAGTGTTGCCTGGACCGCCTCTGCTTGAGAAGCTGCATTCGTATGCGTAATATCGACGACATGAAGCAGTAAGTCTGCTTCATGGATCTCCTCCAAGGTTGCCCTGAATGCAGCAATGAGCCCCGTAGGCAGCTTCTGAATGAAACCTACAGTGTCCGTGAAGAGTAATGGATGCCCTTTCGAAGAAGGCACGCGACGGGTTGTAGGATCAAGTGTTGCGAATAGCTCGTCGGCCACATAAACTTCAGCGTCTGACAAGAAATTTAAAAGCGTTGATTTACCTGCATTTGTGTAGCCAACAAGCGCTACTGTGGGGATTGCAGACCGTTTCCTGCGTTCTCGATGGCGACTACGATGTGCGCGGACTTTCTCTAATTCTTTCTTCAAGCTGGCGATCCGACGCCGGATCTGGCGGCGGTCAACTTCAAGCTGGGTTTCGCCTGGCCCCCGAAGCCCAACGCCGCCAACAGACCCAGATCGTCCTCCTCCTCCACCTGCCTGCCTGGCAAGATGCGTCCAAGCCCGAGTAAGTCTAGGCAATTGGTACTCATATTGCGCCAACTCTACTTGCAGAGCGCCCTCGCGTGTTTGCGCATGCTGAGCGAAGATATCAAGGATCAACGCGGTGCGATCGACGACTTGAACAGATTCCCCAAATTCCTTCTCTAGCTCTCTCTGATGCCTTGGATTGAGCTCATCATCGAACAGCACGACATCTGCGACGAGATCCTCCACCAGAGCTTTAATTTCCTTGATTTTCCCTGATCCCAGGTATGTTTTCGGATTGGGATGTTCAAGAGTTTGCTGTGCCTGCCCCACAACGCCCAACCCCGCCGTTTCAGCAAGAAGTGCGAGTTCTTGAAGTGAATCATCAATCGTAAGTAAACCGGGTTGGTTTCGAATAGCAAGACCGACTAGGAAAGCTCGTTCCTGTGGAGGTGTTGTTGGTATAGTTACCTTACTCATCACTCGCGCCCTGTCGATGACCAAGCAAGCGCGCCGTCAAATCGTCCGGTGGTGACTCTCTGAAGGGAAACATCAGGTGAAAGGTGCTGCCCGGGCAAAGCTCTTCATCATAACCCTGTGATTCGACCCATATTGCGCCGCCATGCGCTTCGATAATTCCTTTTGCCAAGTGCAATCCAAGACCCGGGCCAGGAACCACGCCATCGTTTCTGACATGCGCTGATCGCCGCCCTGATCCGAATTTCTCGAAAATCATCGCTTGCGCACTTGGATCGATGCCAACACCTGTGTCAGCAATCGTAAGCTCAATGAAGCCTGGAAGCATTCTTCCATCCACTACGATCGAACCCCCTTCTGGTGTGAACTTTACAGAATTATCAAGGACATTAATGATTGCCTGCAGAAGCCTTTCGGGGTCAACGAATATTGTTTTTTCCGCCGCCGGGAAGATATTAATCTCCAGCTTCTGTGATCGCCCGGCAGCTTTGACTTCAATCTCTTTCTTTGCTTTCTCAAGCAGAATTTTTATAAGCACCGGTTGATAGTGCAGCATTAGCATCTTCGTATCAATCATGGAGATATCAACCAATTCGTCAATAATGTGTCTCAATTTCTGAATACCGGACTCCACGCCAGATACTAGTGGATCACTGTCCAAGTCCCCGCTCGCCAGCATTTCTTTGAGCATTCCTGTATAGCCCTCAATAAGTGTTAGCGGAGTTCTCAATTCTTGGGCTGCGACTGTCACGAAATTCAAACGGGTTTCTTCGAGCAACTCAAACGCTTCTTGGATCTCATTCTGACTAGTAGTGAGCTTCTCGATAATCGCCGCGAATTCCCGATATGCGGCGTATTCAATAATTTGACAGAATTGGGTCTCAAGATCGTTTTGATAGAGGAGCGCCTTCTCAGCATCTGAATTCTTTTGGATGAGGGCAAACGCTGCATTCCGAAGGGCATGCAGCGCGGAGACAATGCCTCGCTCTTGGTACCAGCTCAATGCTTGCTCAACTGAGTCAAACACTATAGGAGCATCAAGCAGTCCGTCGATACGTTTTTCCAAACCAGTCGATTCGCCGGTGAGCATGGCTTCCAGGAGGGCATCTAGAAAGTGTTCCAATTCCTTAATTGCAAGTGTCGGGTGCTTGCTATTAATTGCCAGCATCCTTCCAGAATCTTCCACCCATTCCTGTCGGTGCTTAAGGAAAAAATCAACTGTATTAATCATTTGTTATTTATCATCCGAAATTGTGCACTCCAAACCTTCACATAGCATATTAAGTTTACTCGGATTCTTACCCAAAGGTACATTTAGCGAATACTTAGCCCTGGTTCTCCAACCAATGCTCTAATGTTCGACCAACCTGTTCCAGGCTATCTGCAGACACCTTGTCGACAGTATCACTGATAGTGTGCCAGTAAGGGTAGTCGAAATCTATGATATCAACAGCGGGAACACCTATCTGTAGAAATGGCAAATGATCATCGATTATTGAGTATTTTGGAGTATTTACAAATGCTTGGTAACCTAACTGATCAGCTGTATTCCAGATCTCTTGTACAAGGCTGGGATCAGAATTTTTCTCGATAAAAATTTGGAGGTCCCGATCCCCGACCATATCGACAATCACTACTGCTTCTAAGTCTTGGGTGAGGTTATCCGCGAAGAAGGATGACCCAACGATCCAATCCCATCCGTCAATATTCCCGCTGTCTTCGGCATCGAAAAACACCAGCCAAACCGGCTGTCTTAACCGATCCCTATCTAATACATCGGCTAATTCTATCAGAACCGCGACCCCCGATGCACCATCATTTGCACCTGGCACCGGGGACTCTGGGTTGATTGTATCTCGATCTGCGAATGGCCTGGTATCGTAATGCGCTCCTAGCAGAATCGGCTTACCTCCACTAACACCGTTCGATTTAGCAATAATATTAATCAGCTGTGTCCCAAGATTGCTGAAGTGCTGGATTTCAATTTCCCAACCCTTTGCTTCCAGTTGTTCTATGACCCATCCAGCTGTTTGTCTGCTGGCTTCACTTCCAGGGATGCGGGGGCCAAACTCCATCTGAGATTCTACAAACAGAAGTGCCCTCTGCCCGTCAAATTGGACCTCTTGACTGGGTGTAGAGCACGAAGGGAGAGCGAACAACAAGGTCACACACAAACTTCGCATAGCCTTTTTATATTTCCATGTACATTGTGAAGTGTGTTGATTCATATCTATGTGGCTATGCGCATTGTTCTTGTGTATTTTCAATAAATTCGGCCAATACTGCCGCTGATCGTTCAGCATAGGCGCTTGCGCGCTCGCGTCGATTGCGCTTCCGCCCATCATCAAGCGGTGGCATTAGACCGAAGTTCGCCTTCATCGGTTGAAATAATTTCGTATCCGCATGCGCTATGTAATGAGCTAATGATCCTAGCATGGTCTCTCTCGGTAAAACTAAAAGTTCCTCTCCTTTTATTAGTCGAGAGAGATTAATTCCTGCCAGTAACCCTGTTCCAATATTCCCTAAATATCCTTCCACACCAGTAAGCTGACCGGCGAAGAATAGATCACTCCGCCCTAAATGCTGCAAGTTCGACCGCAGCTGCATCGGAGCATTCAAGAACGTATTCCGGTGCATTTGACCATAACGTTGAAAACGCGCGTTTTCCAATCCAGGGATCATCCGGAAGACATTTTGCTGCTCGCTGTACGTCAAGTTTGTCTGGAAACCCACCATGTTGTAAAGGCTTCCCGCCAGGTTATCTTGCCGGAGTTGAAGGACGGCGTGCGGACGCTTCCCGCTCCTTGGATCTCTCAACCCAACTGGACGCATAGGTCCAAAGGCTAGACTATCCCTGCCTCGCTCAGCGAGGATTTCAACGGGCAAACAACCCTCAAAGTAGTGATGCGCACCCGCGCGCACTCCCTCTTCGATCTCTTTTTCAAAACTCCTTAGAGGGATCCTTTCCGCCCGGAGCAAGCCATCAATGAATGCTTCATATTCCTCTTTGTTTAGCGGACAGTTGATGTAGTCCCCCTCCTCACGATCTCCTCTCTCATAACGCGAAGCACGGAAAGCGATCTCCATATTGATGCTGTCCGCGTCGATAATTGGCGCTAGTGCATCGAAGAAAAAGAGATGATCCTGATCAGACAAGCCGCCAATCGCCTGCGTCAGTGAGTCCGAAGTCAAAGGTCCGGAGGCAATAATCACAAACCCCTCAGGGATGCTCTTGGCTTCGTTGCGTATGACCTGGATTTGGGGATGCTTTTCGATTTGTTCTGTTACATCTCGTGCAAAATGCTCACGATCAACAGCTAAGGCACCCCCGGCAGGAACTGCGTTCCGCTCTGCGCAGATCAATAAGATAGAGCCCAAAGTCCTCAACTCTGCCATGAGGACACCAGAGGCGCGATCTGGCAGCTTAGATCCAAGCGAATTGGAGCACACCAGCTCTGCAAGGTATCCCGTCTGATGCGCTCCAGTCGAGAAATCAGGCCGCATCTCAAAGAGTCTAACCTTGACACCACGCTTCGCGAGCTGCCAAGCCGCTTCGCTGCCAGCTAATCCTCCACCGACAACCACTGCATCTGCATTCATCTTGCGATTTTATCACGCCAAAGCTGGCATAGTTCTTGCAACATAATTGCCAGCATAGTCCAGTCGATGTATACTCACCTGCGAGGCGCAAAATGTTTCGTCAGACTCAAGACCAATCTCTCAGACCGCTTACGACAGCTCACCTTGCTCAGACGATGAGCCTTCTGGTTTTATCCAATCAGGAGTTGCACGATCGAGTTATTACAGAACTTTCATCGAATCCTGCGTTAGAACTTCTTGAAGAGCGCATCTGCCCGGGTTGCCATAAACCCCTAAGCAGTGCCGGACCCTGCCCCGTATGCAGTCGTCAGGTTGAAGGCGAAGAGCCAATTGTATTTCTCTCACCTCGGGATTCCTACCGGCCATCTAGAAAAAGAACACTTGATGATCAACCACTGGAGCAAGAACCCGCAGCGCCAGAGGATCTCTCCATATATGTCATGCGCCAACTCGCGGCGGATCTCAAACAGGAAGATCGGCACATCGCGGTTTACATACTTGCCAGCCTGGACGAAGACGGCTTCCTAACCAGCCCCCCGCCCTACATCGCGCAGGCGACACGTTCCAACCTGCCGCAGGTTATGAGGGTCATTGACTTGATAAGTAAAACTGACCCAGTTGGTCTGGCAACCGAAGGCCCTCGACAAACACTTCTCGTTCAACTCGATCTACTAGGCGAGGGAGAAGAACCACAATGCGAACTGGCGCGCCGGTTGCTGCGAGAATCCTTTGCGGAACTCGGTCGCAAGGAGTACGACAAGATCGCTCACAATTTCGAAGTTAGCCCTGCTGCAGTGAGGGAAGCAACCACCTTCATTCACGACAACCTAAACCCCTACCCCGCACGAGCATACTGGGGATCAGGACGGCAGCCGCAATCTGGCGACTCAAATGTTTACCACACACCAGACGTCATGATCTCGCGCAACCCCTCTAACGAAGATGGCCCGCTGATGGTTGAAATATTCTCGTCGATTTCCGGCTGGCTTCGGGTGAACCCTCTTTTCCGGCAAGCCATGATGGAGGCTGATGTAGAGCAGAGCGATGAGTGGACTGAACATCTCGAAAAAGCGAACCTCTTTGTTAAATGCATTCAGCAGCGCAACAACACGATGCAGCGCCTGATGGGCTTGCTTGTATCACAGCAAAGCGGCTTTATTTTAGAAGGCGCTCGCTACCTCATACCCATGACGCGAGCCCAAATTGCAGGAGAGATCGGCGTACACGAATCCACAATCTCTAGAGCAGTAGCGAATAAATCAGTCGCAATGCCAAACGGCAGAATAATTCCTCTCGCAAAATTCTTCGACCGCAGCCTCTCGGTGCGTGATCGAATCAAAGAGATAATCGAGAATGAAACCAAGCCACTCACAGACGATGAAATCGCCTCGCTTTTACACGAGGAAGGGATTAAGATAGCACGCAGGACTGTCGCGAAATACCGTGCGGTTGAAAGTATTCTGCCAGCTCGGTTACGCGGTGCAAGAAATCTATCGCAGGCAGCCTAAGGTGTAATCTTTGGCTAAGGATACTTCACCTACCAATCCGATCTCGCGTTTATTTAAGTCCGATCCCTACCGCGAGCTTTTCCTCTCCCTCGCCGATACTCTAGACAGCTCCGTCCTGGTATTATCCGGGGCGGAATCGCGTCTACTCACATGCAACCACGAATTCCTGCTTCTCTCAGGTTACGCCCGGAAGGATCTCGATGACCTAAGCCCATCCGCCCTTTTCCCCGGCGAAGAAGGCCACGTTATGCTCGAGAAGATCCTTGACACGCGAGAGAACCCAGACTGCACACTCCAGGATGTTCCGCTACAGACACGCACGGGCGAAGTCGTCCTCATTGATATCGAAGCACACCCGATCGCGCCACCCCGAACAGCTGTCCTTCTCCAAATAAAGCCTGCGAGTGCCCGCTCACAGATAGAGCAACGCAAACTTGCGGAGGAGACACTCTTACGCAGCTTGGAGAACATTACAAACTTGATCCTGACGGGAGGCACATCTGCGCTGCCAACGGCACTCGAGCTCTGCCTCGATCCGCTTTGCGCGTCATACACCGCAATCTATAGGCTTTCGGCAACCACCCCTGACTACTTCATCGAGGGTGTGTTGCCCCCCGAATTCCCAGAAACGATCCCTGCCGACGCAATCGGTAATTTACAGGTATTCTCCTCCTGGAGCCTGGGCCAACGCCCTGAGGGCGAGCTACAGCGTGCAGCGAGAACCGCAGAACTCACCCATCTGAAGACTGCACTGATTGGTGATGATTCCGCCTGGATCGGTATTTTCATCGTCGGCTGGAAAGAGGAGATCGCGCTAAGCCCCGACATCGATCCGCTGATCCGCATCATCGCCAACCTCCTCCACACTGCGATCTACCTGAGCCAGCTGCGAACCTCCCTTATCGAGGGTGATACATCGATGAGCGCGGTTGAGGCAGAGATCACAAGCCAATTCGAGGCCATATCGGATGCTCTGATAACTGTGGACTCTTCTCTCACAATAATTAGAGCGAATTCGGCGATCAACCGTCTGCTCGGCTATCGCCCACCTGAAGTAAAAGGTCTTGCGATCCAGGATGTATTGGTAGGTCCCGAGGACGTGACAACCACGATCCTCGACGCTCTGGGACACAAGCGCACGGCAGAACGTTCAAGACTCATACTCCACCATCGTGATGGCACACGTCTGCTGGTCCATTTACGAGTTGCTCCTATGGCTGGAGCTGCAGACGATCAACTTCTTATCGTTCTAAGTGATCAATCGGAACAGCAGGCAATTGAAGATCAAACGGAAATCCTGGCGCAGAGAGCCTTGCTAGGAGAAGTCACGGCGATTTTCGCTCACGAAGTGAGAAATCCCATCAACAACATATCCACCGGTGTCCAGCTCGTCGCCTCGCGCCTCGGTGAAAATCACCCACAATTCGAGGCGCTGGGCACCATTCGGGCGGAGTGTGTTCGCCTCGACCAACTTATGAGCGACGTTCTCTTCTTCGCCCGCCCGCTCCAGCTTAAGATGGACCCATTAGATATCGCTGAGCTTCTTCAGAGAGTGATCACGAGATGGGCGCCGCGCTTTAATCAAACCGGCACTCGCTGCCATACTTCATTTGATCCTGATACGCCGCTCGCATCAGCAGATCCGAGGACACTTGAACGAGTCATTGTAAACCTTATCAGCAATGCTCTTGAAGCCATGACAGAAGGCGGCACACTCTCAATTAATATTGCACCCATAGGTCCTGCCCAAAATCGCATGATCGAGTTGAAGGTCGCGGATACCGGTCCAGGCATCCCCCCTGACAAGATCCACCGGATATTTGACCCCTTTTTCACCACGAAAAAGGCCGGCACAGGTCTAGGACTTGCGATCAGCCGACGCATAATAACCGCCCATAAAGGTATTATCCAGGTCGAAAGCTTTCCTGATGCAGGTACGGTATTTACAATTCACCTTCCATCTGCAGACCTTAGCTCCAAGGAGTGATGAATGACCGCAACGGTATTGATCGTTGACGACGAAGAGACCGCCCGCAACTTTATCAGCGAAGCGTTGAGGGATGCTGGTTATGAAGCAATCGAAGCCGGGACTCTGGCGGAAGCAAATAAAGCGATCGATAAGGGCGTGGGGGATATCATCCTGCTCGACGTAATGCTCCCCGACGGTTCCGGTTTATCTTTGCTCGACCGCCTCGCCCTTGAAAATCCCCGACCCCCGGTAATCTTGATCACCGCTTTTGGAGAGGTCGATATAGCAGTTGATGCGATGAAGAAAGGGGCACTGGATTTCCTGCAAAAACCTCTTGATCTCGACCGCCTGCTTCAAGCTGTTGAGCGATCATCCGAGGTTGTCGGTCTGCGTCGGGAGCTTGATCTCCTGCGCCGGACTTCAATTGGGGAAACGGAGATGGTCATTGGTGATACCCAGATCATGAAGCAGATCATGCACGAAGCCGAACGCGCGGCCCAGGCCTCCGTCTCTGTGCTGCTCACGGGTGAAACCGGGACCGGCAAAGAAGTCCTTGCTCGATCCATTCATAGCTTCGGACCGCGTGCAGATACGCCTTTCATCCCCATAAACTGTGCCGCGTTGCCGGATACGATGATCGAATCAGAGCTTTTTGGTCATGAAGCAGGAGCTTTCACCGGCGCGCAGAAAAAGAAGCCGGGACTGATCGAGATCGCTGACGGCGGCATCCTCTTCCTCGACGAGATCTCCTCGACTAAGCAGGAAATGCAAGCCAAGCTACTGCGAGTCCTGGATGAGCAAAAATTCAGACGAGTTGGCGGGGTAAAAGAAATTGCCGTCGACGTTCAGATCATCGCCGCTTCGAATCGGAACCTCCCTTCTATGATTGAGGAGGGAACTTTCAGGGAGGACCTCTACTACCGCCTAAAAGTGGTTGATCTTCACCTTCCGCCTCTTCGTGAACGAATCGTCGATCTACCAGCGCTTACCGGTAACTTCATCCGTCAAATTAACCTCCGTGTTGGCGGCGTCGTTGAGGGAATCACGCCGCGTGCGCTCGACGCATTGAAGGCTCACCCATGGCCCGGAAACATCCGAGAACTCCGTCACGTGGTCGAGCGAGCAATCCTGTTTTGCGACGAGGAAAACATCGATCTCGCTCACCTGCCGCCTGACATCCGAGATCTAGCTTCCTGATCTGTTTGGCACGCTACTTGCAACATTCGCCTTCAGACGCATTACCTGGAGGCGAAAATGATTCCCCTTACCTTTAGCGATGTTCAAATTCTCATAGCTGCATCCATCTTCATCTTGGGCTTCTTGTTGGTGCTCATCGGTGCATTAGTTTTAGTCAGCCGAGGCTATTCCCGCGAAGTGCGGGCATTGGCGGCTCACACCGCAAGGCTTGGCCAGAAAGGCATTGCCCAAGAGGTGACAGGGCTTGTCAACAGCGCCACTGAGCTCGTCGCTTCGCTCAGCGGCCTGGTTCGTACGGCAAGCGGGATCGGGATTTTGCTGATCTCAGTTGGATTGGGCTTGATGTTCGCAGGCTATTGGATCATTCAGCAAATCAGCTGGGCAATCTAACCGACTGGATGGGTACTATGCTCAATGACGTGGACATCTTACAGTATTTAAACCAGGTACTGAACGAAGAAGATCTCTCCAGTGCAATCCGACGAATCCTGTATGTCCCAGAGGCGTGGAGCGAGATTCATAAAAGCGAATTTCTCACCCTGGCTCTGGAGAAGATCGATCGTGCTGGTTGGTCCCCCGCCACCCTCGCTTCTCTAGCCCTCGGACAATCTTCGTTATCTAACGCGTTGGACTCTCTCTCCTCCGAACAGGAGAGTCGTATCGCATATTTATTGGAGTTGAATGTTGACAATGAGAGCAATAATCTTGTTGATGTTGCATTGCTCTCTGTCACGCTGCTGAGAATTGAGGCCGATGAAGGGCTGGGTGGGTTAACCGAAACGGTATTAAAAAGCACAGATTTCTGGGCCTCGGCGCTTTCCTGCGCGTGGCCATATCTCGAATTTGGGCAAGAAATAATCAAGGCTCTAATCCGAGAAGGAAGTCAAGCTGCGGTAGGGCTTGCAACACAAATACTGCACTCGAACATGGATGTCGGCCGTGCTGTTGAAATTCTCTCAGATCTTGACCATGAGTTAACTCGTCGGGTATTGATCAGTTTGAACTACCGGCACGAGGATGAATTGTTCTTGGCTCTTTCTGAATCACTCCGTGATGAAATCCACCCGAATCTAACAGATGGCCAACAAGATCCGGGAGACCTTTCAGAACAGGCGATCATTCTTGCAGCGGCAGGGAATGCCACTGATGCGCAAAATTTCGTCTCTCAAGCCTGGGATCGAACCACATTGATCTCAGCGCAGGTCGCCGATCGATTGGCTGAGATCGCTAGGATGGATGATGACCCGGTTCTTGAAGTGGAAGCGCGCAAGCAAGCGTTCCAATTGAAGCTCACGCCAAGGCGGCGTGCTGAACTGGCAAAGGCGTACGTTCAAATCGATCGCCCTCAAGACGCTCTTGATCTACTCCAAGAACCCGAGACGGTCGAGGAATTAATCGCCGCAGGTCAAGCATATGAGCTTTCAAACGAGTCGGCGATGGCTGCGGACTACTTCATCCAAGCCTACCAACACTCATTAGGTGCACCTGCACTGGATCCCACATGGATGACCTTGCTCTCCAGCGGCCTTGATGCTTCAGGCAAGTACCGCCAGGCTGTCCAGGT
>SOIH01000018.1 GCA_004376895.1 Anaerolineales bacterium | reverse complement strand
TAAGTCCCGGGGTTCGGATGCCCATCATGTATTAAACCAGCGGCTTCGAGTTTCTCGCCGAGTTCAGCGGTAAGTGCCTCGACCTCGGTCTGCACGCCGTTATAATCGAAATCTTCGAGTTCGGCATGGCAGCTCTCGCAAGCTGCAACGTTCGGGGCAAAGGTGTGGTCGGCGCCTTCGCCGAGGTGGCAGCTAACGCAGGTGTCTTCCACCATCAGCGCATGTGCGCTGGCTCTGCCTTCAACGCCGGCTCCGCCGAGACCGAGAAGCATTGTGCTCTGCGGTCCATGGTGCGGACCCCAGTGGGTGCTGGTGATCTCGATCATGCCGTCAACCGCTTCTGCAATCTGACGGCGGGGCTGGTGGCAATTGACGCACAGGTTCCCTTCACCACCGTCAAAGGTTTGATCTTCGAAGGCATAGAGGGTAACCGGGTCCGTAGTCTCCAGGGCCCAGTCATCACTGGTGAAGGTGGTGTGAATCTCGTGGCATGCGCGGCAATCCTGGCGGGTAACGTTTGGAGCTTCAAACTCATAAGTGCCAGGGTTCTGTCCCGCTGCAACCATAGCGCTGAAGTCGCTTCCGGAGTGACAGGCGGCACAAGATCCTCTGCCTCCCGCGTAAGCGGCAGACGTACCGCTCCCATGAAGGGATTCCTCCCAGGCCAACACCTTGCCTGTGAGCTGCGAGGTGTCATTATGGCACTCTGTGCAGGTCAGATCGGCCGCACTAGGCGCTGCGCCAGCAGGGCCTTCTGCTCCAGCGGGGCCAGCGGGGCCAGCGACGCCAGCAGGGCCGGGGTCGCCTGCTGCACCTGCACAGGCTGCTAGCACTATCGCCAGCAAGCCAAGCAGGGCAATTGATACTAGTTTTTTCGAATGCATTGTTTACATTCTCCTCTTAAAGTTTGTCTTCTACGAGTTTATTACTGCGATAATTCTATTTCCCGGTGGCTTCCTCCTTTCGAGGCGATCGGGGAATGACTCGTGTGCGTTCGAACTACACTCCGGAGCACAAGAGGTTTAACCCTCATTGGCCTCAGTTCCTGATTTAAGAATGGTGAGCAGCTCTTGCACTTCTTCTGCTTCGTGCTGTTCGCTGGTCACCAACTGGAAACCCTTATTAATGGGGTCGAGGCGGATGATGCGAACGCCTGGAAGGTCCCTCAGGAGCCTCCCCAGAGGACAGTGTGCGTTGACATCCTTGTCGCTTGCGTCCACGATGACCGCAGTCGGTTGGATGGCGACAATCTGATCCATTGCGTCAGACCGATCTGCGTCCACAACGTGCAACTCGAGTGCGTTCGAGTGGGCTTTCAAACGCGAAAGCACACCTTCGGCGTACAGCGAGTGACTCGAGAGGACAACCACTCGACTCAGCGACATTTCCACCTCACAGACTTGGAACGCTCTAACATTAGTGGATGGTGAGAGATGTAACCAGACCCATTCGGTGACCGACGAGTATCCTTTCGAGTAGGTGTGAGCGGTGTCACAAACTACCCGGGTGGGTAGGATTATTAAGCATATCGTCAAGGGATTCTTGATGTTTTGTCATGAGCCAGCATCGGGCTCAAGCCGAGGGGTAGGAGCTTAGGTGTTTCTTGCGCATGGTGGTTGTGTGAGGGATATATTTAGGATGCTAGATCTTCTTTTTGCGAGGAGGAGAGAATTCCGGTCCTAATGGCATACGCCACTGCTTCGGCTCGGTTTTGAGCGCCGAGTTTCTGGAAGATGTTTTTAAGATGATATTTTACTGTGTTGGTGCTGATGGAAAGATTTTCGGAGATGGCTCGGTTTGAGAAACCATCACCGACAAGCTCAAGTAGTTCGAGTTCGCGCGCGGTCAAGTCCTCGGTTGCCATTTTCGTGGGAGATCGATTTTCGGAGAGCTTGGCCATCAGACGAGCAGCAGTGCGGCGGGTGACGGCGGCTTCTCCGCGCTCAAGACCGCCAAGCAGTTCAAGAAAGTCGTCGGCGTTCAGATTTTTTTCCAGGTACCCGTGGGCACCAGCCTGGATAACCTTGAGAAGATCGTCATCTTCCTCGGAAACGGTCAAGATCACGATTTTGACATCAGGAACGATTTCGAGTAACTGTGGCAGTGCATCAAGTCCGTTTAATCGTGGCATAGAGAGATCGAGCAAAATGAGGTCGGGCTTGGTACGTTTGGCCTGAATCAGAGCCTCCTTACCATCGCCGACTTGGGCGGCGATTTCATACCCGGCCGCCTCGAGCAGGCTAACTAAACCGTCTCGGAAGAGAGAGTGGTCATCTGCGACCAAAACGCGCATGGTCATTGTTCCTCCAGGGGAAGGCGTACGGTCACACGGGTTCCCGAGCCGGGCTCCGTATCCAGATGGAATGAAGCGCCCACACCTTCAGCGCGTTCCCGCATTATCGCGAGACCAAAGTGAGGCTGATCGTCATTTGACGGGTTTTCTGTGTCGAAACCCCGCCCATCATCACCAATGGTAATCTCCAGGATATGCGTGTTTACGGAGAGATGGACCCAAGCCTTTTGGGCGCGAGCGTGCTTCTGGACGTTAATGAGCGCTTCCTGAATTATCCGCAGGATGTGAAGTTCGATCTCGGGGCTTAGAGATGGAAATCGATCTCCAGGGGAAAGTCTCAAATCAACGCTGATCCCCGTCAGTTTACCGAATTGATCTGTGAAGCTCTCAAGTGAGTTGAAGAAGCCGTCTTCGTGGGGATCGCTCATGCGCAGACCGAGGATGGAGATACGCAGCTCTTGAAGCGCGTCTTGAGAAGAGCGGGAAAGCTGGGTCAGTTGGTCAAGGGCCTCGCTGTTTTTTTTGTCCCGGAGCAAATAGTGAATGGCGCTGGATTTGGTGTTGACATAACCCATTAACTGGGCGACTCCGTCGTGAATTTCGCGTGCAATCCGCTTGCGCTCATCGACGATAGCGCGGTAACGAAGTAACTGCTGCTGTTCTCGCTCTTCAAGGTGCTGCTCAAGTTCGACGGCCATCTGATTGACGGAAGCAGCAAGCGTATCGAGTTCGTCCCGTGGAGGCGATGGAACTCTTAGACGATTGGTGAACACACCGCTTGCGAAAGACTCTAGGGGGCTTTTGAAGTCTTTTATCCTGCGAACAACGAGAACATCGACGAGAAGGTAAACTGCCGCGGTGACAAGAGTAGTGAATATTACAGAGCTAGTTATTTCGATTTTCAGATCCTCCTGGATGTGCTCTCGGGCTTCCAGCAAGGACATATCAAGAAGCAAGACTCCCAGATGCTCGGATGTGGGATCGTGACAAGCGTGACACTCTGACTCGTTCCAAATGGGTGAAGCGATGCGGAGTGTTTGCGGTGGAGATGCAAGAATGATCGAACGGGCAGAGAGATTTGCAGGGGCGTTGTGGCATTCGACACAACCTGTATCGGTCTTTGCTCGTCGCTCGCCTTTGGATAAACCAGTGGTATCAACAGCAATACGACCGTCAAGATCGATCAGCAATATCTGGCTGATGTCTTTTGTCTCGCTGACATCGGTGAGAATTTGATTAAGGTGGCCTTTGCCAGGCTCATCCATGATGTGGC
This sequence comes from Anaerolineales bacterium, assembly GCA_004376895.1. Lineage (GTDB taxonomy): Bacteria > Chloroflexota > Anaerolineae > Anaerolineales > E44-bin32 > E44-bin32. The sequence continues at coordinate 530 of SOIH01000018.1, read as the reverse complement.
GAATGCTTCCCGAGGTGACCTCGCCAATCCGTGTCGCTGTTTGTCTCATCTGCTCTTCGATGAGACGAACTTCTCTTAGATAGTGGATCACAGACATGCCGATGAGCATCAACATAACCGGAAAAGCGACGCCCAGGGCCAATCGTGCCCGGAGGCTGTGTCTCCTAACGTGAATGGAAGATCTGAGATTCGAGAGCATACTTCGATTTGGTTGGTCGCGACTATTCCTCGGGAACAGGAGCGGTCAGTAGGATTTTCACTCTTTAATTATCCAGCGCGCCCGCAGCGATCCAATCCAGGATCATCTGAATAACCGCGGCGTCCATCTTCCCACCGGGCGGCATAACGGTGCCCTGAGTTTGTGCCCCCAGAATCTTCTGGCCCAACAGACTCCCCTCGGGGTCGCCCGGGATTACCACTGGGGCGTTGTCGCCAGAATCCATAACCGAACGATAGGTTGTACCATCCCATCCCCCCAGCGTTCCATGGCACATGTTGCATTTTGCTTCCAGGATCGTCAGCACATCAGC
>SOIH01000201.1 GCA_004376895.1 Anaerolineales bacterium | reverse complement strand
TGGGTGTAGGCAAGACCCGATTCTTTGCCTTGATGAAATCTTATCGGCAAGATCCAGATAGCTTCTCAATTGCCTATGAGAGATCAACGCCAGCCAGGTTGTCAACGGAAGTGGAAGCGGAAATCGAGAAGGCTTTGCTGGAGGAGAAAGAAATCGTCCATGATCCCGACTTGCCCATCTCCGGCTACAACTATACGGCACTGAGGGATCGACTAAGGAAGAAAGGGGTCGATGTTTCCGTCACTACCATCATCAAACGCGCCAAGAAGCTTGGCTGCCATAAACCACGCAGGAAGAGAAAGGTGCATGACCGGGAAGTCTTGACCGCTTCCATCGGTGCCCTGGTACAGCATGATGCTTCTCTTCACCTTTGGTCTCCTCTTGCAGAGGAGAAATGGACCCTCATTACTTCCATCGATGACTACAGTCGCAAGATCCTTTTCGCCGACTTCGTCCCCAGGGAGACAACTTGGGCTCATATTCAGGCTGCGCAGACTTTGATCCAGAACTGTGGCTTGCCTTTGCGGTACTACGTGGACTCCTTACGCGTGTTTCGTTTCGTCCAGGGAAGGGACAGCTTCTGGAGAAAGCATGTGCTGGAAACAGACGATGTTGAGACCCAGTGGGGCAAGATGATGCGCATTCTGAATGTGGATGTCACCTATGCACTCTCCCCCCAGGCCAAAGGCAAGGTCGAGAGACCTTACCGCTGTCTCCAGGATCATATCGTACGTACTTGTATCTATGAACAAATATCCGAGATGGAAGGGGGTAGAAGCGTTATGAGAGACGAGCTCAATCGCTATAATGGACATCAGGTCCACTCCACAACCGGTGAAATCCCCAACATCCGTTACGAAAGGGCCAAAAAAGAAGGCAACAGTCTTTTTCGCAAATTCGTGATACCCAAACCCTACACCTCGGCCAAAGATGTTTTCTGTTTACGGGAGAAGAGGATAGTCAACGGGTACCGCAGAATTTCTTTATTCAAACATGTTATTGAAGTGCCTAATGTTCCTCTTCGAGAAGATGTAGATGTCCATCTCGTGCATGATGAAGGAAAGCAACTCATGCATATCCGTATTTGGTGGAATCGCAAGATGGTTCACTCTATCTCTTTGCCATTACAGGGCTTTCGAGTCCACTTTTGAAGTTTATAAGTGTCCAGTTTTCAAGTTTTCCTAACATAATACGGCCAAGTCTGTGATTTGAAATTCAAAAGCGAACTGTTTTCATTTGAAAAGCGAACTCTATTCAGATAAAAGGCGAACACCCAGGCCAGTGTGAAAATCGTAATCCATTGAAGAAAAGCAGGCCAAACGCTCTCGGCGCGTAGCGCCTCAACCATCAACTGGAGGAATAATTCTCGAGAGCGTTCTAAACCTTTCACTTTGTCGGCAATCCCGAGCACTTCGGGTGCCAGAACCACGACATATCTTAGGAATAAGATCACAGATCCAGCGTGTAGACTGCCCAGTAAGAGATGAATCCAAGGTCGCTCATTATGTTCTCGTGCCTTGTGAAGGATCTCACGTGCCGTGCGTATCGCTAGATATGCCAAGCCAACTGCCACGCCAAAGATCATCACGTATGCCAAGGCATCGATGGCGCTTGCAAAATTCTTAAGCCCAACAAATGGACCATGCTTGATTTTCCACTTGTGCAAACTGACATAGAGTGCGAAACCAACGGGGAAAAGACCGATTGTGAAGATAAGCACCGAGGAGGGCAGGATCATTAAGTACCCGGTCAGGTACTCTCGCAATCTCCGGCCGCGGCGTCCAGAGAGCAATTTCTGTAACCCTCCGTTGGGGGGAGCTTCCCGCTTAGCTCTTTCGACCGAGCGATCCACCTGCTGCAACGATCCTCCTCATGGGCGCAGATTGCAAGGATGGGTAGAATTATAGATCAATGCAGAGTACTCGACCAGTGAATATCATCTATACTCATCTGAGAGAATAAGCCCATGCCTGATCTCACAAACTCACTCCTTCAAAAGCTTCGTGCCCAGCGTTTGCCGGAGATCGACCTGGGCAAGGATGCCCAGCATCCTGCATATGACGGGCTCTCCATCCTCAACATCCCAGGCAGTGTATGTAAATGGCTTGGCGCTCCGGATCTTCCCCACCCGGGTCTAGAAATTCCCGAACTGGATGCGCTTGCAGAGGGGGTTGAGCAAATCATTGCCGTCCTGGTGGATGCGGTCTCCCTGCACCGTTTTCTCGATTGGCTCAAGGGGCGCGCGAAGTTCCTTCAACCGCTGGTCGATGAGGGTTTTCTGGGCGCGATAACTTCTATCGTCCCCTCGACCACGAGCGCAGCAACGACCACGTTATGGACCGGCCGCAGCCCTGCCGAACACGGCATCCTGGGGTATGAGATCTTTCTTAAAGAGTATGGTCTGATCGCGAATATGATCAACCACTCGCCGGCTGCATTCGACGGTCGCGCTGGGCTGCTCTACTCAGCGGGTTTGGATCCGGAGAGCTTCCTGCCCGTCCCGACCATAGGTCCACATCTGGCGCAAGCGGATATCGAGCCGCACGCCTTCCTTCATTACAGTATCAGCGGGTCTGGTCTCTCGCGAATGCATTACCGCGACGTCCAACTCCATACATTCGGCGGTATCGCCGATCTCTGGATCGGCGTGCGCAGGCTCGCCGATCAGCCAATAAGCAAGAAACGTTATATCTGGGTTTACCACGGCGGGGTGGATGGGCTTTCCCACCGCCATGGGCCGGATTCTGAACAAGCGCAGGCGGACTTTGCATCCTTCACTTCTTCGATGATGGAAGACTTCGTCCGCCAGGTGAGTCCCAAGGTCGGTGCAAAGACCATGCTCCTGCTCTTTGCCGACCACGGACAGATCACCACCCACAAAGACCCCAATTTCGAACTGCGCAATCACCCCTATCTCACACAGCGGTTTCACATTCTCCCCACTGGGGAAAATCGCCTCGTATACCTTTATCTGCGTCCCGGCCAAGACGAAGCCGTCAATGAATACATACAGAAGACCTGGCCGGGGGCTTTTACAACCATCCCCTCCCACTATGCGCTCAAAGCCGGATTGTTTGGTCCTGGCCTCCCTGCCCGCTCCTCACCCGACCGCCTCGGAGATCTCACCGTCCTCACTCACGGGGACTCTTACCTGTGGTGGGCGAATAAGGAGAACCCTCTTATCGGACGACACGGCGGCCTATCAAGTGAGGAGATGCTCGTGCCGCTCATGGCAGCCCGCTTGGGTTGACTTGCTGGTCCGCAATCTTCTCGACATTTAAACCACTGGATAAAAAACCACCCCCAAATCCTCGATAAAAAGGAGTTGGGGGTGTAAAGACTCTCAACTACGCGTTTCTAGGGCGTCAGCCCACTCGTCAATTCTGGTAGCGGCAGCAGGAAGGGATTATCCGACGGGATCAGCATTACCTGGATACCCGGCGACAGTTTCTGGATGTATTCAAATGTCAGCAAGTCGGGGTTTCCTCGCAGGGCGGCAGCGATGAGCTCGAGTGCTTCTTTCTCGGCTTCGGCCTCGATGACGCGCGCTAGCGCCCGGCCTTCGGCCTCGATTACCGCCGCATCAGCCAGACCCTGTGCAACTTTCCGCGCCTGCTCGGCCTCCTGCTCGCGCTGCTGGACGACGAAAGCCGCCTGCTGTGCCAGCTGCTCGGCGATCTGCTTCTGCTCAACGGAATCGGCGTACTCAGCGGAGAAAGCGATGTTGCGCAGCACGAATTCATGCAGGATCAAACCGCCTTCTTCCAAGTTCTCCTCCAATTTGGACCGGATCGCTTCGCTCAGCGCAAATCTCTCTGTGCTGTAAACTTCCTCGATGGCAAACTGCGAGACAGCGTCGCGGATCACACCTCGGGTAACCGGGCGGATGAGATTATCGACGTATCTCCCGGCCCACTTAATGTGCTGCGGGACAACTCTAGAGGCGTTGATTGAGAAGATCACGGAGGCGTCTACTCTGACAACCTGACCATCTGATGTTCGGGCCTCAATCGAGTCGTCGCCCCGGATTTCACCTTCTTCCGGCGCGATGGACATCGTGTAAGTCTGGCGAGAGATGGGGTAGGTGATGACATTCTCAAGGAAAGG
>SOIH01000255.1 GCA_004376895.1 Anaerolineales bacterium | reverse complement strand
CAATTTGTCAGCTTACCGGAGCAGGGCAGGCCGCATTTGAGACTTATCGTGAGCAACTCAAGAATGTTGTTAATACAATGTACAAATAACAGCCTTTTCGGGTCAGGACGGGATAGATGTTGTTGACGATTGGCATCACGTCGACCTGAATGCAACTCAAACAAGCATGGATTTTCAAAATTCTCAACTGCCATGATAGGTTTTGTGTTGCTTAAAGCCACTTACAAAGCGCTCGATTTTCTCTAATAAGGCGAAAGTTCAGCAACATTGCAATGTTCTTCAATGCTCATCTGAACATCCTTCAATTGCAATATGGTGTATGGGACGCATTATTTTTAGGAACCTAACGGTCTTGAGCTGAATGACCGGGGACCACTCCCTTGATCTCGCGAGACAAAAACTGCTCAACGTTATCAAAGATAGGGTATCTGAACCCGCAGAGCAGTCGCATTACGTGAGTGTTTCAGTTTCCGCTAATTCCTGTAATCAGAAGCTAAGCTTATGACATCATTGCATTGAACCCCTAAAACCAAAAGCAAACCAGATGTGGGATTTCGAGTTAAAGGTCTATTTTGAATTAAGAGACCAATCTAGTGATTCGAAGTTGTGTGTAAAAGTGTCCATCCCAAATAGGGTGTTAATTGAGCCTATTACGTTCATAGTTCCCAGGCTCTTGGAAACAGATTGGCAGTAAATCTAAATTCTAAAAAGGTATCTCAGCATTTCTTGATTTATATTTTGTCTTAAGAAATTGTATAATGAAACAAATCTCACAATTCATCAAACCACGGTTATCTCATTAGTGCGTTTACAATATCGAAAGCATTCTTCGCCGTGTATTCATTAATGGACGCTGGCCTCAGCCAGCGTTTTTTTTCGTAAGGGAGATAAGAAACGAACCGAAAGCGAATCTTGGTTTTGATACCGTTTGCGTGGTAATCGGATTAATACTACCTGCTTATAACAGCCAAACCATGTCTGCACAGACACTTTGACGGGGGAAACCATTTCCACCTAGGTAGTTATTGGTGGCAAGGGGGATGATTAGGGCATCTATAAAGTGGTTGGCTCCGATCCAGCTGGCGATCAGGTAGATGGCATACTGAAATCTGATTGGATGGTAGCTGCCAATAACCAATGCGGCATCCCTCAAACCATTTCTTATTTGGAGGTCAAGATGAAACCGGTAAAATATCCAATAGCTTTTCTTCTGATTTTGGTTTTACTGGTCCCAACGGCCTGTGGAAGCTTTCAACCCGACATCGAAAAGACCACCAGGCCGGAAGCCACCGATCAACCCGCTGTCCCCACCCAGGCGGAAGAAATCCCCGCCGGGGTGCTGGTCGCCCGAGACTTGGCTCTTGCTTATGTAGCCAATATCTACGGCGGCGATTCTCCTCCGTTCAGTCTGGACTGGGCCATGGCAATCGTCAGCGAAGAAGGTTTGGTTGGTGCAGTACACTACAGATTTGCCGCCGAAGATTGGACTATCATCATCGTAGTGCCGGTTATCCCTCTGGATTTGGTCGTCTACCAGGTGACCATCTCCAACCCGACCACCAGTTTTGAGTGGCAAGGCACGGTGGACACAGATGGGCAGGTCACGGAGGAAGTATCAACGGACGTCACTCAAATCCAGGCGATTGGCTGGATGGGCGCGGTGTACGCCCTGAGCCCAGAAGGCCAGTTTGACGACTACGTCCTCTTCCAGTCTGGCGGCGCTTTCGGTATAACCGGAGCGAACGCCAACCTGGAAGCCGAGATCATTGGTCTGCGGGACAAATCCGAACCTGGCAAGTACGCCCACTTCTGGGGCACGCTCACCTGTAAAGTGCCAGCTTTCAACGGCTGTGAACTCATGGTGACGCGCCTGCGCGTGGGAGCGACTGCCACTGACCCCGAACCCATTGAGGGATTGGAGGGTAGAGCGGTCAGCGGTTTCTTCAACAGTGGCCTGACCGAGTCCTTTGTCCTCACTGGACCGATCCCCACCCGCTACGGTCTAACCGCACTAGACGGTATTGACAGTGAGATAGCCGCCCAGTTGCGGAGCCTGCGGGATACCAACAGCATTATTCGCGTTTCCGGGCAGCTCGTTACCGGTGTGCCTGATGTGAATGGGAGCCAGCTTCAAGTGACCGAGTTCGAGGTCGTCCAGGAAGCCAGTTCTCCTGCAGAGATGGAGGTATTCGCCTGGTACGGCTATGTGCACACCAACGTTGATCCTCGGGCGGGGTTTGATAGTATCCTCGTCCTACCTTACGGCGGTGTGGTGGGCATGGTCGGCGCGAACGCCAATCTGGAAGCCGAGATCGTTGGTCTGCGGGATAAATCCGAACCTGGCAAGTACGCCCACTTCTGGGGCACGCTCACTTGCAATCTCCCCTCTGATGGCGTCTGCCTGCTCACTGTCTCCCGCCTTCGCGAGGATGGTCCAGGTGAGTTCTTCGACCCTGACCCGGTCGAGGGCTGGGACGGCATCCTGGTTAGCAGTACCTTCAACATGGGTTTAACAACCGTCTTGGTCAACACAGAAGTCCCTTTCCCTGTGTATTTCGGCCTGGATAGCACCGATCCGGAGATCTCCGCCCAGTTTGAAGCCCTGCGGGATAGCGGAGCAGTCGTCCGGGTTTGGGGAGAACTTTACGCTGGGGTGATGAACACGAATGCCACCAGCATCATGGTGGCGGGAATTGAGGTGCTAGGGAGCCCATAGAGCCATTGTTAGCACACTGTGCAAATGTCAATTCCTATCGAAGTAACTCAATTAACGTGAAAAAGGGACTAATCGAACTTGCATTGTTTCTTATGAAGCATGATTGCTCTATCATCTGATGGTTTACCAGGTGAGCCATGGGATGTTTAAAGATATTAGATTATTGTCATTTGACCGTAAATAGCGATGATGTAAATAGGTAAAATCGGGCGAAAACTTCCAGCAATTTGCCCAGGATTTCTTGGGAGTACTCGTCTCAGATTTCGATATTTAGCGCAAGCGGATGCTAGGTCTTCCAGGCGAGCGATTATGAAATTAATCGGAAGCTTTGATGCTAGGTGTGCGAATTATATTTAAATTTCCTTAGGTACACCCGGTGGATTGGCTCAGATTACCTTTATGAAATAAGCTTGCTGTGAAAATCCGAACGATCAGAGATGGGGGTGAGTCCAGATAATATCCTTCTCCTGTGCAATCCAAATCATTGTGAGGCTTTTATGACGACATCCGAATAGGGTGATTGTCGATCGTCCTTACGTGGGCATGTTGGATTGCCTTCATAATCGGAAGTTCAATGAATGACGCTAATGGCAATTCTCATTCATGTTCAGGGTTACGTTAATAATGAAGGGGATTGGGTAAAAGATAAGGCAAATATCTCGATGAGTGTCGTGAAGAGACATGATCGAATTCGCACCCAAAGTGTGTACATCAGCCTGAGAATGATGTAAAATACAGGAAGAAAATCAGAAAATCCGACGAAACGGGCTGTTCGATATGGAAACAAAGATTATTCAAATTCGCCAAAAGGGAGCCATCACTGTCCCTGTTGAATTGCGCCGCAAGTACAGTCTCTCAGAGGGAGACATCTTCACACTTGTTGATCTGGGTTCGGGCGCATTTATACTCACTCCAGGAAGGTCCGAAGTAGCAAGGCTGGGAGATCAGGTTGCCGAGGTTCTGAGTGAGGAGGGCGTCTCAACCGAGAACCTACTTCAGGTCCTAGAAGAGGAGCGGGAGGAATACTACAAAGAGAAATATGTCCAGGGCTGAGCTTTTCTTTGATAGCAGCGCCCTGGTTGCTGGAGTTATCTCCCCGACCGGTGGAGCAAGAGCTCTTCTTATTCTTGCCGAGACCGGAATAATCTCTGTCGTCGTATCAGAGCAAGTCATCGCAGAAACGGAGCGGGCGATAGCTAGAAAAGCACCTCGCTCCCTAAGCGCTTATCGCCGGGCAGTAAGGATTGCCGTTGATCGAATCCTTCGCGACCCAAGTTTGGAAGCAATAGAAAAACATCACAATATCATCCGCCACCAATCTGATGTACCCATCGTCGTGGCTGCTATGCAAGAGGGGATTGATTACCTCGTCACGCTCAACCGCAGGCATTTTATTGATGACCCAAAGGTATCAGAGCTTTCCGGCTTGCTAATCGGTACACCAGGTGATGCATTGGA
>SOIH01000196.1 GCA_004376895.1 Anaerolineales bacterium | reverse complement strand
CCACCTTATCGATTGTTATATTAACTCACTCTCCATGCATCTCAAGCAGATCGCCGTGCCAAGTGTGAAGAAAAACCTGGCCCGTATACCCGTTGACGCTCAACATGCCGACCGTTTCACCGTCCTGAAGTGTGTGAAGCGTGTAGTAACCATAGAAAGCATCGGCGTGTTCGTCGACATCCAAGCCAGGGTAAGCCTCATCCAGATAGCTCTGTGCGAGTTTTGACGCCTCGTCTTCGCTTACCGGCATTTCCACAGAAACGACACGGGACAAGGATCCCCCCATCATGCCGTGACTTCCCATTGTGCTGTACTTTTGGTTCCACATCATGTTAGGTCCGTGTTCAGGCGTGACCGCAAGCGACACAGGGTCAACAAGCACCTCCATGGCGCCGATACCGGTGCTCACTTCTACGAATTGAGCGTAGGCGTGATTATCGAAGATCATGATTTCACCGATTTCGAGATCGTCATATGCGGATGCGGAGAGGAAATCTTCGAGGGCAGATTCTGCCTCCGCCATGGTGAGGGGTTCGACATTGGCGTCAACAAAAACTCCGCCCTGCATCATCCCCCATCTGGAACTCCTCGTCTCATAGCCGCCGTCCATCATTCCCAAACCCATGCCGAATTCCTGCGGTGCCCCTGCCTCGACCCGGTGAGACATCCATTGACTCATCCAGGTACTCTCGGAGTGCCAGAGCATCCTTCCCAGGACAACGACAACCAAGACCAGGGCCGAACTTGCTACGACAACAGCACTGATCGCCAATATCCAACCAATCTTCCTATCCATTTCTACATTCCTCCGTGTTTTGAATTATCTTTTTCGTTCGAGTGATGCTGCCGCTTTTGTGCAGCTGCACCTAGTGAAGAATCTTACAGTCCAAGGATGAAGGATCTTTGAAGTGAATATAAAGTTTCGGTAAAGATAAGTCGGCGTAGATTTTGAGATGAAACGCGAGAGGGACCTCGAGGGGATTGGCGAGCGATGGTGGGATCACCCTGGCTGTCAGATAGCCCGGCTTAGCAGGGATCCCAAGAAACCATGAGCTTTGAGGATGGAGGAAGATGCCGGGCTTCCCCCCGAGACAGCGAGCGATTAAGCTCGCAAAGTCTCAAAAACCTGAAGCATAGGCCGCAGCCTCAACAAGAACAGCAGGGTGATGATGACTGAGGAGGACAGACACCAGAAGCAAACCGCACGGATGACGAACGACTCCAGATAGGTCAGATAGAAAAAACCTTAATCAATCCGTAACAGCATCCAAAGGCACCTGGAAGATTCGTTCCTTTATCCACAAGGCGACATACACCAACCCGATTAAAACGGGAACCTCGATCAATGGACCAATAACCGTTGCCAGCGCCTCCTGTGATGCAATGCCAAAAGTACCAACCGCCACGGCGATGGCCAGCTCGAAGTTGTTGCTCGCCGCGGTAAAGGACTGCGTAGCCGACATCTCGTAGGAAAAACCCCTCCATTTCGAGACGGCGAAGGATACCAGGAACATGAGCACGAAATATATGACGAGGGGAATCGCCACGCGTAGGACGTGCCAGGGGTTGGCAAGGATCTTGTCACCCTGCATGGAGAACATGACGACAATTGTGAAGAGCAAACCGATCAATGCCGTGGGACCTAACCTGGGAGCGAACTCCGCGTCGTACCACTCGATACCCTTACGCTTGACCAGAGCGAGGCGTGTGATCGCCCCGGCCGCCAGCGGTATACCTAGGAAGATGAGAACGCTTTTGGTGATATCCCACATGGAAATGTCTACGATCATGCCCGCGGCGCCAAACCAGCCGGGCACTACGCGCAGGTAAAAGTAAGCCAGTGGGCTGTACATCAATATCTGGAAGACGGAGTTTAGGGCTACCAGAACGGCGCAGTATTCGCTGTCGCCTCCGGCAAGCATATTCCAGATTAAAACCATGGCGATACAGCGCGCCAAGCCGATGATGATCAATCCGGTGCGGTAGCCCGGGAGATCCGGGAGGAAGATCCAAGCCAGGATGAACATGATGGCCGGACCGATGATCCAGTTCAAGATCAGTGACACCCCAAATTGCTGTTTTGCCTGGGTGATCTTCCCCAATTCCTCATATTTCACCTTGGCCAGAACGGGGTACATCATCCACAGCAGACCGATGGCGATGGGCAGTGAGACAGTGCCGATTCGCAGCGCGTCGAAAACATCCCTCGCTCCGGGAACAGCGGCGCCCAACCCCACCCCGACCGCCATGGCCAGTAAGATCCATAACGGCAGGAAGCGATCCAGCACAGATAAGCGCCCCACCATACCTGATGGCTGTGTGGATTCAATTTTATTTAATTGCGACATTGATGGTTGGACCTCCTCATGTGATTGCAACTGGCTTTCAGAAAGCCGCTAGAATGTAGCCGAAGATATAACCAGCTAGCGTGCTGAAAACACTCACCAGGGCTACATATGCGACCGTCTTCTTTCGCCCCAAAATCCGTCCTGTGACAAGGATGCTTTGGATCGAGAGCTCAGGATCCGCCAGCAGGTACGCCAGCAAGGGCCCGCGGTGCATTCCCAGGTCGAGGAACATGCGCGCGATGGGCACTTCGACTAACGTCGGGAAGTACAGGAACACGCCAAAAACCACTGCGATGAAATTTGCCGATATGGTGTTCTTGCCGGCGAGGGACTGAATCAGTTCCTGAGGCAGGATCACTCGGACCATGCCGGCGATGAAAACGCCAAATACCAAGAGTGGGAAAATCTGCTTGATGAATTTCCAGGTTTCCCACAACCATTCAGCGATCTCGTCACGCTCGAATTTGCGCACCGCGACGGCGCCGATCGCCACGATAAGAAGGAGTTCACTTATAAAGCGGCCGGAGATTCCGACTACGGCGCTCCCTTCAATCACCGACATTGAAGACGCTAGAAGGGTAATGGCCACGAGAGAAATGGAGAGATAGGTCCAGCGATTGAAACGCTCGAGGATATTCTCGAGACCGAGATAGGCCGCCGGAGCAAGGAAAAGAAGCAGCATAATGAGCAGCGCACCATGCGGCGTGAGATTGAGATTTCCCAGGTTCGAGGTGACAGATTCAGGGATGTCCATTGGGAAGCGTAGGCTGAGCCATGTGTTTGTCAGAAACCCCACCTGCAGCGTGCCGACAATGAGGACAGCGATGAGAAGCGTAAACATAACCCAAATCGCGGGTTTGACCTCTGTCGTCCCATCGAACATGCCCTCGGCTGCCATTTCAGCAGCTCGTTCTGCCTCCTGCTTACGGAAAACCCAAGTCATGATCAAACCGATAGCAACGCCGAATACAATCGAGAGGACGATCCGGGCTAGGGCGATGTCCATTCCAATCGCAGCGCCGGTGTAGGCGATAGCAAGGATGTTGACCGCGGGTCCGACAAAGAGAAATGTGATCGCAGGACCAAGCCCTGCTCCCCGCTTCCAGATTCCCGCAAATAACGGAAGTATGGTGCATGAGCACACGGCAAGGATGAACCCTCCAATGGCAGCAGCCGGGTAGCTTACCCAGCGCGAGGCTCTGGGACCCAGATAGCGGGTGATGGCTTCCTGAGGGATCATGGCGCTCATGTAACCGGCGATGACGAAAGCCGGGACAAGACAAAGAAGAACGTGCGCGGCCAAGTAGTCCAGCAGATTTGTCCAACCTGACCACAACAAGGTTGTCATATATTCAAGGATGTTTTCGAGAATCATTCGTGGGCAACCCTTTTAGTTTCATGATGCGAAATGGTCCAATTCAAAATAATGGTGAACGTGTTCCTCTCTCTTGATAATCTTCCCAAGGAAGAGTCAACGTATTTATTTACTCTTCCGAAGTCAAAGCCTCCTCCATCCACCCGGCAATTTGGGACTGAGATGGAATTCTTCCAGAGGAAACCAGCTTCTCGTTAATCACCAAGCCTGGTGTTTTTAATAGACCGTAGTCCAGAAAGGTATTCACATCGGTAACCTTCTCGAAAGAAACCTCAAGTTTGGCGTTCTCGGCCTGTAACTGCTCGGCAGCTTGGGCTGCGTGCGTCCCTAGGCGCTCACAGTTTTCACATCCGGGACCTAATACTTTAACAACCAGCATTGCTAATCCTCCAGATCAAGGTTTTGGCTTCATTTTTTCGAAGATTCTCCTGCGTGCCCATCTACATTGACCGCACAATTGGGACACGTGCAAGGGCAGGACTCATCATGTTCAAGCTTACGGAAGCTCAGTTTCTCCCCATTCAAAGAAGCTAAATCCGTCGCGGATTGCCTCGTTACTTCCAATAGCCGGATAATGGATTCATCGGCCAGTGAGTAAAAAACGTTCAACCCATCGCGTCGATCTAAGACCAGCCCTGCTTCCCGCAGACGGGAGAGCTGCTGAGATATGTAGGCTTGTCGTTGACCTAAAATGTTCTCAAGGTGACAGACACAACATTCCCCATCTCTTTTCAACACCTCCAATATTTGGAGACGAGCGGGATGGGCCAGGGCTTTCATTAGCGATCCTTGCCATTTATATCCGTCCATAATATCCACCTTAGGTTATTCAATATTCAGAATATATAATATATCAGTGGTTTCAGAACATGAGTGTTTAACGTCATATTCTGCAGATGATATTCCGCTTTGCCCTGGGGATACGGCTTCCCAAACTCCCTATGAAGTACACCTCAGGTTTACTAAGGCTGCAGGACTTGGCTCGCAATCCCCTAAAAAAATAATTCGTGGAGGCCGGCACATGGGTCAGCCCGCAGCCCTCGTGCAACCAATATAACCCTAACCTCCCGCAGGTTCAGAACCTGCGGGAGGTTTAACACGCGGACTTCAAGGCGCAGACTGCACCATCACCAATCGGTTGTCAGTCTACGGAAAGATCGGCAATGGATCTCCTAAAACCGGTTCAGGGTGCTTTATGTTGATGTCCCACCATGCATTCCATAGGGCTGGTATTTCTCGAATCCAATACCAGCGAATATGCACATAGGGCGTCCGATCAGCAACATACCCAACAGCATCGACGTTCAAGCCCTCACAGGCCAGCAAGGCGCGGGGGAGATGATAGCGTTGCGTTACCAAGATCACATCCTGTACTTGGAAAATATCACGCGCCCGATAGCATGTATCATAAGTTCGCCTGCCGGCGAAATCCAGCACAATGGCTTCATCGGGTACCCCTTGCGAGATTGCGTATTCGCGCATCCTTCCAGGCTCGTTGTATTCAATCACGCGGTTATCACCGCTGAATAAGAGTTTCTCCACCTTCCCAACCCGATAGAGCTCAATAGCTGCATCAAGACGATCGCGCAAGATATCACTCAGCGCGCCATCCTCCCAGTAACCGGCGCCGAAGACCAATGCAACGGACCGCTCGGGAACAACATCCCATTCATCGGGGTTGTAGATACGATCGTCATACCGCGCCGTAAGATTCCAGACGGTCCATCCAAACAGCACGACCAAAAAGACTAAACCCCATCTGATGACCTTTGATAACCGGCTTTTCTTGCGATCGCCGGAAGTGATCTCAGTCTTCCTATGCCTTTTCCACAGCGTTGTTCGGTCAGTCATAAAATACTTCATCCAGATAACGATTGAGCGCTCTGCTACTTAGCGCATTCTGCGATGGTATGAGAACTATTCCCGCGCGGTCATCCTTTAGAGCCTAGCTGGGATTATAAGGTCAAGTTTCGAAATGAAACCCTAGCGGAGGATAATCGAAGGCTAAAAGCAGCCAGCCCGTGGGAATTTAGGTCGTTTCAGCTGCATGAACATTCCGGTTGTCATTTCGAGGGAGTAATTCGACTGCTTCAATACAGGCCCTGTGGTCACCCTCTACAGAGGTTCACTATGACATGCTTGAGAATGCCTCTTAACCCTCAAATGTCATTTCGAGAGAGCCGTGGAACGGCGACCGAGAAATCCCTAGGATGTTGCTCTTGAGGACTCCATCTCTGGAACTGAATGGATTCTTATCCTTAGATCCTTGATCTATGAATCGGGTCGTTTCAGGGATTTCCTTTCACGCGGGTCGACCTACTCTCACCGTTTCTCAAGATGAGAAAAAAACTGTCATCAAACAATGTACCTCGTTTGATGACAGACTAACTACGTCGCAATGGTTTACTAGATAAGTATTAACTCGTACTTGAAGGAGACAGCGGCACGTACTGACCAATCACATCCCGCATCTCTTGAACCGTGAACGGCTTGGCCAGGAAACCGTTTGCGCCGGCGGCGATGGCCGCTTTTCGGTCGTCCGATTGCGCCTTCGCGCTCACCACATGGATCGGGAGGCTTTCATTTTCTGAATGCTCACGAATCCAGCGTAAGAGTGAGAGGCCGTCCACTTCCGGCATCATGACATCCAGGAGGATCAAGTCGGGGGTGACCTGCTGGAAGAGGTTAAGCGCATCCATCGCATTGTGAGCGAGGAGAACTTCTACGCCGTTGATTTCCAGCGCCTCTTTTATGACCTTAGCGTATGATTTTTCGTCATCAACAAGAAGAATTACGGGTTTAGACATGGCACTCCCAAGTTGGAATAATAATGATTGTCATCATTAGGGATAACGTAATTGTTACCGACCCGTTTCACGCGAGCGATGGGTATTCCTTCCTAGTCATCCTGCACCAGAAATGATCAGGATAAGTAGCAGCCCATAATTGGATTGCCCGGAAAGGCATCCAAATACTGCGATTATCAGACCAATCTTAAATTGGGTCTCGCTAGTAAGCCTCAGGGACTGGCTAGTTCCTCGATGAGGGACTCAAGTAGAGCGACACCCTCCGGGTTGTCAGGTAATGCACTTGACGCAATAGCCGCCGGGATGATGAACTCGTTCAAGAGCGTCTGGGGTACGTAGAAGTCGCTGTCTTCTAAACTGGATGTGAACACTACGACCATCTCCTTCTCAGGGATAACGAAAATGAATTGTCCCCGATACCCCAGCGCCAGATACATTCCGGAGTCGTCGACCCACCATTGGTATCCGTAGCCATCCTCGAGTGTTGCCGAGATGAATTTACTCGTTGAAGCTCTCACCCACTCGGAGGGTATGATCTGCTCCCCATCCCACTGACCATCATTCAGGTAGAGATATCCAATTTTCGCCATGTCGTGTGGATGCATTCTCAACTCGCTGTACCCGATGGATATCCCCTGGGGACTAGATGACCAGTCAATATCAGAAATACCCAGAGGACCAAAAAGGTGTTCCTCTGCAAACTCGATAGCACTCTTCCCGGTTGTTTCTTGGATGATCGCCGATAGTAGAAACGAAGCACCATTGCAGTATTCGAATTGTGCCCCTGGCTCACCCTGCATCGGTAAATCAAGCACAAACTGAACCCAATCCTCGCTTTCTCTCATCTGATTGAGACCGGTCCAACTATATAAATAAGAATCCTCGCATCTAATACCTGTCGTCATCGTCAGCAAATGCTCTAAGGTCATCGCATTTTTATTTGCATCGCGGTTAACAATGGTCTGTTTTGGAAAAAAACTCAAGACGGGTTGCTGCATTCCCTCGATATACCCCTCATCAATGGCGATCCCAATCAGAGCTGAAACGACGCTCTTCGTACAGGAATAAATATTGTGTTTTGAAGTCGAGCTGAAAGGATGGATCCTGGCATCCGCGATCATGTAGCCGTTGCGAACGATGGTCACACTATCGATCTCGTAGTTCTGCTCCTGGATCGTCCCCAACATCTCGGACAATTGATCCGAGTCCATCCCCTGTTCCTCGGGGGTGGTTGATCGCCAACCTGCAGTGGGCCAATATATAGGAGCGTCATGTGTGGCGACCGGCGTCTGAGTCAAAACACGTTGAGCACAACCCACAACGAGAACAATCACAATCCCTAAAAGGAGCCACCTTTTGGCTCTGACGAAAATCATCGCTCTCTCCATGCAAACAACCCGTTTCGCGGATTTGATTGTTTAACTAACAATAGCGAACCTTGGGCGTTGTGCATCCTTCCTCAACTGCGCCAGTTATTCTATGTACCCCCCGCATAATCGGATAGTTCATGGCTTCCCTTGGAGATGAATGGCGGCTGCTTGACTCTAAAACCATTGCTTGCCTGGTTTTCTCCATCCATACAGCGGCTCACCCCGCGGATCAATACTGGGGCCCTACGCAGAAACCTTACTTTCATCCCGGCCATCCGTGTTTTCTAATACTTTTTGGTCAGTGCTTTTGTGGCATACTTTTAGATCTGAGGGGTGATAATCTAGGCAATCACGGCGATATGCCGGTTGAGTGAAGTCCATCAGATTAGCTCTCTGACTCATCGATTTGAGCTTCCCGGCGAGAAAATGTAAAATTATTCTCGCTATATCCTTTGAGAGATCCCTAGATCGTCCTTGAAAGAGGTTCAATGTCAACAGAAACGATCACGCACGATGTCATCATTGTCGGAGCCGGCTTAGCAGGCTCCTGGGCAGCCATGACCGCAAGCCGGGAGGGCGTCAAGAATATCGGCGTCATTTCCAAGATCCATCCCTTGCGTTCCCACAGCGGCGCAGCACAAGGCGGCATCGCCGCCGCGATTAATAATATACGACCGGTCGCCGGAACCGGACCTCGCGGTCCTTTAGAGCAGATACCCGCCGGGGAGCCCACCGTCGACAGCCTTGAGCTGCATGTATTCGACACCATCAAAGGATCGGATTGGCTGGGCGATCAAGATGCCATCGAGATTCTGGTGTCAGATGCCATCGATATCGTCTATGAGTACGAGCATATGGGCTGTGTTTTCAGCCGCACGCCGGATGGCCGCATCGCCCAGCGTCGCTTCGGCGGTCACAGCGTCCCTCGTGCGTGTTACGCAGCCGACTGGACCGGCCACATGCTGCTGCAGACGATCCATGAACAAGCGCTGCGCCACGGCGTACACTTTTACAGCGAATGGTATGTTCTGGATTTAATTGTTGAAGAGAATATCTGTTGCGGCGTTGTAGCAATGGATATCCTGACCGGCGAAATCCATACCTTACGTGCAAAAGCAGTCATGTTTGGCACAGGGGGTTACGGACGGGCGTTTAAAGTAACAACTAACGCTCACGCGAACACCGGCGACGGCGTGGCAATGGCCTACAACGCTGGTGTTCCACTGATGGATATGGAGTTTGTGCAGTTCCACCCGACCGGTCTCTACCGACTCGGCATCCTGATGACCGAGGCTTGCCGGGGTGAGGGAGGTTACCTGACCAACAATAAGGGCGAGCGTTTTATGGAGAACTACGCTCCAGAAAAGATGGAATTAGCCCCGCGTGACCTCGTCTCTCGCTCCGAGCAGATCGAGATCAACGAAGGGCGAGGGATCGGTCCGGACGGGCAGGGTTTAAATCTGGACATGACCCATCTGGGGCGTGAGAAGATCGAAGAACGCTTACCACAGGTGTTGAAAATTGCCCAAATCTTCGCTGGTGTAGACATCATCAAAGAGCCTGTACCCATACAACCTACAGCGCACTACAGCATGGGCGGCATCCCCACCGACGCTCATGGCCAGGTTATCGCCGATGCCGAGGGGGACCCGGTTGTCGGTTTTTACGCCGCCGGCGAGTGTGCCTGTGTTAGCGTGCATGGCGCGAATCGTCTGGGTACAAACAGTTTGCTTGAAGCTTCGGTCTTCGGTCGCCGATCCGGTTATGCCATCGCCGAATTCATCAAGGGCGGGGCAGAGCTTCATCCGCTTCCCGGTGATCCCGGAAAGCATAGCCGCCAACGAATCGAACGGCTAATGGACGATAGCATCGGAGATGGGCGGGAGTCGACAGCCGAAATCGGTCGTGAATTAAAAGAGATGATGACCCGCGACTGCGGCATCTTCCGCGATGCTGACGGATTGCAAAGTGTATTAAATGAGGTGAAGCAACTTCAAGAGCGTTTCCAAAATGCGCGTGTAATGGACAGGAGCCAACACTTCAACACAGACATCCAGAACGCCCTGGAAATTGAAAATCTACTCACGTTCAGCGAGGTGATCATCTCCGGCGCGCTGGCCCGTACCGAGAGCCGGGGGGCACATTCCCGCACAGATTTTCCAAAGCGGGACGACGATAACTGGCTCAAGCATACGATCGCACATAAAAACGGCGATGAGTTACCGATCTTGAGATATAAGGATGTAAACATCAATTGGGAAAAGAATCCGCCTCAAGAACGCAAGTATTAACCGATTGCACCACTAGGAGCGCTCATCATCATGTCAGGCAACGGTCACACCAAAACAGCAACATTACGCATTGAACGCTTTAACCCCGACGTTGACGAGAAACCCGCATTTGAAGAGTTGCAGGTGGAACTGGTACCAGGAAAAACCGTCCTGGATGCATTGCTCGAGATCAAAGAAGAGCAGGATGGCAGCCTCACCTTTCGGCGTTCTTGCCGCCACGGGATCTGCGGCAGCTGCACGATGAACATCAACGGCATAAACATGTTGGCCTGCGAATCAACGCTCACAGATCATGTAAATGAGGAAGGGTTGGTCATGGTCCGACCTCTGGCATCCGTGCCAGTCATTAAAGATCTAGTCACAGATCGTAGCAGCTTTTGGGAGCAATACCAGCTTATTAAACCCTGGTTAACTTCACCGGAGGATGTGCCGGAGAAAGAATTTCTCATCAGCCCGGAGGAAGTCAACTCGCTGAGCAACGCAGAACGATGCATCAATTGCGGTGCCTGCTACTCGGCCTGCCCGGTCATCAGCATTGATAAAGGCTTCGTCGGTCCACATGCCATGCTGAAGGCTTTCTTAAGGGTGTCGGACTCCCGCGACAGCAACCACGATGTGCACATGACGGACATCGAGACCCTCTGGGACTGCACAACCTGCTACATGTGTGCAACGCAGTGCCCCAAGGATTTAGAACCAGGCCAAGTTGCCGGCACTCTGCGCAGCCTGCTGGTTGAGGAGGGCAAAGTCCCGCGCACTCTCGGCGTTGCCTTAACTAGCACATTCCGCAACAAGAATCCTTTCGAGATGATGCACGCCGACCGCCTTGCATGGGCAGAGGGCCTCCCTCTTCAAGATGGATTGGCAGAGCCGGTCGATGCACTTTACTTTGTGTGCTGCTTAGCCTGCTATGACCCGCGGGCGCAGAAGATCGCACAGGCAATGGTTTCGTCGATGGAGGCGGCCGGGGTCAACCTCGGCACGCTGGGCAGTGAAGAGGTTTGCTGCGGAAGCGAGATGCAGCGCATCGGAGAGATGGGGTTGTTTGAGATGATGGTTGAGGAATTAACTGAGTCGATAAATAAGCCCCAAACCCAGCAGGTCGTTACGACCTCGCCACATTGCTTTGACGTTTTCAGCAATCACTATCCCGACCTCAATCTCAACGCCGAACACTACACACAGTATGTTGCCCGTTTGATCGCAGATGGGCAGCTTGCGTTCAAGGGTGAGATTAACAAGCGCGTTACCTATCACGATCCCTGCTACCTGGGTATTCAAAACAACGTCTTCGACGAACCGCGCACCATCCTCCAGAGCATACCCGGCGTCGAGTTGGTTGAGATGGAGCGCAGCCGAAAGCAAAGCCTATGCTGCGGCGGTGGTGGTGGTCGGATGTGGTTTGAGGGGCATGCCTCCGGGGCACACTTGTCCCATGAACGTGTACGTGAGGCGGTCAGCACAGGTGCACAGATCCTGGCAACAGCCTGTCCCTTCTGCCTTAACATGCTCGATGATGCCATAAAAACGCTTGCTCTAGACGATCAAATCGAAGTCAAAGACATCATGGAGTTGGTTGTCGAAGCGATCTAACCTTAACTGCGCAATAAGAGGGGAGTATAAGTAGAGTGTGGACCTTACCCACACTCTACTTATGTTTTTCTACTCTCGATTCGTGGCTTCAATAAATTGGAGATGTGTACGCGCCAAGCGGCGGATTTCCTTTTAACGGACAAGCTCTCCAATGACGATCACACGGCCCGCCCCTCCGGGAATGTAGTCCTCACCGTAGGCTTCAGCAATCTGGGCAATCTGTTGTTCTCCAGTGCAGTGAGTCGGCGCGACCTGCTTAACGCCCATGCTGCGGAAATCGGCGATGATCGTATCGATGTAACCCGGGTTGTAGCCGCTGAGATGGAAGCCGCCGATCACGAGGGCGATCTCACCATTCACGATCTCGCTCGCCCGCTGTACCATCCTCACGATCCCCGGATGCGCACACCCTGTGATGACGACGATACCCGCAGGGGTCTCCACCACCAGCCCCTGCTCAGGCACTGATCCACTGAATTCGCCCGTGGAAAACATGCCGGGCAGGATCTCCACAGGATCCAAAACCTCGATGATCGTGTACTGTTCTCGCTGCTCCTGGGTGACCATGCTAGCCATTGCGGCTGGGATGTAAATCTCAGGCTGAATTCCAGTCGCGAGCAGATCCTGCAATCCGCCTGTATGGTCCCCATGCTCATGAGAGAGCACGACGGCTTCAATCACCTCCGGGTTGACACCCAAGACTTCCATATTGCCCAATAAGGACGGTCCATCCAGTCCCGTGTCGAAGATGACTGTATGGCCCTTATATTCGACCAGCGCCGAGAAGCCCCACTCGACGGCCAGACGGGGATCTTCGGTCGTGTTGTCGTACAAAATTGTCAGACGGACGCTGGCGCCCGGACCCTCCGTCGGCTGGGGTATTCGTGTGGGTTCGGCTTTCGTGGGTGGTGGCGATGTGATAGGCGATGGATCAGAGGCAGCACATGCGCTGGATAGCAGCAGGATCAGAGTCAAGCTGGCCGTCACGGGACTAAGAGTCTTCATTTATTCGCATCCCTTCTAGGTGAGCGTCCTTGGAGAAATTCCACGCGGAGTGGCTGTAGATCGCACAACCCACCACTCGTCTCTCTACTGCCACTACTCTACAAGGTACCCAGGAGGTTCAACCCGATTTCCGGGTCGCCTTAACAAATACTGGCCTGCATTAATTAATCTGCAGGCCAGCAGTATGGTTTCTTGCTGGATATTTTTCTACCTTGCAGGAATTCACACAAGTGTAAGATATGGGAGATACTCGGGCAATAGAACTCCTAATCCGTCTTACGCCCCAGCCACATCTTATATCCGAAGTAAAACACGATACATATCACACCTATGGTACCCCAAATTGGCAGCCCCGCACGTAAAGCCAAAATCCAATCCTGATCTGTAAATAGACCAATGTATAGCGTTATCGCTGCCCACACAATGATAAAAGTTCCGAACAGCCAGAAGCGCATCAGGTTGAGTAGCTTGGTTTTATCTT
>SOIH01000062.1 GCA_004376895.1 Anaerolineales bacterium | reverse complement strand
CGTAAAATCCGATTTCCGCAACCGCCTGCTCTCCCATCTGCTTGCTCTCGGTCCAGCCTACACAAGCGGTGAGCGCAGCGGAGAACTTACGAACACGATCCAGGAGGGCGTCGAGGCGCTCGATGCATACATCCGTCAGTATCTGCCTCAGTTAGCGCTGGCCGCGATCGTCCCCCTCGCGATTTTCATCTTCATTCTGCCGGTCGATCTCTTGTCTGCCTTCGTGCTGCTGCTCACCGCGCCGCTCATCCCGATCTTCATGGTACTCATCGGCGACGCCGCGGAGGCGCAAACCCGACGTCAGTGGTCCGTCCTCAGCGCGATGAGCGCCAACTTTCTGGATGCCATCCAGGGTCTTACAACGCTCAAACTACTCGGTCGCAGCCGGGCGATGATCGTGGAAATCGTCAACATCTCCGAACGCTTTCGCCATTCGACGATGCGCGTCCTGCGAGTGGCCTTTCTCTCCGCATTCGTCCTGGAAATGGTTGCTACGATCAGCACCGCCGTGGTCGCGGTTGAAATCGGTCTCCGCCTGCTCTACGGCCGCATCCAATTTGAACAAGCCTTTTTCGTCCTACTGCTCGCCCCGGAGTTCTATCTCCCCTTGCGCTTGCTCGGAACCCGATTCCACTCCGGCATGTCCGGCGTTGCCGCCGCGCAGCGCATTTTCGACATCCTGAATCAGCCCACCCCAGCTGCTAAAATAGATCAGCCCGACGATCTTAAGCCTCTCGAGTTTCATGAAGCGATCGAATTTCGAGATGTCCACCTTGCGTATGATGATGGCAAGCGCATCGCGCTTGACGGTGTGACCTTCACCATCCCCCGGGGCAAAATCGTGGGGGTTGTAGGTCCCACCGGCGGCGGCAAGTCAACCCTCGCACATCTTCTCCTACGCTTCGCTAACCCTGGTGATGGTGAGATCCTGATCGATGGGATGCCGCTGGAGGATATTGATGCAGACGCTTGGCGCAGGCTGCTCGCCTGGGTGCCGCAGCAACCCTACATCTTCAACACCAGCGCAGCCAAGAACATCCGCTTTGCCCGACCGCAGGCCCATTTCGCTGAGATCGAAACCGCAGCCGAGCGCGCCGGCGCGCATAGCTTTATTAGCTCACTTCCACATGGGTACGACACCATTTTAGGGGAAGGCAGCTCGCGCCTCAGCGGCGGTGAGGCGCAGCGAATTGCAATCGCACGTGCGTTCCTCAAAGAGCCGCCGATCATCATCCTCGACGAGGCAACCGCTCATTTAGATGTAGAGACAGAAGCCGGTATCCTAGATAGCCTTCGTGATCTGCTCTCCGACCGCACCGCGCTCATCATCGCACATCGGCTACGAACCGTGGTAAACGCCGATTTGATCCTCGTTCTCTCTCGGGGTCAAATTATTGAGCGCGGAACCCACAAAGAACTGCTTCAGCTTGACGGTTTATACGCCGAAATGATAGCCGCGGGAGACGCGTCGTGAGGGGCACAACCCGCCGCCTTATGGAATTTTCTATACCCTTCACCGGGAGGATCGCTCTTTCTATGCTGCTCGGCGCCCTCACCGTAGCCGCCGGAATAGGTTTGCTATCCACATCGGCCTACCTCATCGCCCGCGCAGCGCTCCATCCTTCCATCGCTGAACTTCAGGTGGCAATCGTGGGTGTACGCTTCTTCGGCATCGCCCGTGGAGTTTTCCGCTACTTGGAGCGGCTTCAAACCCACGATACAGCTTTTCGTCTGCTCGCCAGACTGCGAGTGTGGTTTTATGAACACCTGGAACCGCTGGCGCCAGCGCGATTGTTGACCAAGCGCATCGGCGACCTGTTGAGCCGCGTCGTCGTCGATGTCGAAACGCTGCAGCACTTCTTCGTGCGTGTGATCACTCCACCGGGCGTTGCCGTAGCGATGATCTTCGCGGTAACTTTATTCATGTCGCGCTTCGACCTCTGGTTGTCGGCGCAGCTGCTGTTTTTCCTGCTCCTCGTTGGTTTGGCCATACCCCTGCTGACAAATCGGCTGGCAAGACCGTTCGGCGAGAGGGAAGTCGAGCTGCGCAGCGCCCTAAATGCCGCACTCGTCGACGGCGTTCAAGGGAACGCCGACATCCTGGCATTCGAACAAGGTCCTTCACATCTTGATTTTGTGTCCAACTTGACGACCGACATCGCCGGCACGAGGGAGAGGAATGCCTGGGTCGCTGGTTTTTCAATCGGCCTTACTGGGCTTGCGACGAATCTAGCCGTGATGGCGACATTGCTGCGGGCGATACCGCTCGTTCAATTCGGGATGCTGGAAGGGTATCTACTTGCGGTCGTCGTCATAGCCACAATCGCCAGTTTCGAAGCGGTGGCTCCCCTGCCCGACGCTTTTCAGCACCTCGAGAGCAGCCTTACAGCGGCCAGACGTTTCTTTGAGATAGTCGACGCACCGCCCGCTGTGATAGATCCAAAATTACATACACCTTTGCCTGAATCGACCCAAATTCGCGCCGCGAAGCTCGCCTTTCGCTACGCCGACGCTCTCCCCCCGGCGCTGCGAAAGCTCGATTTCGATATCGCTCCGGGGCGCATTCTCGCTGTCATCGGTCCGAGTGGATCAGGCAAGTCCAGCATCGCTCATTTGCTGCTGAGATTTTGGGATTACTCAGAGGGTGAAATCATGCTCGGCGGAAATGATCTACGCTCCTATAGACTCGAAGATCTTCGCTCTCTGTTCAGCGTGATCTCGCAGGACACTTACCTCTTCCACGGCAGCATCCGCGATAACCTATTGTACGCAAAACCCGACGCGGAAGATGCTGAAATCTTCGCCGCGCTCGAGCAGGCTCAACTACTTACCTTTGTCCACACCCTGCCTCAAGCCCTCGATACACCCATTGGCGAGCGCGGTCTTATGCTCAGTGGAGGTGAACGGCAGCGCCTTGCCATCGCCCGCGCCCTGCTCCGCGACGCTCCAATCTGGATCGCCGATGAGCCCACGGCGAATCTCGACCCATTGACAGAGCATGAAGTCATGCGCTCGCTTATAGGCTTAATGCGCAAGCGCACATCTCTTCTGCTCACACACAGACTGATCGAGTTGGAGACTGTCGACGAGATCCTCGTTCTCCAAGAAGGGCGGGTTGTCGAACGAGGTGACCACAGCCTCCTGTTGAAGGCGCATGGTCTTTACTACCGCATGTGGTCTCACCAACGCCAGGCTGACGGGATGGAAATCGCCTGACCGAACCCCAGAGCGAGCAAAATCCACCCATTATCACCAGCGGCCGCCCGCGTTTACCAACCGAGTGCAATATCTACCATGATTCGGGATTCAAGAAAGCCAGGGCACGCTCGACAATCTCGGTCTGGTTCTGCCATGTGACTTCTAAGAGGGTTACATCCGGGCGAGCTTTCAGGACATCGGTGAAGGGGTGGGGGCGCCACACAATCGTCCCCAGAACACCTACATCTCTCTCCATAATATCGAGGATGATGTCGCAAAAGCTTTTTGAGAGCAGTTCCATGGGGCCAATCTCATCGACGACAACCAGGGATACGGTTTGCAGCGCTCTCCGCAGGCTGCCAACGCCGACATCCTCCAGCGAATCGAGATCGACGCGATAACGCCCGATGCGGGGTCCCGCCCCGGAGCCGGCGCGCGCAAGGATCCCCTCCTGGCCATCCAGTGTAACAATCCGAAAGCCGGATCGCCGTCCACCATCGCGTATCTCTTCCGTATAGAAACCGCCGACCGAATCCCCATACCCGGCGAGGATCTTGCGCAGGGTTGTGGTTTTACCTGACCCGGGTTTCCCGGTTAGGAGGACTCTCGCCATCATGTTTGATTGGCCTTCGCTTTACTTGCGCAAGTTCGGGTTTTGGGTATGTTCCGGCATCCCTAATAAGATGAGTTTAGTATCCCGTGTAGAAAGAAAGCCCATGTATCCTTTCGAGGATCAGTGTGAGCGCACCGCATGTCCTGCAAAGTCTCACGCAGTTTGTGAGGTGAAGTCCCCGACCGTAGTGAGCGGCAAGCCCGCCTAAGGGAGAAATCCCTGAAGCGATGCGTTGAATGGTTCGAGTCTCAATCAAAGTTGACGGTAATCATTCCACAAAAGGAGCCCTCTCGAGATACATCATAGGGATTTCTCGATCCCCTGACCTATCCTGATCCCCTCTGCCAAGCTCGGGATAAACTCCGTCTAAGGGCTTCACGGCTCACTCAAAATGACATTAAAGAGCGGG
>SOIH01000109.1 GCA_004376895.1 Anaerolineales bacterium | reverse complement strand
CGGTAGGTTAGTGGTTCGAGTCCACTCCGAGGAGCCTCGGACCAGTAATCAGGGTGTATCCCAAGCAGGGATGCGCCCTTTTTCTATGTCGCCAATTTCAACGAGGCTCGGAATTGAATGCTTCCGTTAAGCAGACTCTAAACTCGATTAGCTCTATATCATACCGATTACTTGACGCGTACAGAATGCTGCGCGAAGCTCGACTCCGATAGGCAACCTGAGGTAGCTCACAATGTTACGAAAAAAGGATTTGCTCTGGATAATCGCATACCCAATCTACCAAGTCCTTGGGACCATTCGACACGAGGGGAGTCACACATTCGTAGCACTGCTGGAAGGCGCCAGAGTCACCGAGTTTGTGTTTTGGCCATCCTTCACGAAATATGGTTTTTATTGGGGCTACGTTCGAATTACGGGTTCGACCGACTGGTTATTCTTGGCTGCTCCATACCTGGCTGATCTACTAACGTTCGCTGTCTTTTTCTGCGTTTGTATGTGGGTGTTGATCCGTACAAAATGGGTTTGGCTCAATCTTGTGATCGTCGGCTTGATATCTCCGTTCGCGAACTCCCTCTATAACTACTGGGGCAGCGCAGGGTCAAACAACGACGTGGGGAAGCTGTTGGAGGTGCTGCCGATCTATGTCGTTAATGGATATTTCTTGCTGACCTTGCCGCTCTACATCCTCGGTATCTTCTTTGTGTTTCGGTTTTCCAAAACAGCACGCTTTATGAATGGTTAGTTCTTCAGAGGATGCCGGTTACTGATCAGGGGGGCACAGGATACTGGTCCGGTACAACTCTGGAACATCATCGAGCCATACCTGAAAGGCAGAATCTGAAGGCTCGCAAATATCGGTTCCGTTGAATTGTAGTGAGCGCATCTTCGTCCAATTCGTCATACTCAACGGCAGTGAACCATACAAGGAGTTTCTACCTTCACCTATATGGAAGATTTGAAGGTTGGTCAAGTTGCCTATCTCCGCAGGTAAGGCTCCCGATAATGGGCTGTGTGTGAGGTCTAAAAATATTAGATTTGTCAGGTTGCCAAGTTCGGGAGGGATTGGACCGGTTACTAAGGAGTTTGAAATTTCTAAATGGGTTAACTTCGTCAGATTACTCAACTCCACAGGGATTGTTCCACTCAATTGCGTGCCTCCTTCATAGGAAGACAGCATAAGGTCGTTTAAACTGGAAAGGTTGCCCAATTCTGGTGGGATAGGTCCACTAAGCAAATGGTTGCCATTCAAGACAAGGTAAACAAGGTTTTCGAGTTTACCCAATTCAGGAGGAATATTCCCGTTCAACCTGTTGAAGCTGAGGTCCAAGCGTACCAAATTCTGAAGATCCCCTAATCCGGCAGGTATCTCTCCCGATAGACTGTTACCGTGTAAATCGAGTGTGATGATATTTGAGATGTCGGATAGGTTCTCAGGGAAAGGTCCATTTAATTGATTGTCCGCCAAACCTAATTTTGATACCGACCCTTCGACGCATGTTATCCCATACCAGCTGCAGACGGATTGATCGGAGAGCCAACCACTGGCATCCTTCCAATTGTCCCCGTCGGTGCTGAGATAGAACGCTTCAAGGACCGCACTCTCATCTGGGTAGACTTTCGTCTCTAGCTCGAGAAATGGCGCGGTTGACGACGTCGGATCCAGCTCGTAGGCTCCAATATCACACCGGCTCCCACCAGAATCATCACCATCAAGGGGACGTTTGGCACCCCGCTGGTCAGTGGTCGGGCAAGCGCTTAAGTCACTTCCTGGAATAGCGGGATTGCCGGAATCTATGGCTGGACTGCCATGGTTTAGCGCATGTGTGAGGGTAAACCCGCCGTTGTCCTGTAAGAAGTTTAAATTTGGGTCTATATTAATGAGATCGCCAACAACCGGTTCGAACGAGCAATCGATTGTATTCCCGATGATGTTGTAACCTGAGCTCTCAATTATTCCGTTGCAGTCCTGAGCGGCGCCGGAATTCCCAGCAACGATACTGTTCCGCAACGTTACAATTCCATCGTTCTCGTTTCTTATTCCACCTCCGCCCATATGGCTAACTTTATTTTGAGTCACAGTGGTGCTATTGAGGTCTACAGTGCCGCCAACGTTATTGATGCCACCACCGCCGCCAGCTGCGTTCCCGCTTATTGTGCTGTTGTTTGTAAGCAGCATGCCCCCGGCGATAAAAATTCCACCTCCTGAGTTGGCTGCATTGTTGCTGATGGTGCTGTTGTTCAGAATGACCGTTGCCCCGCTTTGAACGAAAATCCCGCCCCCCTCATCGGAGGCTGTGTTTCCGTTTATCGTAGTGTTGCTCAAGACCACAGTGCCATTAACAAAGATTCCCCCTCCGTCTGTAGATGAACCATATTGAATAAGAAATCGCTCAACAAAAACTTCTGTGCCGTGAGTTATGGAAATACCACGACGCACACCCTCGCCATCTATGGTGGACAAACCGCTTTGTGATGTGAAACCTTCATCCCATCCGCCGGATAGGGCGGCATCATGGAAAAGCGCTACAACTTCAGAGCCAATATCCGTATAAACACCAGTGGCCACAAGTGCCGTGTCCCCCGTAGCAAACCCATCTTTCCTCAATGCGCCGTTGATGCTGAAGCACTCGGTTGTTGAGGTGAGACAATCATTAGAATCATCACCATTGGCCGAAACATACCAGGTCGTACCTCCACCAAAAGCCTCTCTGATGATTTCATTATCGCCTGAGATTGGCAGGATACCTTCACCCGATGTTGGTTGACCAGTTTGAGCCAACGCATCTTTTATTCCGTTTGGGGTCTTTCGAAAGTTCGATGCCGCAAGCCAGGCCATTAAAACAATTCCCGCAACGATGACCGCGGCGGAAGGTAACGCCCATCTGGGAAACCGGGACCTCACAGGCGTCATGTCTTTACTCTCGGCTGGTACGCGGATCGTTTCGTCCATAGCGGGGGATTGTTTCTGAAACGACGAGACAGGGAGTGCGTCGATCTTCCCCTCGCGGATGCGTTGATAAAGCCCCTTGGTCGCCTTCGACGGCTCAACCCCGAACTCCTCGGCCGTGATGCGCCGGCAGATTTCATACTGCTTCAGGGCTGCGGAACGCTTGCCGCTGCGGGCAAGCAACCGCATCAGGATGCGGTGAGATTCCTCATTCCACGGCGCAAGCCTCACCAGCCGCCGAGCGTATTTTCGAGCTTCCTTAAATTTATTTTGTTCTTCGAAGAGCGAAATCAGTTCTCGATAGGTTCTTGCCGCTCGCTGCTGAAATACTTCTCGATATATAAGCGCCCATTCCTCAAAAGCTTGACTGTCGGGAAGTGCGAATTGAGCCAGGAATTCCCCCCTGTACAACTCACTAGCCTGCTTCAGCAACTCTTCGCAGTCCTCGCAGCCGCCACCTTCTTGATGGCTGTGATTAGCACAGGCTTCCAAGAGTTCGCTGAACTCATTCACATCAAACCGATGTGGGCTTTCCAAATTGAATTGGATTTCATCGCGGGAAATAATCAGAAAAGGCGGCGTGGTTTCTCTGTCACCCAGCACTTTCCGCAGATTGGCGATCGCCTGCTTCAGGTTGTTCCTCGCCACGCCTCTCGGTTTATTCGGCCAGAACATCTCGGCGAGAAAATCCCGGCGATGGGGCCGATCTGCTTCAACAGCCAGGAAGACCAATAAGCCGCGGACTTTATCCGAGGCCAGTCCGCTTATCGGCTTGTTATCGGAGACAATTTGAAGAGAACCGAAGAGGGTAATGCCTAATCCATTGAGTGCTGCTTGTGCTTGATCCATTAGTGAACCGAGCGGTCGTAGTGCCATCATAAAGAAAATGAGGACCTAAAGCAAGAAACAGACTCTGCTTTGACCGTGATTTGTTTACGGTTGGATTACGTTTCATTTACGATCATTTGCTTTGATATGAAAGAAATCACCAATGGAATTAGACCATCAAGAAAAAAGCATTGGCGAGATGGGCTATCGGTCCTTCCTGCTACGATTGTGGCAGGTGGATACAGAGGGGAAACGCGCCTGGCGATTCTCGCTTGAGAATTCGGGGACAGGAGAGCGCAGAGGATTTGCCAATTTGGGTGAGCTGTTGGTCTTCTTGCTCGAAGAGATTTGCAACGAAAGGGACAATGACTAGTTTCGAACACTCGTTATGGAAATGGAATTGGAATAACACCAAGATATCGCTTTGACTGAAAGTTGTTTGCGAGGAGGGATGTATTGGAGAGTACTGCAAGGAAGAACGGCATACTGAATGCTGTTTACAGCACGCGAAAGAACGTATAGCGAGGAGGATGGAAATGTTCCGTAAACCCGCTGTCTTGATAACCATGGTGTTGTTTGGTGTGTTAATTTCTTCTAGTGCTGCGTTTGCTCAGGCTAGTCCCTATCTTGTGGCGTCGCCAAACCACGATTGGGTGGATGGTCACGATTGGCCGGAAGAGTCGAGCATTGATCTGTACATCGACCAGTACAATGACCTAGATTATGGTGATCTTCACCATGCATCAGGATCCATTCCAGAGGGTGAGAACTGGATTAATTTTGAATTGCAGGGTGAGTTCGACCTACAAGCAGGTCAGTATGTCACATTGACCGATGGGACAATCAAAAAAACCCTTTTAATATCTAACTTGGAAGTCACTGGCGTAAATCCGGTTACGGACATCGTATCTGGCACCGCCGAATCAGGAAGCGAGGTTCACCTTTGGATCGAAGGATGCGGAGATCCTTGTGATGTGATAGTGACGGCTGACTCTGGAGCGTGGTCGGTGGATTTCTCACCATACGAGCTAGATCTCGGCACTTGGTATCCGGCAGAGCAGGAAGACGATGACGGGGATCGCACACAAGTTCCTTGGCTAGTGCCGAATCCGAGGTTTGACGCCAATGTCACGGGTAATTGGATCGCAGCCAATGAATATCCGACTTCCACTGATGTGACTGTTTCCGTGTATGAAGCAGACCTTACCACCCTGCGATTTGCTTACACGCAGTCAACCGATCAATTCGGGAACGCGTGGTTCGATTTCTGGGAGCAAGGCCTAGAGCCAGGGAATTATGTTGTCGCCACCGCGGATTTAGCGATCTTCACCAAAGACCATGTTATTGAAGACTTGACCCTTGATGTCTTCGACCCTGATGCAGATGTAATCTCAGGGACGGCACCTGTCGACGCGACGGTCCGTGTGGATGTATGCGCTGGTGACGATTGCGAAAGCCTAACAGTGTTCCCTGACAGCTCAGGAAACTGGATTGCGGACGAGTGGTCGATCGATGTTACACCGGGTGCTTGGTATGCCGCGTTCATCAGCGACGAAGACGGCGATTCAACGATGGCTGAACTGGGAGAACCACCGCCAATGCCGTTCTTCGAAGCCAACATCACAGGCAACTGGATAGCAGTTAATGAGTTCCCAACATTTACAGAAGTAACCGTCTACGTCCATGAGAGTGAACTTCCAAGTGCCCTGCGATTCGAGACCACGGAGGCCACGAACGATTGGGGGCACGCCTGGTTCGACTTCTGGGAGCTTGGATTGGGGCCATTGGAACCGTGGAACTTTGTGGAAGTGGTGGGTGGAGGCTATTCGAAGGAGTTGATCATCCTGCCTCTTACCCTGGATATCTTCGATCCCGATGGAGACATCATTTCCGGTGTGGCACCGGATGGTGAAACAGTCCGTGTGGATGCTTGTAATCAAATCGCTCCGGATGAATGGGATTGCTCTAGTGAGGAGGATATTGCTGCGGGTGGCACCTGGTCCGTATCCTTTGAATCCTTCGATCTCCTGCCTGACTCGTGGTACGCCGCATTCATCACCGATGAGGATGGCGATTCGACCACGGCTGAATTGCCACCACCGCCCTCGATGGGAATTTGGCCGATTGAGGACCGGGCGGAAGGCTGGGGTTGGCCGTTGGATGCCGAGATCACACTCAGCATCGATGATCCAGGGACTGGCCCAGGGCAGGATTATGGCGACGTTCAGACAGTTGTGCCTGCCGAATGGAATCCTGATGAGACGATCGTGTACTTCGAGTTCGCAGATTTATATGATGTCAAAGCAGGAGACATCGTGAGTATGACCGGAGAGGGCAAAACGAAAACATACGTTGTGACCAGCCTTGAGGTGACCTCAATTGATCCGGAATTCGATACCGTATCTGGTACGGCAGATGCAGGAACGAGAGTTGATATTTGGTATTGCGACGATCTCGGCTGCGTCAATCGACACGAAGATGTCGACTTCCTCGGACTCTGGACTGCGGACTTCGCGATACCAGGTGATGAACCCGATGAGGGAGATCTGCTGGATATCGACCTCGGCACCTGGATGGATGTCGCCCAATGGGATGAGGACGGCGATGGGACCTGGATCTCAGTCTATGTTCCTGATACGCGCATCCAGGCGTGGCCGGAATATGATTTTGTGGAAGGATTCGAATGGGAGGATGGTGCCCTTGTCCATCTTGAGATCTATGCCTCCCCTGATCCCGGGGCTGAGTTACTGAACTACTCGATCGAGTATTCCGGACCGGCTCCTTGGGATCCGATGACGATGTGGGTCGGATTTGAGTTACCAGAAACGGATCTTGACTTTGGTCACTTCATCCGCATGTGGGATGAGACCACGACCAAGGAACATACTGTTCAGTATGTTGAAACCATATCTGCTGCCCCTGAGTTTGATGAAGTCTATGGACTCGCTGAGCCGTATAGCGTTGTACGTGTAATTCCACACGACTTCTGGGAAGGCGAGATCTATCCGACAGCGGATCCCGACGGGAATTGGACAGCCTACTTCTCGGGCATCTACGACGTCGCTCCGGGTTCTGGTTTCTCCATCGTGCGTGAAGACGATGACGGCGATGGAACGTGGATCGATTGGTGGGTACCCATGCACATCATTGAGGTCTTCGATGGCGTGAAAGTTTTCGATGCCACTCCCAATTCCTCTGTGACGATTACGATCTATAACTCACAAGAAGATCTCGTATTTGGCCCCGAATCCAGACCGACGGACGATCGAGGCAATCACTACTCGCACTACACAACCCTTGGGTGTCATTTCATGCTTCCAGGCGACTTCGTCGTAGTGACTGAT
Organism: Anaerolineales bacterium; assembly: GCA_004376895.1. Lineage (GTDB taxonomy): Bacteria > Chloroflexota > Anaerolineae > Anaerolineales > E44-bin32 > E44-bin32. The sequence continues at coordinate 6,296 of SOIH01000109.1, read as the reverse complement.
GATGCAACCAGCTTAACGAAAACTCTCCTGGTCAGTGAACTTCAAATCGAGAATATCGATGCTGACACAGATATCATCACAGGTCGAGCTGATCCTGGCGCGATATTCGTTCTCCACGTCGACGATCTGTTTGGGGGATTCGAGATGGACGTGTTCGCCGATGATGTCGGTAACTGGACTGCAGATTTCGGTTCGCAAGATTACGACATACCGCCGGGCGCATTAGCACATGCATGGCTGGGTGACGAAGATGGTGATGTCACGATGCATCGCCTGCCGAACACTCGCTCTCCGGATTATGTGCGTGTTTTACCCTTCATTGGAGGGGCAGAGTACACAGTCTGCCCCGGCCAGGCAGCCCGAGTGAACTGGGGTTGGACAGAAATCACACCTGAGAATGTTGATGCCTTTGTAACAGCGATCGACCAACACACCTACACCCTGGATGGTGATCTCCTGCTCTCAACTCCCGATAGTCAGACGCTGTGGGGCCCTCTGGAGCCACGCGGTCCTAATGAGGGTTGTGGTTGGGATGCTTCTTGGGTGCGTTGGTGGGAATATGAGATCGTCGATCTCGAGCCAGGGGACCACTCCCTGACGACCTTTCTCTCCCTCGGCCAACCCGCACCGCAAATGTGTGGTGGCGAGGGGGAGGTGAGCGGCATCCTTTGGGAAAACTTAACGGTATTCCTAAACGTTGTGCCCGGTCCGAACGACGCAGATGCGGATGGTGTTGATGATGACATCGACAACTGCCCGGGTGTACCCAATCGCGATCAGGCGGATTTTGATCTTGACGGGGTGGGTGACAAGTGCGATTCATGCCCAGCGGAAGATGCGAGTGGGCAAGATGCAGACATGGACGGTTGCATCGACACTCCGGAAGGACTAGTTGATTTCATCGACACAAGGCCTGATGACGAGATTTTGGAGAAGTTGCTGACGAGCCTCATCTCAAAAGTCGAGAACGCCTTGAAATCGCGGGATAAGGGCAGAGAGAACGCTGCAATCGGGCAGCTGGAGGCTTTCATCCACCAGGTCGAAGCTCAAAGCGGCAAGAAGATCAACGAAGATATAGCGCAAATGCTGATCCTGTATGCACAGAACTTGATCCAACAGATCTCGATGGATTGAGGTCTGGTATAGGTGATGGCAGCGTAAATTCCATAGACCGCAAGAGTCCAGGGGCGTTTGGCTCTTGCGGTCCTTAAAATTACAGGTGACGGAATGGAGAATGAGGTGTCGTATGAGGAGCCTTCATGGAACCAAGGCGATCATCTTGATCTGCTGCTGTCCTTTCTTGCTGGCAACGTGTGCCCTGGGACTTGACGCCGGAGACCTGGCCGAAACCATGGTCGTCGAAACGGCAGCGGTCTTTGCGTCTTGAACGCAGGAAGCGGCGCGGACGACCGAGGCGCAGATCACCTACGGGTGTGACAGCGGCGCCGATGGGAATTCCGATAAATTCAAAGGTGAGCAATGGAATACAGTTCAAAATATTTATATTCTCGATGAATTGAGCAAATTGCATTCCGTTGGCTGACCTTAAACGAGACGCACAATAGTCCGTCCAGTGCAGGTAACAGGAGGTAAGCGATGAACCAAGAGAAGACACTTCGCTTGATATCTGGCCTTTTGTTGACCGTGCTGTTCTTGAGTGCCTGCGGCCCAGCTCAGGCGGAATTGGACGCTACTGCTACGCAGGTCGCCGCCGCGGCGCTTGAAACTCAGATTGCAGCTGCGCCAAGTCCGACACCAAGCCCGACGCTGACGATCAAGCCAACTGCCACATCGCCATCTGCAACCACAAAGACACCAATGGCTTTGGATGGATTAATCGCCTACCTCGTCCTGGGCTATCAATCCAACCCCACTTCGGATGCCATATACGTGATTGATCCGCAAATGCCGGATTTCCCCATGCTCTTGAGTAGCTACCCGATGGGGGATCTCTACCCGGCATGGTCTTCAGATGGGCAGTTTATCGCCGTTACTTCTGCCCGTTATGGAGACAACATCGATATCTTCCTGTTGCCGGTGGATGGAAGTGAGGTCATCCGTTTGACGGATGACCCTTCAATAGATGCCCAGTTGGATTGGTCGCCGGACGATCAGCGTGTGGCTTTTGTTTCCCTGCGGGATGGCGACCAAGAACTCTACCTAGCGGATCGAGATGGCAGCCATGTTGAACGCTTGACAGATGATCTGGGCCAGGATAATGACCCGGCTTGGTCTCCCGATGGCAACCAGATCGCCTTCACTTCCGACCGCAGCGGGAATCGGGATATCTATCTGCTCAACTTAGTTGGGGGCGGTCTGACCCAGCTGACCTCCTCCCCGGAGGATGAATTGCAGCCGAAGTGGTCTCCGGATGGCAACCAGATCGTTTTCACATCCTACCGGGATGACAACCTCGACCTATATCTGATGAATGCGAATGGCAGTAATGTGCAGCGTTTGACCTACCATCCGGCTCTAGATGAACATCCCTCCTGGTCGCCTGACGGCGCATACATAGCATTCGATTCGGACCGCGGTGGTGATTCTGATATTTTCGTGATCGAGCTGGCCAACGGGGAGGCAGTGCAGCTCACCACTGATCCCCGTGATGAGATCAACCCAGATTGGGGGCAGACGAATTTCGACTTCGGAACTGACCCATGGTTCGGGTACAGCTTCTGCGTCCGGGACGTGGATAGTGATTTTTCTCCGGACGAACCCACTGAGACATACTACACCACGGATATGCTCAAATATGTCGCGTTCCAGTTCCGAAACATGCAAAATGGTATGGACTGGGGGCATCAGATCAGAATAAGCAGCGCCTTTAACACGATATTTAACGCCGCCTGGGATTCTGGATCCGAGGGTTTCTATGTGCTCTTCCTACAGGCATCGTCGTCTAACGTGGGCCCCTTTACGATCGAGCTTTATATCGAAGGAAAGCTGATCCGAGAAATTACCTGTGAGGTGGTCGAGCCGTAGCTGCGATAGATAGGTTGGTGGTTGCAAAACGACTTAGTAATAAATTGAATTTCGCATCCTAAATGGAGTAAAGATCAAGTCCATGAGATTGTGAAATCTTGGCACAAAGAAAATAGATTAGACCCTCTAGGAGTACGGCAAGGTAACTCTGCGTAGAACGGATGTGGGAGGATTTGGGCGATTTTTGGGCTCTCGGTCAGAAGACGAGTAGGTTTCCAGCGGCATATCAGAACAAGGAGGAGAAATGAGATCAAAACCATTAGGTAGATTAATAATCACGCCGGTCATTCTATTGAGCGTTTTGATTGTAAGCTGTGGTCCTTCCGCTGAGGAGATAGCTGAGACCTCGATCGCGACGATAACACCCACAGCAGCAGTTGCTCAGACTCCTACACTGTCATCTAGTGGATGCTATTTAATCTCCATTTCACCCGTCGAAGGGGCTGGGATTCCCTCCTACGATTACGTAGCTGAGGGCTTCGCTCCCAATGAATTCGTTTCTATCACACTGGAGGGCACCCTCCATGGAGATCTAAATCTTAGTGCAACCACTGATGATTTAGGGTATGCAGACAACCTGGGAGTGGTTGAGGGAAATATTACATGGAGCATGTTTGTCAGTGGGGGATCGCTCCCCAGCGATATAACATTTTCAATTGAGGGGAGTGATAGCGAATGCACCGTCAGCCAACCTGTGACATGGTCTACAACAGGATCAATATCCGTTTCTAGCAGGGATACATCAGAGAGATTAGTCGCTCAAGTTGATTTCTCTTCATTGAGCGAAGATAGTGTCATTGTAAGCCCTGACTTACGGCGGGTGGCATTTGGAGATAATGTTGACGATAAGCAAACTGTAGTCGTGGATGGAGAAGTCGGAAAGCAATATGATCTTATTGGTGATCTAGTCTTCAGTCCTGATAGTCAGCGATTTGCATATTTTGCTGTAATTGACGATGAAGCCGTGTTCGCTGTCGTGGATGGGGTAGAAGGAAAGCATTACACTGGCGCTGGCGGATTGGTATTCAGCCCAGACAGCCAGCGTGTGGCCTATATGGCTTCAGAGGACGAGAGTCATTTCGTGGTAGTAGACGGAAAAGAAGGAAAGACCTATGACCAGGTTGATTGGCCAATATTTAGCCCGGACAGCCAGCATGTAGCCTATGTAGCTAGAATAGGTGCGCAGTGGTTAGTGGTCGCGGATGGAGTTGAAGGAAAACTATACGATGACGCATTGAATCCCACATTCAGCCCAAACAGCCAACGAGTGGCTTATTGGGCTTCAGAAGGCGATAGTCTTTTCGTGGTCGTGAACGGAGAAGAAGAAAAACGATACGAAGGAGTTTTCGCGGATACTCTCATATTTAGTCCGGATAGCATGCGAATAGCCTATGTGGCTTTAGAGGGTGAAAAGATATTCGTAGTCGTGAATGGGGAAGAAGGTAAGCTATACGATAGCATTGACCTAGGTATGCTCGTTTTTAGCCCGGACAGTCAGCGATTAGCATATTTTGCTTTCGAAGGTGATAGACCTTTCGTGGTAGTAGACGGAGAAGAAGAACAATACGATGGATTTATGGAGGAGACTCTCATATTCAGTCCGGATAGCATGCGAGTAGCCTATGTACCTGGAGAGGGTGATAAGCAATTTGTAGTCATGAATGGGGAAGAAGGTAAGCCATACGATGGCATTGGTCAAGGTTCGCTCGTTTTTAGCCCGGACAGCCGGCGATTAGCATATTTAGCTCAAGTGGGTAACCAGTGGTTAGTGGTCGTCAATGGCGTAGAAGGAAAATTATATGATGGAATCGGCTACCCTGTATTCAGCCCAGACAGTCAACGGATTGTGTATTATGTTGCCATGGGGGACAGGAGATTTGTGGTTGTAGATGGTGACGAGGGTAGCGCCTACGATTTCATAATCTACGGAATGATCGCCTTTGACTCCTCGAACAGTTTTCACTACTTAGCCCTGAAGGGTAATGAGTTCTACCTGGTTGAGGAAACGATAAATAGATAGGTTTATGGCAAGGGCAATTTACCTAAACTTGACCACTATGCCGGGCTCAATTGTGACAGTTACTCCCGTTGAAATGATTAAATTACACTTTTGAATGACTGAGGTCCTAATGTCTCAAATCTCACGCCGTTTGTTTGTGTTCGCGATCTTCTTCACGGTCTTAATCGCCGGACCCGCTTTCTTAGGCAGCGCGTTCGGTCCATACCCGCTCATGAAATGGGGGGATGTTCTCGACATCCTTACGCCATTAATCCTGCTGCCACTTTATTGGGGTCTCTTGCGATCGTCAAGTGATGCTCCACCCAGCTCCAGAGAGCTGGGTGCATTTGTGCTGCTGGCTGCGCTATGGGTGGAGGGGCAGGGAATGCACCTCGCCGCAAACTCGATCGGACATATCGTCCAGGGTGGGGACGCGGGCCAACTCACGCATTTCTACGATGAAGTGCTGAGTCATTACCTCTGGCATCTTGGCGTGATTGGCCTGGCCTCGCTGATCTTCTACCGTCATTGGCGAACCCGGTGGATTGGTGAGTTCTCATGGGGAACCATTATCCCCGCGGGCATCATCCATGGATTCACCCTCTTCCTCATCTTCATCGAGGCTGTAACGATCCCGTTGGGGCTCCCTTTCTTGACCATCCTGATGCTGATCGTTCTCATCTGGGGCAGGACAAGACTAGGAGAGCAACCGGTGACGACCTTCTTCTTCATCACCTCACTCGTCACGCTCCTATTCTTTACCGGCTGGGGGTTGTATTGGGGTGGATTCCCCGAATTCAGTGCAGTGGGGCTCATTTAAGGAGTTAATGAAGGGATGTTCCTTCCAGCAGATCCGTAGAGGAACCCATCAAAGGAGGCGGGAGATGAAACGTTGGCTCAAAATAACACTCTGGACTGTGGGTGGAATTCTGCTTCTGGTATTCATCGCCCTTAATGTCGTTGGCTACCAGAAGGGGAGAGAGATGGTCACATTCCCAATGGAGATGCGTGAACCGCTCACGGAGACTCCGGCTGATTACGGGATGCCTTTTGAGGAAGTTTCCGTCACGACCGAAGACGGTTTGACATTGGCGGGCTGGTATGTCCCATCCGAGAACGGGGCGGCGATTATCGCCATGCATGGCTACCAGGATGATCGCGAGGATCCACTCCGGGAAGCGATGTATCTCCATCGAAATGGGTACGGCGTACTCCTTGGCAGCTTGCGCACACACGATGTCAACCCGGGAGAGTTGATCACCTTCGGGCATGAAGAGATGCACGACTTCGAAGCCTGGTATCAATACCTGCT
>SOIH01000095.1 GCA_004376895.1 Anaerolineales bacterium | reverse complement strand
TAGGGTCCTACCGGCTCGTTCTCTGTCCGCTTACAAGACATGTAAGGGCACGGCGCCGCCGTGCCCTTACTCATGGTGAATTGAAATTCGGGCGAACACATGAGTGCGCCCCTACAACCCCCTGTACGCGTAGGGACCGACCCATGTGTCAGCCCACCGCATTCACCCATCCAACTAGATGTCATTGCGACCTAAGCGAAGAAATCTCCTCGCTTCTTACGCGGAGATTGCCACGTCACTTCGTTCCTCGCAGCAAGGAGAGGCAACAACCATCCGTCAGGTGCGCCCCTCCATTATTTTTGTAGGACCGATCCGTGTGCCGGCCCACCGTCATCACGCATCGTACAAGCCCAACCTCCCGCAGGATAGAAAAACCTGCGGGAGGTTTAATGTCTGCGGGAGGTTTTCGAGAACACCTTGATTTCAAATCCAGATCGGTATATCTTCTCTCAACATACCGGCACCGACTTCGCTAAGTGAAATAATAGACTTCAAATCCAAGCGTATCCCGCTTGTACCCGAAGGTGAAGGGACATGCCCAACCCGTACTTCCTCATATTCGAACTTATCGTTTTCATGATGTTCCTCGGTTGTCTAAAGCATGCCTGGCAAATAGGGATGCCGAAGGTCTGGCAATTGATCGCCGGGGTGCTGTTTGGGTTGTTGCTCGAGTGGGCGACTATTCAGCAATTACAGGCATATCAATATGGCCGTTTTTCGTTAATGCTTGGGGAAGTGCCGATCATGGTAGGAGTCGGCTGGGGCGTGATTCTATACAGCGTCCGTTTGTTTTCAGATGCGACGAAACTGACAGAATGGGCACGCCCCATCATGGATGGGCTGCTGGCTTTGAATATTGATTTGGCTACAGACACGCTTGCAATCCGGTTAGGGATGTGGGATTGGGGCATTGGCTTCGAGGCGCAGTACTTCGGCGTTCCCTACGCTAACTTTTGGGCCTGGTTCTGGGTGGTGTTCGCATTCTCGGCGGGCCTTCGCCTGCTCACACGCCGACCAGGCTGGGTCGGCCTCTGGTTGGCACCCTGGGGAGCCATAGCGATCGGATTGTTGGGTGTGCTCATCACTAACGCTCTAATTACCTTCTGGCTCCCCAAAAATTGGTATGTGCCTACGATTGCTATAACGCTGAGCGGCGCATTGATCTTGTTGCTCTTACTGAAGCCGAAGCTGCCCAAACGGCCTATACCGAAACCTGCCTTCTGGGTGCCGCTTGGCTTTCATGGATATTTCTTAATCATCGGCTTGTTTACAAGGACGATCTTGAACCCGCCGTTTCTCCTGCTGGTGAGCGCAGCAATGGCTTTGGTTGCGCTCCTGCTGCATCGTTCAACCGTTCGGGAGCTGTGGGCTCGTACCATCAATCAAAACGACCCGAGAAGCTGACGACTCTGTTTGGCTTGACGCGCGAAGCTGCGGTTTCACTTTAGGGAATCCAATTGCTCCTTGATTTTTTCAGCAGTCTCCTGAAACGAACGTAATTTCGCGCGCTCTCTTTCGACGACTTCTTCTGGAGCACGCTCGGCGAACGGTCCCGCCAGCAGCTCATCGATCCGCCTCTTCTGAGATAAGGCTTCCGCGAGCTGCTCCTGCAACCGCTGCTTCTCCTTATCAAGATCGAGCATACCTTCAAGCGGCAGATAAATCTCGACCCCATGGATCACCAGCGCAAGCGCATTCTCCGGGCGTTCATCTAAAGCTTCCTCGATTTGAAACTGTTCAGAATCGATACCGGCGAGCACCGCGATTGCAGCGCTCATACTGGCAAGGTATTCCGCAGAAGTTCCTGCTTGGATCGCTGCCGGTATACGGCGCCTCAGCTCTACCCCTTTTTCGAGGCGTGCATTGCGGATCGCAGTAACGATATCCATAACAACTTGGAAATTCTCAACACCTTCTGCTTGCTCCGCGGCTCCTTCATCTGCTGCTGGCCATCTGGAAACGATCAGAGCCTCTTCCCAGCCACCTGTCGGTTGATAACCGGCGTTATTCTCCTCACAAGTACGTTTCAGATACCCCCAGAGCTCTTCGGTGACAAAGGGCATGAATGGATGCAGCATCCGTAGACTTGCATCGAAGACCTGCACCATGATCTTCGTCGTCCGCCCGGCAGTTCCCGCTTCTTCATCAAGCTGCAGCTTAGCGATCTCGAGATACCAATCTGCGAACTCGCCCCAGAAGAATTCATAGAGCTGACGCCCGGCTTCGCCGTATTGATAAGCTGTGAAAAGCCGGTCAACGCTCATTTGGGTCTGGGCCAGGCTGCTTAGTATCCAGCGATCTGCATTCGAGAGTGGGCTGTCCTCATCATGGATGGATGAACCACGTTCGACCGTGTTCATGATCAATCGCCCAACGTTCCAGAGTTTATTGGCGAAGTTGCGATTGGCCTCAAGCCTTTCGATGTTCATTTTCGAATCCTGGCCGGGCGTCGATCCGGTCAGTAAGGTAAAACGCAGCGCATCTGTGCCAAATTTTTCCATCAGCTCCAGCGGATCTACCACATTCCCATAGGATTTGCTCATTTTCTGTCCGCTGCTCACTCTGACGAGCCCGTGCAAGTAGATCGCCTCGAAGGGAATCTCACCTGTGAATTCGAGGCTCATCATGATCATGCGCGCCACCCAGAAGAAGAGAATATCGTATCCTGTCTCCATCATCGTCGTCGGGAAGAAATAACGGAGATCCTCTGTATCATCCGGCCATCCAAGCGTCGAGAATGGCCAAAGTCCGGAGGAGAACCAGGTATCGAGCACATCCGGGTCCTGCGTAATCGCAGATGAATTGCAATGAGCACACTGAGTGGGAACCTCACGAGCGACGGTAATCTCGCCACAGTCAGCGCAATGCCAGGCAGGGATCCTATGCCCCCACCAGAGCTGCCGGGAGATGCACCAATCGCGGATGTTTTCCAACCAGTTGTAATAAACCTTTTCAAATCTCTCCGGGACTATCTGGATTTGCCCATTTCGCACAACTTCCAGTGCCGGCGCGGCGAGCGACTCCATGCGCACAAACCACTGCGTCGAAATCATCGGTTCGACGACTTCACCGCCGCGTTGGCTGCGTGGGATCTGCAATGTGTACGGTTCAGTCTTCAACGTGAGCCCTTGTGTTTCCATATCTGCCCAGAGCTTCTTGCGACACTCGAATCGATCCAGGCCGGCGTACGGGCCAGCCGCATCGTTCATAGTGGCATCCGCATTCAGTATGTTGATTACCGGTAGATTGTGCCGCTGACCGATCTCATAGTCAGCCGGGTCATGTCCAGGTGTGATCTTCAACGCGCCTGTTCCAAACTCCAGGTCGACGTAATCATCTACGATGATCGGGATCTGACGATCGAGAATGGGCACGAGACAGGTCTTTCCAACAAGATGCTGATACCGTTTATCCTCAGGATGAATCGCAACTGCTGTGTCGCCGAGTATCGTTTCAGGCCTGGTCGTTGCGACGGGGATATTCTCATCAGACCCTTCCACGCGGTAATTGAAGTAATACAGCAAACCTTGTTCTTCGTGATATTCCACCTCGAGATCACTAACCGCTGTTTGGAGTCCCGGAGACCAATTGATCAGATAAGTCCCGCGGTAAATGTATCCTTTCTCATAAAGCCGGACGAAAGCTTCCAGAACTGCCTGGGATAAGCCCTCGTCGCGCGTAAATCTTTCTCGCGTCCAATCGCAGGAAGCCCCGAGACGGCGCAGCTGCTGAGTGATGATCCCCCCATATTTTTCCTTCCATTCCCAGGTTTTCTGGACAAACGCTTCGCGTCCGATCTCTTCCCTCGTAACTTCATCAGTCCTTAGAAGGTATTTTTCGACCTGAAGCTGAGTGGCAATTCCAGCGTGATCCGTCCCTGGCAGCCATAGCGTCGGAACGCCGGTCATCCGGCTATGACGGATCATCAGATCCTCGATGGCGACAAACATGGCGTGTCCGATATGCATTTCTCCGGTGACATTCGGCGGAGGCATGGAGATCACATAGGGTTTAACCCCCGGCTGAATCTCCGGCGTGAAATACCCAGAATCTTCCCACCACTGGTAAATCCGGCTTTCCACATCTTTAAAATCGTAGGTCTTCGCCAGCTTGAAATCAGACATCGCTCAATCTACCTCCTCGAGAAGATGTATTTTCATCCCTCGATCTCAATAGTCTATTAAAGGGGCCATTAAACAGAAAAATCCCTTGTCCATGAGGACGAAGGGTTGAACCTCCGCGGTACCACCTCAGTTCGCCG
>SOIH01000040.1 GCA_004376895.1 Anaerolineales bacterium | reverse complement strand
GGTTGTAGAAACTTCAGGCGTCGCAGTGGTGCACGCAGCCAACGCAACGGCAAACAATCCGATCAAAAACAAACCTGTACGTAAACCTATTAACTTTTTCACAATCAACCTTCCTCATATTCTTGGTCATTTCACTTTCATGACTCTTTTGATGCCCAATTTATATCCTGAGCATTCGAATATGCGGTGACGTTTATATGAAGATCTGATGAACACGCGGCCAGGGGATGCTTATCGTACTCCACCATCAGTCGGTCGCTTTAAGCATGGCGCGGGGGATCTATTGTTGTTAGACAGCCGGAAAAGTCTCATGGGGCTTTTTAAGAAAACAATTGATCTGCAGCCGGGGTGTGTTCAAGTACTTTCACAAACGCCTGAAACGTATAGAGTTGGAATAATTTAGAAGGTCTTGCGTGCCTACTTGCGAAGCCCAATCCAGAATCGGGGCAAGTAGCGAGGGGTCCGGCTAAAATAATCCTCTGCACCGGGCAAACGCATCTTCAATTCCCACTCTTCGAGTTCGAAGAGCAGCGGCGAGATGATTGCCCAAGACAGCAGCCATACCCAACTCGCCTGGCTGTTCGTCAGAAGTGCGAGTCCAAGGGCGATCGATCCAATCCCTACCCCCATCGGCCGGCGCAGGTAGTCGTACGGGCTTTCCGTAATTAACCGTGCCCCGGGCCAAGCATAGATGGTTTGTCGCGCTAACAATATCACCGACCAGACCAGAAGAGCCCCTCCGGGCACCACAATTAACATACCGACCGCCTGAAAAACTACCGGTGGAGGCGGTTGTTGGGTAGTCTGCACAGATACCGCCCAAATAAATGACCAAACAAGACCGGCCGCGGACAGGACCGAGAGGATCCCGGCCAGCTCCCACAGCCATTTCCCGACCGTGGGCGCCGACCGCCGAACGAGGGTGGCGGTGAACTCGGCCAAGGCGGCGGCGAGGAGTGCGAGCACGAACGGATACGACGAAATAAATTCAACCATCAAGTTCTCCGCTAACGTAAGAGCAGATACGCTATTACAGTCAGCAAACCCAATCCCAGCGCTGCTGAAAAGCTCAACCCCGCACTTAACACCCACATGGCCAGTGTCGAACGCAACGGGGATTTCTCAACAACACCGTCGTCAACCACGCCCTGTGAGCGTATAGTTGCGGTGAAGCGGGGACGCAGGAGGAAGATCGCAGCCAGAACAACCACAATGAAAGATGTCGGAGGGACGAAGAGCAGTCCTGCCCGCACCAGGCTTTCCAGCGGAAGACGGCTGATCACACGCGCGAACCGTTCTGGTTGAACGTGATAGAGCGCCAATGCCGCCAGAGATCCCAGCAGCGCGGGAATTGCCGCGAACAGCACAACGCTGACCGCATAGTCTATCAAGCGCTTGGGTTCTTGTACCCCATGCACGAGCCGCGCCTCAGCATCCTCGACTTTGTCGCGTTCCACGTCCTCCTTCCCGCCTTCTATAGATAATAGAAGCAGCACCGCGATGAGAGCGAGTGCAAAAAACATCCAGGGCAGGAACGGTGTAGCTGCGCGCAAGTATGTCTCGCCCGGGAACGGTTCGAGCAGACGATCAAAACGGGAAGGTGAGACGAAGGAAAGTGCCCACACAGAGAGGGAGAACATAAACGCAGGGAGAGCGGCGATCAGCATCAGCATCCCCGCCGTCCTTGCGACTGGCAGGCTGCGCTTTCGAGGCTGGATCTTAACAGGCTGAGTTTCGATCTCGGCGCGCGGTTTTTCCACCGCGTAGAGGACAGCCAGGACCACAATCGCAAATAGCGTCGCCGGTGCGAAGACAAGCGCTGTCCGGATGAACGATTCCCCGGGGAGACGCGCGATCAAGCTCCCGAAGCGCCCGGGAGCTAAGTAAAACAATGCCAGAGTCGCGATGGAGAGCAGCAGCATCGGCACCGCCGGGAAGAGAACTAACGCCGCCACCACGCGGGTATACGGCCATGGCTGGCCGTGACCATACATCCGGTGTTTGCTATCTGCAGGAATATTGTGATCCATCGCTGTACCTCAAGATCGTACAACCGGCGAAAATCATCGCTCTGTCTGAGTGATTCTTCGCCCCACGCGACAATCCCGCGCCGAGTCTAACAGGGAATACCGGAGGGGTCTACACGGCCTTCTATTTGACAATAGAACATTTGTTCTATATAATCGAATTACCAGCGGTGTCCCCGCCGTCCTTTCTGCAGCGCCTGGGAGTCGATCGTGTGGTTCGAGCGTAGGTCCCGATCTTCCCGTCGGGAACGCAACTGCGAGGAACAAGCCTCAGCACCACCCCGCCAAGGTGGTGTTTTCGGATCCCTCCGCCAACCCACCAAACAGCCTCCAAAAAATGCCGCAATCTCTTCTCGTCGTTGGACAGTCGAGGTTAGCGCTGAGCTCTCTACCCGCCTGCGCCGCGCCGCGCGCGCCCGCGCCCGCCCGCCGGAGATGCTGGTTAATGACCTCCTGGAGCGCGGGCTGGAGCAGGAGACGCTGCGGGTGCACGCAGAGCACGCCCTGGCCTCGCTCACCCCGCGCGAGCAGGAGGTGACCTGGCTTGCTGCCCGCGGACAAACCAATCGCCAGATCGCTGACGCACTGGTGATCTCCTCTGAGACCGTCAAGTCTCACATACACAACGTGCTCATAAAATTCGGCTTGCGCAGCAAATCCGACCTGCGCCTGCTTCTGCTCGACCTGGGCATACGCTGGTGGCAGGACGACACAACATAAAGCGGCTTCACTTTGGTGATCCTGCAGAGATCATGGGGCGTGCCAGCCGATGTCGCAACGGACGACAGCCTGCACGCGCAGCACTCGCCGAGAAAGTTGACGCTAAACAACAGGGTAACCATTACTACCCGGCCTTCCTTGCGACAAACCGTATCGAAACATACCGAAGAGGGTTTTACTAGCAGGGGTCCATCGCCGCTGATGAGACACTATCTCAACTCTTGAAAGGAGTTTCCTAATCATGCTCATCGATCGCATCACGAAAGCCTTTATGTTCAACAAAGAAGTATATAGTGAGGTCGAGCACGACACATCGTTCACGACGACCGCCTGGGTCATCGTCGCTGCTACTGCATTCCTTAGTTCGCTCGGTTCACAATTCGGCGCGGGGGGATTCGACCAACCTGTTGCCGGTATTACCGGTGCGCTGGTCGGCACTGTTGTTGGGATCATCGGCTTCGCCGTCGGCACAGCCATTATCGCCTGGGTGGGTCAGACCGTCTTTAAAGCCGAAGTCACCTTTGATGAACTCGTCCGCACGTTAGGTCTTGCTTATGTATGGCGAGTTGTCGGTGTGCTCAGTATCGTCGGGGCGTTTTCGCCAGCGCTCACATGCGTCACCGCTCCCATAAGCTTTGCAGCTGCAATCGCCGGGCTCTTCTCCTGGTTCATCGCCGCCAAAGAGGCGCTCGACCTTGATTGGACGCAGACGATCGTAACCGTTCTCCTGGGATGGGTCGCCATAATGGCTGTTGCCTTCTTCACCACTCTCATCCTGGGGATACTTGGTCTGGGGGCAGCGGGATTAGCGGGCGCGTTTCGCTAGAACCTCCGCTCCGGAAAATAACGCTCCAAAAAACAGCGTGGCCCGTGATGGGTCGCGCTGCATCTTTTTATCGTCATTAAGAGCACGCCTCGATCTGCATAGTCGAACAATTACACAGCAGGTTCAACCACGACAGATCAACTACTCGTTCCTGCCCACCCTTTCTTCTTATCCACAAAATCGGGTTGGTTCTATTCCCCGTTTATTACCGATCTTTTTCGCATATAGGTCCCGAGCTGAGCGGTCCCCGACGCTTGCATCCACGATTCTAGCGGACCGGATAAATAGGATTTGCCTGAGTTTCGGTCCAGATTAGGAGTCCGCTACAGCGAGATTGGGATGAGAAGGCCGGGACATCCATCACATGATGCCTAATTATGGGCTCACTAAATAGACGCGGTCGGTTTTCGTTGCTGCAAGAAAAGGAGATACCGACCCGTGAACAAGAATGGTATGTTTTCCGTCGAGCAGACCTGGGAGATAAGTTCTCTTATATAACGACCATCGATCAGGATGGTGGACTAATTGAAGAATCACGTCTACCCACCACAAAAGCTTCCTTCCAGCGAAAGTTCTCCGCCCTTCAGCCCTGCAGGGTAGCAATGGAAGTCGGCACTCACTCGCATTGGGCAAACTATTTGTTGATAGGGCTGGGGCATGATGTTCTAGTCGCCAACGCCCGTAAACTACGAGCGATCTATCAC
>SOIH01000043.1 GCA_004376895.1 Anaerolineales bacterium | reverse complement strand
TCGATCTTCGCCAGAAGAACGTTGAATTGCAGCAAGCTTATGATGACTTGAAAGCAGCCCAAGCCGAAATCATCGAGAAAGAAAAGCTCGAGAAAGAGCTGGAAGTAGCACGGCGAATCCAGCTGGGCGTTCTCCCCCAGGAATTTCCACAATGCCCTAGGCTTGACTTCGGCGCTCGCATCGTACCCATGGCCGCAGTTGGGGGAGACTTTTACGATTTCATCACCCTGGACGATGACCGATTCGGCGTCGCCGTAGGTGATGTGACCGATCATGGGGTTCCTGCAGCACTCTTCATGGCGCTTACAGCAACCTTGCTGCGTGTGGAAGCCCGACGAACCGTTTCCCCAAAGGATGTGTTGGCTGAAGTCAATCGACTTTTGTTGGGCATGAATGAAGCGGGGATGTTTGTCACGCTCCTCTACGGCATCCTTGACTGCAAGAAAAACACCTTCCACTATGCTCGCGCTGGGCATGAGCTGCCCATCGTCATGAACCCTCATGGTAAGTGGGAGGATGTTGGTCAAGCAGTGGGACAACCTCTGGGTTTGTTCGACGAACCGTTAATCGATGAGCAAACCCTCGATCTGCCGAGTGATAGCTTACTTGTCCTGTATACCGATGGTGTTCCTAATGCATTGGACAAGCAAAATCAGTTGTTCGGCTTGGAGAATTTCCTCGCCGCTATTTCAGGAGAAAAGAACCAACCCGCGCAGGAAATATGCACCCAGGTCCTGGAAACCATGGATGCGTTTCGCGGTGAAGAAGACCCATACGATGACGTCACATTAGTCGCCGTTAAGATTCGATGATCTAGAAAGAGAAGTGAGCTGCCATATGGCGGAAACGATGCACGCCCTCCGCGACGCTCCAATCTTCGAAGGAGTGAGCGACAGGATACTTTCTGATTTCACCCAGTCAAGCCGAATCCGGGCACTGGAAAAAGGTGAAATTCTCTTCAGTCAAACCGATCCAGCAGACACCGTTTACATTGTTCGATCCGGATGCATTGCGATTTTCCTGGCCACGCTTGAAGGACGCGAGTTGGTCATTAATGAAATGCACCGGGGTGATTGCTTCGGTGAATTGTCACTTATTACTGATCAGCCACGCTCGACAGGAGCCCTGGCGCGCGAGAGCAGTGAGGTTATCTCAATCCCTCGCGATGTTTTTCTAAAAGGGCTGGAGGCGGAACCGGAGTTAATGCGTCGCGTTCTGGAGACAACAGCCCTGCGTTTGCGCGTGAGCAGTGAACGAGAGAGCGCGTTAGCGTTTCTTGATGCCTCAGCTCGAATTGCGAAAGTGCTTCTGCAATTAGACCAACAGGCAGGTAATGAAGGAGTGATCAACGTCACCCAGGAAGATCTCGCCCAGTATGTTGGCCTGGCCAGACAAACGGTCGCCCACACCCTCGGCGAATGGCGCCGGGTTGGATGGGTTGAAACTGGAAGAGTCAGAATTGTCGTCAAGGATAGAGAGGCCCTGGAGAGACTGGCCAGCGAAATTGAGGGATAAGCTTCACCGCGAATATCATTCGCGCCTCTGTCGCTTTAATGACAGACAAACATCGTCGAATGGTCTAGGATATTAATCAGCGGCCGTTGTAAAAGAAGAAGAAAGTTGTACGAAAAGGAGGTGCACAAGACTAAACTCAACAACTATTCGCTTGGGGTGTAAGCCTCGTAAGAATTGGAGGAATGGAAATGGCACTAACAAATGAAAAAGTGATCGAGAAGGTGATCGGTCGACTCACCGAAATGCGCTTGAAAATGGATGCGGAAGAGCGCGTTGTACTTGACGAGATGATCATTGGCGGACCAGAGGTGGTTGCCCATGCGTTGACACCTGATTCTCAAGTGGTGCCCAGGGTCATTCTCGAGGATGACAAGTACAGGGTAGTCATACCATAGCCTGATGACCACTCATCGTAAGACTTAACCATACCCAGAAGGGCGGAGGCTCTTCTGGGTATCGGTTGGTTAAGTTCATAAGCTCGGGTTTAGCGTAAAGCATATCAAAAGAGATTCGTTTGAAAGGCTGGTTTGATCATGAGCAAGAAATCCTCACAAGATAACGTGCTTGCAGAGCAGCTTCGGCAACTAGTTATGGCTATCGAAACCAGCGGCAGCGCAATCATGCCAACTTCAAACCAAGAATTGCTTCAATCCATTGTAGACACGGCAGCTCGCATATTTGGTGCTGCAGCTGCCTCGATCGCTCTTGTAGATGAAAAACAACAGGTTTTAGAGTTCAAAGTAGCCTACGGAGTTGGGAATGAAGATGTCCTCGGCATGCGCATTCCTCTTGATTCAGGTATTGCTGGCTACGTGGTCATGACAGGTCAACCGATTGCGATCTCTGATGTGCAGCAAGACCCGCGATTTAACCTGGAATTCGCCGAGAGCACGGGTTATGTGCCAAAATCAATACTTGCCATGCCGCTAATCCGCAATGACCGAGTGATCGGTGTAATGGAAGTTCTAGATAAAATCGACGAACCATCATTCGGTCTAAAAGACATGGAACTCCTCGGTATTTTCGCCCAGCAAGCTGCGATCGCCATTTTTCAATCCCAGCAATTTGAAAACCTCAGTTCTGCGCTCATTCAAAGTATTAAGGATTTATCAAACGCGGATACCACCTCGGAATTATCGGATCTATTCCGTGTGCTTGAAGAGAAAAGCAGTGAGGATGAGCGGGTAAAGGATTTGTACGCCCTGGCCAATCATTTTTATACAATCAGTGAATTTGGTGAATCGGAGCGCCGTGTTTGCTTGGACATCTTAGGCGCGTTTTCAGAATATCTCCACTCGAAGCCGCGTCTTGCTCCATGACAACATGCTGCCCACAGTGACCGGTTGAAGCGAGGTCAATCTCAATGAGCGATAAGCCATTTCGCCCCGCGTGGTCATCGCAATTCACTTCTGATGCGATTCACGAACTGCAAGCCCTGGGACCTATCGGTGAGCTCACGAGGGAGTGGGCTTGGGAAAGCAGCACCGGGAAGGGTGTGAGGGTTGCCATCATTGACAGCGGGATCGAAAAAGACCACCCTGCCCTGGAAAGGAGCGTGCGCGGAGGTGTAATTGTTGAATGGAATGCTGAAGAGCGGAATAATGTGCGCTACGTCGAGGACAACGATCTTATCGACCTTTCGGGACATGGAACCGCATGCGCGGGCATCATTCACGCCATCGCTCCCGACGCCGAATTATTTAGTGTCCGCGTGCTTGGGAGGGACATGACGGCAAAAGCCCTTCAATTTGCCGGCGGTTTGCGTTGGGCAATTGAGCACGAGATGCACATCGTCAATCTCAGCCTCAGCACTTCGCGAGCGGAATATTATGCTTTGTTTCATGAATTAGCAGATCAGGCATACTTTAACAATATCGTCCTGGTGTCGGCGGTTAATAATATCTCAGTGCCCAGCTACCCTTCGCTTTATTCCTCCGTCATATCTGTTGCCGCACATGACTGTCATGAGCCGATGACCTATTATTACAACCCTTCCCCGCCGGTTGAATTCGGAGCGCTTGGTATTGATGTCGAAGTTTCGTGGTTGAATGGCAGCTCTTGTGTCACCACAGGAAACAGCTTTGCGGCTCCTCATATCGCCGGTATCGTCGCTCTGATCCGTGCCAAGCATCCAAACCTGACGCCATTCCAAATCAAGACCGTCCTTTTCGCCTGTGCGAGCAACACCCGCAGATCATCTATCTAACCAGGGCTGCGTTGCGGTTTGAACTCGAATAATCTCACCTCGGGCAAATGATCTCGCGGTCAATAGACATCGCATCTCTCTTGTTCAACGACATGCAGATAATGCTATACTCTCAATGACTTAACACATTCCTCGCTTTGATTCATCATCCTCTCTTCATTCCTTATCAAAGCCTCAACACTGCAGCTCGCATTCCAGTCATACACATATTGGGGGATTGCTCTTGAGCGCCTCGAGCGCCGACATGAAACTCCAGAGCCACGATCGACTGGATCTATATTTAGTTGTTGGGACATGAGCTCAGCGTACCGTGCCCATAACACCGATCTTGTGTGTGATGCAGCTTTCAAGTTGATGTCAAAGAAGAGGGATATCATCCTTTGAAGACCCCAGTCCTGTGGAGATCCATTTCATGACCTTGATTTGCTCCGCTTGCTCGCATGAGAACCCCGCTGAGGCTGGATTCTGCCAGAAATGCGGCCAGCCGCTCCTTCGTGACTGTGTGGCTTGCGGAACGTCAAATAATTCCGAGGCAATATTTTGCAAGTATTGCGGAAC
>SOIH01000240.1 GCA_004376895.1 Anaerolineales bacterium | reverse complement strand
AACTGATCTCAAAGGTTGATTAATTCACGTTACCCATACAAAATAGCGAGGAACCTTATATTTATAGCCCAGCCAGGGCGAATACCCCTGGCAATGACGGTCCCCCTCGTAAGAGGGGGTCGTTTCTTTAATTCTTGATTTCCCTTCGAAAAAGTCTTATTCATACCATATATGCTAAAAGAGTGGCGGATAACTAGTGATTCTCTAGAATAATTTCCAAGTATCCCCCTCTGGGGGGATTTTTATGGAGGAAATTCATCAAAGGTCTCTTTATACTATATTATCTGGAGTGAATTCTGTACTGTCATCCTAAAGGGGGTACTACATGGAATATTCACTATCGACCATACAATCCAACTAGAGCATATTACAATTCCCAGTAAACATCAACCAAGGGGGTTAAACAGATGTCTCAACGTCCTAACAAGCTGCTAGATCGGGTCCGAGATGCCATCCAGCGCAAGCACTATTCATATCATACCGAAAGACGTTATGTTGAATGGATCAGGCGCTTCATCCTTTTCCATGATAAGAAACACCCAAAGTCGATGGGCATAACTCCTTACCTCTGAAAGCGGGCAACCTCACCTGCACTTGATCACCCTGAGTTGGAAGAGAACAACCTTTTGTGTGTTCCTTAACAAGTAAGGTGCAAGGCAGCAACTACGTGCTCCTGCTCACGCAATTGGTTATAGGTTTCACAAGCCTCACTAGTCTCCAGAGTTATCAGCCGGATTCCAACCGCTTCAATCTCCTCCCGGGTCTCCTCTGGCACCTTCATCCGGTTGTACTTTCCCAATCCAATCACCAGCACCTGCGGCGAGCAACCAAGAGCCTGCTGCAGATCCTCAAGAGCCAGCGAGTGACCTTCGACGCGCCACCAATTGGGTAACACACGATCCGGGAGGAGAATCACATCTCGTTGATAGACTTGTCCGTCGATCACGATCCGACCGAAATTATAAGCATCGATCTTGGGCTTGGCCATGAAGACTACCTCCCGCTGGCTGTCATTCGGATATCAAAACTATTTAGGGTTCCACAGGGTGATTCCCACTCGATCGCCACCTCAACCACATATGCTACTGGCGGACCGGTACGGCACCATTCGACCATCTGGCGGACGATTGCCTCCTCCCCTTCTAGAACCACTTCCACCCTTCCATCCCATAGATTGCGCACCCAGCCTGTGAGCCCTAGGCGAAGCGCCTGCTGGCGGGTGTAGTAGCGAAAGTTCACGCCCTGCACACGGCCGGAGATCCACAGGTGTGCTCGCGTTGTGGCCATTTTCCTTCTCCAATATTGTCTCCTCACCTTCCCAACTATACAACAAGCTGGCTGCTTACCCAATGACCCGGTAAGCCATTGGGGACCTTTCTACCATTTCATCCAGCGTTGACACAAACCTCAGGCCATGCTAGAGTGCGATCATTGCTGGCAGCCGTTCTTATTCAGATGATGAGTCTCATATCTGAAGTCACTTCGGAACGATCTGCCATAAAGGAATGTATTATTGAGTCTGCTAAAAAGCAGCCGCCAGCAGGAAAGAGGGGTAAATGTGGGGGTGCGGGCTGCGCCCTCACCCCCACATTTACTCCTATTCACTCCTCGAGGGTAGTTTTTTCAGTGCACTCACATATTAGTTTAGTAAGGAGGCGAGTTTACAATGGCAGAGCGCGAAACTGGCACGATCAAATGGTTCAACGTTTCAAGAGGTTATGGGTTCATCGAGCGCGATGTAGGGGGAGACGTTTTTGTGCACCATAGCGCTATTCGCGATTCGGGTTTTCAATCGTTAGACGAGGGTCAGAAAGTGGAATTTATCGTCTCCGAGGGACCTAAAGGCCCTCGAGCAGAGGATGTGGTTGTTCTTGACTCATAAGACGAGCTGAGTTGGAGAAGCGCGACGTGTTTCCGAATTGTGGATCTTTATCGATTTTCGCCCTCTAAAGGAAACGATTTTGACAAGGAGTAAGACTTGAGTAGTTGTGGTTTGATTCTCATACATGCGCCTAGCGTGTATGATTTTCGGCATAAATCTATCCTCTATGGGCCCATTAGCGATCTGGTTCCCTCGACGCCGGTATTTGAGATGTATCCAATCGGTTTTACCAGCATCGCCGAATATCTGGAACGGAATGGATACCGTGTTCGTATCGCCAATCTAGCCCTGCGAATGCTCAACGACCCCAATTTTGATGTTGAAGCCAGCATAGCCCAAATGGACACTGCCGTCTTTGGGATTGATCTTCACTGGCTACCTCACGCTCACGGCGCGCTTGAAATTGCCCGGGTTGTGAAGCGGCTGCATCCCAATCGACCGATCCTTTTCGGTGGATTCTCCTCAACATACTTCCATCGAGAACTGGCCCAGCGGCATGAGGTCGACTTTGTGATGCGCGGCGATTCCACTGAAGGTCCAGTCCTAGAACTAATGAAATACATTTTCTCAGGAGGACAAGCACAGCCACACGTCGGATCTGCAGAGCACCGACAACTCAAAGCTGTCCCGAATTTAGTATGGAAGGATTCTGAGCAACAGGTTCATGTGAACCCCCTAAGCCACTGCCCCCAAAATCTTGACGGACTTCTATTGGATTACAGCCATGTCCTCAAATCGGTTGTACGCTACCGCGATCTGGCCAATTTTCTTCCCTTCCGTACCTGGATCAGTTATCCTATCACCGCGGCTCTAAGCGTCCGCGGATGTACCCACAACTGCCTTACATGTGGAGGATCCGCTTACGCCTTCCGAAAGCTCCATGCCCGCCAACAGCCATCCTTTCGTAATCCAGAAGAACTAGCAAATGACATACGGCGTGTCTCAAGGTTTAGTCGAGGGCCTATTTTCGTACTAGGAGATATCCGTCAGGCTGGAGAAGAGTACGCTAATCGCTTCCTGGACGCAATCACGGGCTTCAAAAAACCGGTTATTCTTGAATTATTTAATACTGCCCAGCCCAAGTTCCTCACCCGCATCGCACGAGCACTACCCGACTTCACTATAGAAATCTCGCTCGAATCTCACAATGATCTGGTGCGAAAAGCCTTCGGTCGCCCCTATAGTACCGAAGCTATCGAACGAACCATCGCCAGCGCGCTCGACGCCGGCTGCCGCAGGCTTGATGTATTCTTCATGGTGGGTTTGCCAAAACAGACCTTCGAATCCGTCATGGCCACAGTCGACTACTGTGGTCAATTAATAAGCCGCTACACTTCCAATAGAGACAAACGACTAGCTCCCTTTATCTCCCCCCTGGCTCCATTCTTGGACCCTGGCAGCCGGGCTTTTGAAGAACCGGAGCGTCATGGGTATCACCTACATTGTCGCACGCTGGAAGAACATCGCCAAGCCTTGTTAGCCCCTAGCTGGAAACACGCGTTAAATTATGAGACGAAATGGATGGATCGCAATGCTATCGTGTCGGCGACATACGAAGCAGGGCGAAGGTTGAACCTTTTAAAAGGGGAATTTGGTTTGATAGAGTCCCATATCGCAGCCGCGACAGATAAGAGGATCGCACGGGCAATCGCCCTCGACAAAGAGATCGACCGCATCTTGACCATCAATAGCTTGCCAGAAAGACAGGCGCGTCTCAAGGATCTTAAAGCTCAAGTGGAAACGTCCAATTTAAGCACGGTCTGTGACAAACGGGAGTTGGAGCTTCCGATGCATGGCCATCGATTCCGGTGGATATCGGTGGCTCAAGTCGTTCTCCAAGAAATGTGGAAGGACGGTTGCCGGTACCTCTCAGGACATTGGGAACGATGGAAGACAATTGTGGAATGAAGAGAGAATTTAGGAGAGGTAATCTCGCAGGTGACGGCTACGGGTTGGATGACGGAGCTTACGTAATGCCTTTGCCTCAATCTGGCGGATTCGCTCGCGAGTGACCTTGAAATGCCTACCAACCTCCTCCAGTGTGTAGTCCCTGCCGTCTCGCAACCCAAAGCGCATTTCGAGTACCTGGCGTTCGCGCTCGGTAAGCACCAATAGGGCGCTTTTAACCTGTTCCTTAAGCAACTCTCGAGCAGCCGCGTCCACCGGTTCAGGCATTGTGTCATCTTCAATAAAGTCGCCTAATTGGCTGGATTCCTCTGCGCCCACCGGAGTTTCAAGCGACATTGGTTCCTGGGCGATGCGGATAATACGACGTACCCTAGCGGCGGCTCGGCGCCACCTGCGCTCCAGGTCCGGGTTGAGTGGTTCGCTTTCAATTCGTGATTTTATCGCCGCAATTTCTTCAGGTTCGAGCAGTTCCATCTCTAGAGCCAACTCTTCAGAGGTCGGATCAC